>JANXYP010000044.1 GCA_025355955.1 Chloroflexota bacterium
GTTGGCGGTGAGCCTGGCGTGGGCGTGGCTGGAGCTTAGGGTGGAACGGGGCGAAGGCTATTGCCTGCACTACTACTCCCCGCTGCTCATCCCCGCTGGCGCGGGCGCGCTGTACCGCCCGCGAGGCGGTGAACAGGAGGCAGCCAGCGCCGTGCGGCAGGCGGCGCTGTGCCGGGGGCTGGTCATCATTGACGACTTGCAAGCTGCCCCACTTGATGCGCTGCTGCCCAGCATCATCGCCTCGCGCCATGCAGCCACGCTGCCCACCATCTGCGGCACGCAGCTGGGGCTGGCCGCGCTGGCGGGGCGCTGGAACGGGGACGACCACCTGGGGCGTGGCGACAGCCTGGTGCGACGACTGCGGGAGATGGCGGGGCGGTTCGTGGTGGAGATGGGATGAGCGGACATGACGAGGTATGGTGATGGGAAAGGAGCAGATGCGATGGGTACGGGACAACCCCCGACGGGGCGGCACTGCCGCTGGTGTGGGCTGGAGTTGGTGATGCTGGGCAGCGGCAAGCTGTGGGTGACCAGCGTCGAGTGCAAGGACAGCTCACCCAGCTTCACGCTGATCGGGCCGAGGGTGCTGGTGGTATACTGCCCGCGCTGTAAGTTGGCAAGCTGGTGGGGGGCTAAGGGGGCAAGTGGCGACGACGTGGTGCGGGCGGAGAAGATAGCCGCTCGTCACAATGCCAGGGTGCGGCAGCGGGGTGGGGAGGAGGACACAGGCAGTGATGCGCCAGAGGGCTAACTAGTCTACCTCTTCTTTATCCCCTGCTATGCAACACAGTCGTGGATGCCCCGCGCCATCAACTAGCTGCTGACCATCTCGCGCTCCGCCAGGGTAGACAGCGCAACGCCGAGGCTATGGCAAGATTTGCGCGTCAGTGTAGCCTCGGTCGGCGAGGAGCATGGGGCCGACACGGCTAATGCGCCTGGCTTTGTTCTGACCGCTGCTGACCAGGTTGGTGAGCGCCTCGCGCTCGGCATCGGTTAGGTTAAGGATGTATTTTTTGTTGGGCATGGCAGTCACTCTTTTCTGTGAAGTACCCCATGGCGCATCAGGCTGCATATGCTGGCCGCATTGCTGCCTTTGCCGCTAGCTGCTCTCTACGCTGCTGTCTTCGCTCGGGCTGCGCTTGGGCTGCGCCCCAGTCAACGCCGCTGTCTTCACTGCTGTCTTCGCACCCCGCTTCGCACCTACCTTTGCGTCCCCTTCGCTGCCGCCCGCGCACTCCCTGACCGCCAGCCCTGGGCGGCGCGCTCCTCACCCCCTCCACTCTGCTCGCCCCGCCCTTTGCGGCTTCTGGCTGCGTTCGCTATCCCCGCCCGCGCCTCACCTGCCCTGACCCACATTCGCCACACCTTGCCTCACCCCGCATGGGCTGCGCCCTCTTCGCTGTTCCTGGCCCGATGGCGAAGGCAATTTTCTCGCGTGTTCTATTGTTCTGTGGCTACAACTGTGCTATAATACAAATGGGCTTACATTATGTATAGCTTCGACACAGATCCAGACACAGAACTTGTACTGAGCAAGAAGGATGGTGTTGTGATGACTGCTAATACCCCACTCCTGACCCTTAAGTTGGAGGGCTCCGAGGTGAGGGCCGGGTGGGTGCCGGTCACCGACCTCATTCACCTACTAACCAGGATTCAGCTGTGCGTGAAACGGGTAGGCCAAGCCCTGTCGCTCGGCGAGTCCAACGATAAACAGGGGCGGATGAGCAGCGAGGTCGAGACATCCTGTAGCCTCGATATGGTCGCTCTTGACCAGGGGAGCGCCTTGATTGGCCTTGATCTGCATACCGAACAGCACCCGCTGAACACTCTTTTTGGTGAGGAAGAGCCACTCGGGAGGAGCGCAGTCAGGACTTTGGTAGAAGGGGTGAGTCACTTCTCTGAAGGCCGCATCTACCCGATCAAAGGATTCGATATTGGGGTGCTACGGTCTTTGAGTGAAGCCGCCGAGATACTGAGCAGTGGTGTTGAGAGTATCGAGTTTTCTTATCAAGGCGAGGACGGGTCGCCACAGAGCGCGCATTTGGATAACAAGACCCGTGAGCGTATCACCCAATCTCTTGGTCAGGACATGGTTAATCAGATGACTATTCAAGGTGTGATAAGAGAGATAAACCTGGAGCGCGGCTCCTGCCAGATCCTTACCCTGGGTGGCGAGGCAATTAACTGTAATTTTGAGCGAGCGATGGAGCAGGATGTCAAAGCTGTGCTTGACCTGATGGTTGAGATTACTGGCGAGGCAAGATTGGTTAGGAGCAGGGGTACCACGCTCAAGGTCAAGGAACTAAAGATAAACAAGATCACGAGCGCTGATGCAGAAGAATCTCAGCCACTTACCGCTAAAGACTTGCTTGCTTCCAGCTTTGCCGGGGGTTGGGCCGATCGGACAGACATAGACGATGTTGTTGATTTTGCTCGGCAGCTCAGAGAACAAGCCTGGCAGCGGAAGAACGATTGAGCTATGATCGTGATGGACACCAATGTAATGATCGCGGTTTGGCAGAAGAAGCCAGCCATTACGCAGTGGCTTAACACCCTGGGTAATGTGGGCTGTAGGAATAAGCAGGAGCTTGCCGAATTGCAGCAGCTTATAAGAGGCAGAAGGATTTACTGGCCTACAGTTGACGATTGGGTGGTCTCCCTAAACGGCGTTGGTGTATAATTGGGGTATCCCAATTCAAGGAGAACCACCATGACTGATGAAACCAAACTGGTTAAGGTGGGCAGTTTCTGCCCAACACCCACTTGCCCCGACTACGCCAAGCTCAACGCGGGCAACATCATCAAGTACGGTAAGCAGCGCAATGGCACCCAACGCTTCCGTTGCAACACCTGCGGGGCCACCTGCGCCGCCACCTTTGGCACCATCTTCTTTGGCCGCCACCGCGACCCTGCTACCATCTTGCTCTGCTTTAAGCTACTGGCCGAGCGCAACAGCCTGGCCGCCATCCATCGCATTACTGGAGTGAAGGAAGAGACGGTGGTGGCCTGGCTAGAGCAGGCCGCCGCCTACATCGAGGAGATTGAAGCGCTATTGCTCGCCAACTACCCGCTGCAACGCATCCAACTTGATGCCCTGTGGAGCTTCGTCGGCCACAAGGGTGAAAAAGGGGGCGCAGCGAAGAGCCAGAGCGCGGCACTTATTGGTGCGGCACTGCGCTTGAGATCGATACCCGCTTGCGGGTGGCAAGAGGAATTGGTCGCGACGAGTCCAGCGTGACGCTGATGATGTTTCGCCAGATCAAGCGGCGGGGTAATCCCCAACCGCCTGCGATTGCCACCGACGGCTGGGGCGGCTATCGCCTGGCCTTGCTCAAGGTGTGGGGCAAGTTCTGTCAAGGCCCTAAGCGTAGCTACTACCGTAGCACGACAGCAATGCGCTACCTACAGTTGCACAAGCAGCGCAACGCCCAGTGGCGGGTGATAGGAGTGGAGGCGCGGGTGCGGTACGGGCCAGTGGCGGAGACGGTGGCGCTACTGGGGTCGAACACCGCATATGTTGAGCGCAGTCATCTGACCATGCGGCAGATGAATGGGCGGCTAGTAAGAAAAACGTTGTCATACTCTAAAGCGGCGCGCTACCTGGAAGCATCGTGCGTGTACAACGACTGGGTATACAACCTGTGTCGGCCAGTACGCACCTTGCGAGCAGCGGTCAATGAGCAGGATTGTCGCTGGCAGCAGCGCAGTGCGGCGATGGCGGCGGGGCTGACCGACCACATTTGGACGATTGCCGAGCTACTAACCACGGTGGTTCTGCCAGAGCGGGACTTACCAACGCTATTGGGGGAGACTACCCCGGAATTGAACCCAGCGGAGCGGGTGTTTGAAGAAGTGAGGCGCAGCATCGAAGGCCAGCCCTACGACAGCATCGCGCAGAAGCAGGCGGCGATAGAGACTTATCTGACTGCGCTAGCCACCGACCCGGAGCGAGTACGGCGGCTGGCCGGATGGGACTGGATAGTAGCGGCTTGCGCCTCGCTCCCCCATATTACTTCATCTGCTTGACGAATTGGTATTAGTTGGCCTCGCTCTGCTGCTGGCCGTGTAGCAACAGCACCGGCACTGGCGCGTGGCTGATCAGCTCGTCGGCGACACTGCCCAGGCGCATACGGGTGAAGCCGCC
>JANXYP010000094.1 GCA_025355955.1 Chloroflexota bacterium
ATTGCCACCCAGGTAGTGGAGGCGGGGCTGGACATCAGCTGCGAGACCATGCACAGCGAGGTCGCGCCGGTGAACGCGCTCATCCAACGCGCTGGCCGCTGCGCCCGTTTCGGCGGCGATGGTGATGTCTACATCTACCCCCTGGCCGGGAATGCTAGCGGTAAGGTCTGTTATCTGCCCTACGATAAGGAACTCTGCGAACACAGCTATTACCTGCTGTGCAAGCGCGACAATCAGGCGCTTGACTACCGGGCTGAGTGCGAACTGGTAGACCTGGTTCACACCGAGGCTGACCACCACGTACTCGCGGCCATCGCAAAGGGACGGAAGGCCAGACGGGAGTTGATGTGGCGAACCATCTGCTGGGTGGGCGAAGCCCAGGCAGAGCGAAGCCCACTGGTGCGCCAGCTAATCCGCAAGAGCGAGGCGCTGCGCTTCATCCTGGCCGACAACCCGGCTGCCAGTCTCGACCCAGAGAGTGAAGACAGCTTCTCCTATGGCAGAGAAGCGCTAGAGCGGCTGATGAGCGGGGCGAAGGGGCAAGCGGTGATGTGGTATTACCAGAAAGGCGGCACCCCGCGCTGGTGGGCAGTGGCCGACCGATCCGACCTGGGACGCGAGGGGGTGTTCGCGCTCAGCACCAGGTACGCATCGTACTCACCGCGTCTAGGACTGAGGCTGCGTCCAGCAGGTGATGGTAGCATACAAGGCGTGGTCAGCAGTAGCGCGCCTGCCAGTCGCTGGCGGGCAGGGAGCAGCCGAGCGCTATACCTGCTCTGGCTACTGAACCGAGCGAGGCAAGGACAGTGATACATACCGCTGATAGCAACGAAAGCTGCCCTCGACAACAACAACCGTTCGCTGCACCGCCACCGAGCTTTGGCAATCGGTAACAACCGTCAGGTGCATCGCCGCCAAATCCCACCATAACCGAGCGGCCTGATGCCAACAACAACAACCGTCAGTTGCATTGCCGCAGGACTACGATACAACGCCGACCAGAGTGATGCTAACAGTCTCAGGAGGTGAACCATGAAGGTAGACAAAGAAGACATCGTAGCCGGGGTGATTGGTGTGTCGCTAGCCCTACTGTTGCTGGGCATACCCCAGGCGGTGTGGGCGCGGCTGCGCGGCAAACTCGCGTCTGGTCCTAGCCTTTTTATCCCGAGCAGCACCAAGCGGGCGGCTAATCCTGGTCCCGCACTTGAGTAATACCAGCGCAAGGCGAAGGCGAAGGCAAGCGCAGGCAAGCAGGGTTGCGCGGCTACTCCGCCAGTTCGGTGATGATGTGTTTCCTGCAACCGTGATCATCCACCGGCGGGGTAGAGCGCTGGCCCGACTGGTGCGCGAGGCTGACTACCAGGAGATGGTTGGATTGATGGCCGAGCATCTTCAGCACCTTGCCGATGAGGGTGAGAAGGATGCCATCCCCATGGACGAGGTATTCGCCTGGCTCGATGAGCGGCGGGCGGCGCGGCGACGACAGAGGGAGGATTGCTGATGCACGGCGAATACCCAGTGGCTGACATGGCTTACCTTCTGGTTCGACCGCGATCAGCCCCGCCTGGAGATGACTATCGAGCAGTATCTGAGTGAAGCAGCGGCGCTGGCAGTGGCAAGGTTATCTTATTTTGGAGGGCAATATGTATGGACTTGATGTGATGTTCCGGCGGGCGCATCCCTACAACCTGGAGATGGTCGAGCTATTCAGTAGTGAGTGCGAATTCTTCATTACCACCCGGCTCCTGGGCATAGTGGCACACGATACAGCTTACCCGCTATATCAGCGGCTGCGGCTTAAGTTGGGTCTACCGCCCTGGTGGCAGATGCAGTATGCGGCGCAGACCATTCCCGGCGCAAGGATGATTCGGGGTGACTATGGCTACAGGGCTACGCTTATCCCGCTAGATGGTGCGGAGTTGTATGTCTACTGGCTGACCCGGACGCAGATCGGCACACTCTACACCTTCGATATTGACTACCGGGCAGCGATGCGGCTGCTGCGCGGATTGTCCAGGTGGGCGCTGCAAGACCTCAGCCTGTGGTTCGCGCACGACCAGCCAGAGCTGGGTATCACCATTGAAGAGTATCTCTGGGCGATTGCTGCGGTGTCGTCCCGCTAAGGCGGGGGCATTCACTCTTGGGGTGGAAAGGTAGCGTTAGGCCAACAACCACAAGTGGCATGATTTGTTGATTTCGAGTAAAATTAGCTAAATCAACAAATCACGGTAAGGAGAACGAAGATGGCCTATTCGATGTCTCGCCAACTAGAGGCGCGCATCACCGATAAGCGTGAGCAGCTAGACCGCTTCCGCCCCCTACCGCCAGCGGTGCTGCATTACCTGCACGACGACTTGCGTATTGTGTTGACCTATCACTCCAACGCCATCGAGGGCAATACCCTTGACCTCAACGAGACGCGGCTGGTTATCGAAGAAGGACTGACCGTCGGCGGCCACACCATGCACGAACACGTGGAGGCGACCAACCACGCCGCCGCCTTCGACTATCTGGAAGAACTGGTTGCCGGGAGCCGCTCACTTGATGCCGATAGCATCCTGGGCTTGCACCGCCTGGTGATGGCCAACCTGATCCCAGAGCCCGGGGCGCTACGAACGGTTAGCGTGCATATTCGGGGGGCGCAATGGACACCGCCTCACCCCGACAAGGTACCTGAGCTACTTGACCAGTGGCTGATATGGATAGCGGGGCAAGGCCAGATCTACCACCCCATCGATCGGGCGGCGATTGCCCACACCCAGTTCGAGGCCATCCACCCCTTTATTGACGGCAACGGAAGGGTAGGACGGCTGTTGATGAACCTGCAGCTGATGGAGGCGGGTTATCCTCCCGCCATCCTGCTCAGGCAATGGCGCACCGAGTATTTCGCTGGGCTAGAGGGGGCAATGATGACTGATAAGTACCGCACCATCATCAACCTGGTGGGGCGCGCAGTCGAGCAGGGACTAGATTTGTACCTTGAGGCGATCGACACAAGCAAGAGCGCCCTGCTGCCGCTGGCGGAGTTGGCCGCCGAATTCGGTTACGAAGCTAACTACCTGGGTCGGCTGGCCCGCAGTAGCGCCCTGGGCGCAACTAAGCGAGGAGGAAGGTGGTATGCAAGGCGGCAAGACATTCTGGACTACCAGGCAAGAATAGCCGAAGAAACACGCGGCCTGCGCCGCGAGGAGTAGCGAACCGCCAGAGCGTCGGAGGTTCGACCGGCACGAAGTAGTGGTGGTATAATATAGAGAGAGGAAATAGTAGATGGGTATCGAACAAGCAGAATACGAGGCTGCGCTAGTATTGCTGCGGGAAGCGATCAGCGACTATGCTCGGCTGGACGACGAGTAACAGCAGATGGGAGCCGACCGCGAACAGCTGCGAAGCCGCTGAAGCTCACGGGTAGCAGTAACTGGCAAACAGACCTTCCCCGGGTTCGGGCGAGTGGAGGTCACCAGCCCCAGCCGCATCCTCAGCTACGATGCGAAGGTGCTCGATGCCCTGCTCGTTGAGTTGGAAGCGGCAGGCAATCCCCTGACCGAGCGTATCGGCGAGGCAAGACGCGAAGGTCAGCGGGTGGGGAGCCTGCGAACTAGCCGCGAACGCTAGCATGGATACGCTGGCAGGGAAGGAATAGATGACCCAACCGAGTATATACAAACAAAACGGTAAGCTGAGAACCGAGACCCGACCCATCTGACCATCTGGCTACGCGAGCAGCTCGGCTATGCTTTCATCGAAGCCTCGAGCGTAGTGGCCGCCCGACTGGATGCAGGCGGCGAGACGATCACCCTCTACAGCAGCGGCATTGTGGTGTGCCGCGCCGATCTGGCGGCCATGCTAATGAGATTGATTGACGATCCTTCCCTGCTGTCCATCACCACCAGGTGGGTAAGAAAAGAGGCTGTGCCGAGGAAGCGCACTCGCCTGCCCCAAGCCGCCCGCGCCAACTCACTATTCGTAGAAGTCCATGGCTCGAAGCGCTACCTGGCGGATGCCGAAGGTGTGCTCACCCCGCTGGCGCAGACGGCGGTCACGGCGGTGCGGGAAGGCACCCACGAGTTCAGAAGCCTGTGCGAGAAGTTGGCGAGCGAGGAGGGGGTCAGCATTGCGACCGCGAGGTTGATGCTCAGGATGCTGGTTGTGGCAGGCATCATCCGCCGGAAGTTCAGAGGCTGGTACGAGCTGGCACCACCGCCAGCCGTGGGAGATTGAGCTATACCCCGACCTTCGCAAGAAGATTCGTGAAGCTGAGGACTTCCGCTGGCTGCGGGACGACGATGTGGAGTTCACCGCCTCGCTCCATGCACTGGTCCGCGGCGCGAATATGTGAAAAAGGGAGCGAGTATGACCTCATGGCCATCCGCAACCTGCTACGCAACGCTGTACACCCACTCCCATGTGTGACATATTTGCACCCACTCCCCTTCAATACTCTGCCAGTCACACCGGTCGACATTCAGATAGTAGCGGGCGTGCTGTTCGCGG
>JANXYP010000106.1 GCA_025355955.1 Chloroflexota bacterium
AGACGTTGCCACGTACCCGCCCCCAGCCCCTCCCGGTGGGAGGGGAGACGTTGCCGCGCACCCGCCCCCAGCTTCTCCTGGCGGGAGGGGAGTACGTCGCTCACGGCTGCTTAAATTGCTGGCAGTGGCGCTGCTGCTAGTGTTTGTGGTGATGCCGCTAGGCCTGGGTTTTAGCTTTATTTATATCGCGCCCCGCCCAGTCGCGTTGGCGGCGCAGGCGGCTCAAGTGGGGGGGAGCTACGATCAGGTCAGCTTCGTCAGCCGCGCCGATGGCGTGACCTTGCGCGGCTGGTTGTTCCACGCTACTAGCCCCAACGGGCGAAGCGTCATCATCATCCCAGGCTGGCTCTCCAACCGCGTAGCGGGCGACTATATGTGGATGGCGAAAGACCTGCGGGCGCATGGTTACGACGTGCTGATGTTCGACCTGCGCGCTCAGGGAACTAGCGGCGGCGACCATCCTACCCTGGGAGATCGCGAACGTTTTGATGTGCTGGGCGCATACGACTTCATGCGTGGGCGCGGCTATGTGACGGGCAGGATGTTGGTATTTGGCGTGAGCATGGGCGGGGCGGCGGTGCTACTGGCTTCGCCGCAGTTGCCGGATGTTGGCGCGATCGTCACCGATAGCGCTTTTGCCGAACTTCGCCTCACCCTGACTAACGGCCTGGCCCGCTTCTTCATTCCCGAATTGCTCGATGGACCAACCCTGCTTTATGCCCCCCTGTTCGGGGTCAACCCTGATCTGCGCCCGGTGGACGCGGTGCGTAGTCAGCCACAACGCGCCTTCCTTTTCTATCACGGTCAGAACGACCAGCTTGTGGCAGTGGCCCAGGCATATGAACTACGCGCCGCCAGCAGCAATCCACATAGTGATCTAGTGGTGGTCAGCGGCGCACGCCACACCAAAGCCTACATCCAGAACCCCAGCGCCTACCTCAAACGCCTATACCAGTTCCTCGATCAGCAGATGAAGTAGCCATTGTGCTATGATTGTATCCGGCAGGACGAATGCAGCGCCCCCATAGGCTTCATCTTTAATCTATTCTTTGGCTCCCGCCACAGCATCCCCACCAACAGGCGGTCACGCCAACGGGCGGGCAGCAGATTGGCAAGCGTCTGCACCCTGCCCCGCGCATTGCCGACCAGATAGCGCACCTTCGGTTGGTTCGCGGTCAGCGCATGAGTCACCGCCTTAGCCACAGCACTAGCTGGCACGCCCGTGCGGTTGGAGGCTACCGCCAGCTTACGCATATTCGCCATTGGCACGCCGTAAACCTCTTGCGCTTTGGGTGACATCTTGCGCTCCAGTTCATCGGCGGCAGCAAGCGACTTATCCCAGATGGGGGTTTTGATCGAAGCGGGTTCGATAATTGCTACATGAATACCGGATGGCATCAGCTCCATCCGCAGCGCATCACTCAACGCTTCCAGGGCGTACTTCGACGCGCTATAAGGGCCTAGCATTGGCACAACCGATTTGCCCCCGACCGAACTCATGTTCACGATGCGACCATGCCCCTGCCGCAGCAGCGGGAGGAACGCCTGGGTTACGGCCATCTGGGCGACGACGTTGACTTCGAGCTGCCTGCGTAGCTCGTCGATGGGGATGAACTCCAGCGGTGCGGCTACCGCGATACCCGCATTGTTCACCAACCCTTGCAAGCCCGCTGCGCCGACCGCTTTGCCCACCTGCTCCACAGCAGTCCTGATCTGCGCCTCGTCGGTCACGTCGAGGATGAGCGACGTGATGTTGCTATGCTTCTGCTTGAGCGCCTCGCCCGCCGCCGGGTTGCGTACGGCCGCGAACACGCGCCAGCCCAGCCGTGCCAACCGCAACGCGCACGCCTGCCCGATACCCGACGACGCGCCGGTTACTAGCGCTGTTTGTTGGGTCATGCTTATGCCTCCTGATTTGCCTGGTTGTGCTGATTATATAAACGATGGCTCAGGTTGTCAACGCGCTTTGTGGATAAGTGGAAAACAGATTGACACTTAGCCGCCCCTCTGGTATCATAAAAGGGTTAGATGATCCCTTTATCCCCTTGAGGTAACGAATGCTGACAAATCGCACAGCCGTGAAACGCCACTACATAGTAATCGGTGGTGGCTGCTATGGGCTGGTGCATACCAATGCCCTGTTGCGTGGGCGACGCAAAGGCTACGTGGACTTCGACACCATCAGCGTCGTTGATCGCCACGCCAGCACTTGCCGAGTGCGACGCGAGTTGGGCGACGACCCAGCGCTGCGCTTCGTCGAGGCCGACTGGTTTACCTATATGCAGGCAGCACTGGATGGCATGGGCGACGATGATGAAATCGTGCCTGCGCCGCTGGCCCCGCACCTGGCCTTCGAGTGGGTGATGTGGAGCGTGGCGCGTGAGCTGGACGGGCAGCGGATCAGCATCGAGCCGTTCGACTACAAGCTGGGGTTGCCCTACGAGGTGCAGGGCAAGGAAGGCACCGGCTTTATCAGTTGGGCCGATTTCGTCTGCGTGCCGAACTGCCGCGCCCCCAAGATCTGCCCCGCCATCCTCAAGCCCCGCTTCTGGGAGATGAGCGAAACAGTCGAGCAGTTCGCCGCCCAGCAGGCGGCAGCGGGCCAACCCTTCGCCGCCGTCGAGATCTTCAAGTGTTACTTCTGCGCCCCTGGCGTGGAGGCCATCCCGGTTAGCCGCTATAAAGCGGCCCGCGACCATATCGCAGCGGCTGCATCTGACGGTGAGATTCGCGCCCTGATCGCCACCGTCTCCGCCTGCCACGGCGCGGTCAACCTTATCCGTACCAGCAGTCCACAGCTAGCGAACGTCACATGAATCAGCTGAACCAGGCAGTCGAGCAACTACAGATTGGCGGCTATCAGGTGTTCAGCCGCGCCGGGTCGGATTACTCTGGCTCATCGTTCCTTGCCCGTGACACGGGCAAGAACGAGGTGGTGCGTATTCGCCTCTACCGCCCCGAATATCGCAACGACCCCATTTTCGCAGCCAACTTCCGCAAGGATGTACCCCGCGCCCGCAAGCCCGGCAACGACGGCTACATGGCCCAGCCGCTGGCCTCCGGCTATGCCCAGCGTATCTACCCCTACGTCATCTTCAACCAGCTAAACGGCAAGACCTGGGCGGACCTGCTGGCGGTGCGCGACCTGAATAGCATCGACATGATCGAGCTGTGCGCCACTGCGGTACGCGCCCTCGCCGCCGCGCACAGCAGTGGGCTGGTAGTCGGCGAACTGACCCCCCAGAAGTTGGTAGTGACGCGCAGCAGCAGTGGCGACGAGGTGCGGCTGGCCGAACCCGCGCTCGGTCGCCCCCGCTTGCTCGACCTCAAGCGGCCCACTGACGAAAACAAACTGGGCATCGGCAGTAGCGTGATGTCGGAGTACAGCGCTCCCGAACTGGCAACGTTGGGCAGCGAACCGACTCCCGCCAGCGATGTCTACGCCATGGGTGCGCTGCTGTGGGAGATGTTCACCGGGATGCGCTTCCGCGATGCCTGGGTCAATGCTCCTAAAGCAGCGAACGGCAAGAGCGCCAATGGCAGCGCTGCCACCGCGAATGGCAAAGCGGAAGCCCCGGTCCGCGCCCTCAAGCTGCCCCATAATATGCCGCCCGCACTCAGCGCCTTCCTGCAACGCGCCCTCGCGCTCGACCCTGGCAAGCGTTTCGCCGACGGCAACGCGATGTACGATGAGTTGGCCGCGATGCAGACCCGTGATCGCAATCAGAAAGCCCACAATGCCCCGTTCACCCTCAGCACCAAAGGCGAGTCCGCTACCTGGGCGCAGCAGACTGGCGGTAGGCGGCGCGGGCGCTGGCTCGGTTTCGGCCTCATTCTCGCCGCGCTGCTCGTCCTCGCCATCTTCTACGGCAACGACGCGCTCGGCTACATCGGCGGGCTGTTCCCCCCCGCTAGACCCACGGCGGTCGCCAGCGCTCACGCCACGCCGGGTGGCGGCGCGGTGGTGGTTGGCGAAATATTGCCCACTTACACGCCTGCACCGCCAACCCCAACTACTGTCGCTCCCACCGCGACCCATGCGACCGCTGCTACCCCCACCCTGCCCGCAGCAACCCCCACCCCTGCTGCGCCCATCGTCGTAACCGCCACCGATGGGGTAGCCGCGCAGTACGACCTGCACCTCGCCCTCGACCTCACCTCACTGACTATCCCGGTGCAGCAGGTAGTTAGCTACACCAACCAGCAGACTGCCACTATCACCACCCTGGTTTTCCGTATCGTTCCCCACCACTTCGAGGGCAGCTTCACCCTCGATCAACTGACCATTAATGGCCTGCCAGCGGCATACACCTGGCGCGATGATGTGAACCTCAGCGTGCCACTGACCGGCACCGGCCAGACCCCGCTAGCCCCAGCTGCGTCTACGGTGATCGCTATGCAGTACACCCTCCGCCCCCTCACCGCAGGTAATCGCTTTGCGATTGATGCCGCCAACCGTATCATCACCCTGGGAGACTGGCTGCCCACGCTGGCGCCATATCAGCAAGGCCAACCGATGACGTACCCCTACGCCCGCGTTGGTGACAACGGCATCGGCGTGCCTGCCGACTATAGCGTGCAGGTGCATACCGTGCAGCCGCTGCTGATCGCCGCTAGCGGCCAGCAGGTGACGCACAGCGGCAACAACTGGAGCTTCCGTGTAAGCGTAGGACGCGACTTCGCGCTGACCGCCTCTGATCAGTTCGTCGACCCCAGCGCCGACAAATCGTTGACCCGCACCGCCAGGGACGGCACGATTATATACGGCTACTTCCTACCCGAACACCGCGCCCGTGCCACCGCCATCCTCGACCTTAGCCTGGCTGCCTACGACTGGTATGCGGCCCGACTCGGCCCTCGTTACGCCAGCCGCTTCAGCGTGGCGGAGATGGCTGATAGCCTGCTGCCCGTCACGCCTGGCGCAACTGTCCCCACCCCTACTGGGGTAGCCAGTGACCTGAGCATCGCCTCCGACCAGGAATATCCCGATCTCTACCTGTTGCGTGCTGGCAGCGTGCGTGACGAGGACATCAGCGCAGGCGGCTTCCTGTGGTGGCGCGCCTTGCACGGCGCGGTCTACCAGTGGCTCTACGCCGATGTGATCACCAACCAGTACAGCGACCCCTGGCTTGACGAGGCTACTGGCGATTATGCTACACTATACCTGATTGGCGATCTCTACCCCGCCAGCTTCAACAAGGCGTGGAACGACTGGGGCAACTACGTGCCGCCACCAGCGGCCAATCCCAACGCGCACACCCCACCAACGGTCGCCAGCTACAAGCCGCTCGGCGCAGCGGTCAGCGCCTTCATCGGGCGCGACGATTACTTCAACTTCATCTACCGCCAGGGCGCGACCTTCTACCGCACCGTGCGTATTGCGTTTGGTAACGACAACACCTTCTGGCAGGCGTTGACCGCCTACCACAAGCAGTTCACCGGAAAGCTGGTCAGCGGGCGCGATTTGCTCGCTGTGTTGCAGTCCGCATCGCCCGCCGATCTTCAGCCGCTGTTCCAGCAATACGTGGGCTATGGAAGCAAATAATTCAGGACTGAGGACTGAGTGGGCTTCCCACTAGCGATTGGAAGTCACGATGTTGAAAGCGCAGTATCTGCTTATCACCATAGGTATCTGCCTGCTCGTCGGCCTGGGCTGGCTGGGCTTGCGCCTGGTGGGGAGCGGCAAGCCAGACATGGTGGTGACACTGCCTGCACCTGCGGCGAATGTGGCCCCAGCTACCGCCCCGCCTACTGCTACCCCGCCGCCCGCGCCGGGCTACAATTTGCCGCCAATGGTTGCGCCCACCGCGATGCCGTCCACCTTGCCCGCTGTGGTCAATATAGCGGTGAACGACATCGCGCCGCCGCCTTTCATCCCCACCGTAAACGAACACTGGGCCGAGGCCGATTTGACCAAAGCCGAAGTCCGACTCTACCAGGGTCAGGCATCACAGGCGGTTTTCCAGATCAGCTATGGCCGCGGTGATACCGCTAATACCACCACCTACGCGGGTCTGTTCACCGTATACGTCAAGGATGCCAGCCTGCACCAGTCGGTAGTCAGGGGAGAGTACATCCGCTACTGGGTGGGATTCGACCCGAAGTGGGCGAATGGCTTCCACAGCGTGATCATGGATAGCAGCGGCAGGGTGATCGATGCGCGCCTCGGCCAGCCCATCTCCTCGGGCTGTATCCGCACCACCGTGTCCGACGCAGCCGCCATCTTCGCCTGGCTGCGAGTAGGGGCGCAGGTGTGGGTACACTACTGAGAATTACAGATTGCCGATTGCCGATTGCAGATTGCGGGTGGCGCTCCCCGCTGCTTAAAGGAGATGATGGATAACCCCGCCCCGTTTCGTTTTACCCCCGCGTTCGTCGGCTTCGTGCTGGCGGCGGCGTTGCTGGTGGCCTTGTGCAGCGTGATGGTCAGTCAGACCACGAGCGACACCACGGTTAGTGGGCATCGGGTGGTGCAGCTCGATTACGGCCTGCCGTTTGGCTTCACCGCGGCGACGACTAGCGATACTACACCTTTCAACGTATTCGCCTATTCCAGCCAGGCAGCCAACCCCGCTCATTGGCGACCACTCGGCTACCTGGGCGATGCACTGCTCTGGTTCGCCATCATTGCGCTCATCGTCGGGGGTCGCCGCCTCATTCTAAGCGCTGGCACATTCGTCGGGCTGGTGGTGACGGCGGTCATCTTCCTGGCGTTGATGAACCTGATCTTTACGTTTGGGTAATCGCTAACCGAAAAAGGCGAACAGCGGTTCGCCCCTCTGAACACCCAGACTGCTGCTTGGCACGCGCTGAATGTTCAGCTGAAAAGGGCGAACAAAGGTTCGACCCTACGAACACCGGATTTTGTTTCGGATAGCTCTAATACCAGTTCACTAAGGAGATGCTACAATTCTGTAGGGTCGAACCGTTGTTCGCCCTGGCCCAAACTGTAGCGACACCATAGCTAATTGGTATAAGTTCGATGGGTACGCTTCTTGCTCATAGGAATGAAGGATTGCCATAAATAAAGGGAGGAGAAAATATTATGGAACAAGAGAGAGGCTATCAGCGGATGGATGACCTGGATTACCGCGAACCCACGCAGCAGGGCGATGCCAGTTCGCCAGTCGCCACACCAACCGCGCAGCACCAGAGCGACGTGATGCTGAAGGTGGCCGCACCGAGCGGCAGTGAACGCACGCTGGATATTGCCGCCGAGCATGGGCGGGCCACCGCCGCCTTCGCGCCTAGAGTGGCGGAGATCATCGCCATTGATCAGGATGCCGCCGCCGAGCAGCAGGTGCGGCAGGCGACCCAGGGCATGGGCAATGTCTACTTCGAGCAGGCCGATGCTAAGGATCTGCCATTCGAGGATGGTAGTTTTGATCTGGTAATCTGCCATCGCCCGCTGCATAAGTTCGGAGAGGATCTGCTAGCGGTGCTGCACGAGGTGCGCCGCGTGCTGAAGTCACCGACCGGCCACTTCGTTGCCTTCGATGTGGTACGGGCGGGCGGTGGCGACAGCAGCGAACTGCGTGGCGCGGAGCAGCAGGGGCAGGTGATGGTAAGCGCAACGGGCGACGCATCCCACGGCCAGGTCAGCTTGCCAGGGGTGATTGGTGGTGGGGAGAGCATCGGTGGCGGCGCGAATGTCGCTTCGGCTAGCTCCACGCCACAGGTGGATGCCAGCATCGAGTCGCTGGTCGCCAACTACAACGCAGGACAGCTAAAGGTGCTGTTTGCCGACGCGATGCTGATGCCGATCAGCCAGGAACAGCTCTCCCGCGAGGGTCATCTTGAGGACAGCCTGCCCGATGTGCTGGCCGCCGTGTTTGTGACCAAGCCGCAGGGTCTGCCTTACCAGCAATCCAGTAGCAACCAGTGAGCGAATTTGCAGCTTTTTGATTGCAGATTGCAGATTAGGGCGGATTGCATTAGCCCTCACCCCAACCCTCTGCCAAAGGACGAGGGAGAATTGTGGTAGCCTTGTTCGACCTGAACAGCATCCTGATCCTGTTCGCCGTCCTCTGCCTGGGCGTGACTTATGGGGCGCAGACCTTCTTCGCGGTTATTGCCCGCCCCGCCTTGCAGCGCACCGACGATGCCGCGCTCGGCCAGGTAATGGGCCGCATCCACGAGGTGGCGATGCTGCGAATGGCGCTATTCGGCTTCCCCGGCGCGTTTGCCACCTTTGCGCTCATCTTCCTTACCGGCCTGGGCAGCGGGCGCAGTTGGTTGGCGATGGTCGCTTTCCTGATGCTCTGCGCCGACCTCGGTCTATCCGCAGTCTACGGCTGGCCGGTCAATCGCAGGCTAATCGCCGCCGTGCAACGCGGCGAGACCCTGCCAGATACCCGCGCCCTGCAGCGCCACTGGGATAAGGGCAACATCGCCCGTGCTTTTGTCGCGGGTGTGGCGCTGGCCTGCCTCACCCTGATGGCGTTGGCGCATTAGCCGCTAACGCATAGCGATACCCAGTCGCCCCTTGCAACCCCTTGAGGCAGGAGATCTCCCCACACATCTGCTCTATGTGGCCGATTAGCTGGCGGCTTAGTACCATACCGAGCGTCACCTGGCCCGCGCCCAACGCGCTGAGGTCGACCATCTGGTCGAGTGCATCGGGGCTGAGGGTGGCGAGATACTGGTCGGTGGTGGCGTAGACTGCAGTGGCGTACTGGCGCATCGCTGGCAAATCCACCTGTACGCGGCGGGTCCAGGGAAAATAGTTCACATATTCCTCGCCAGTGGGCATCGGCTCACTGGCTCCGGTCCTACCCTTCCACTCGCCCGCCATCAGCGGCGCGGTATGCCTGATAATCACGTTCATGATTGCGTCGGTAGCAATCACAACGTGGGCATAACTTGCACCAATCGGATTGGCGACCCCAGGCGGCACCCATTGGGCCTGCTCTGCCGTTACATCGGCGATGGTATTCTCCAGCAGGCGATAGGTGGCCTGAAACTGGCTGCGTAGCAAGGAAACAGCATCCATGTTCTTTCTCCTCTTTATTTAGCTTATAGTCGAACAGCAAAAAGCCTCTCCCCAGCGGGGAGAGGTTTGGTGAGGGGAGAATCTCGCATTACTACAACACTGGTTATAACTCAACATTCAATCCTCACCAAACCTCTCTCTCCCCAGGGAGAGGTTTTTATGTCACTGAGCCTCAGCTCAAGCAGCGGCAGATGCCCCTTCGGCGCGCATCCGGTCGAAGCAATCGCTGCAATAGACTGGCTTCTCGTTGCGTGGCACGAACGGCACAGTGGTTTCCTGGCCGCATGAGGCGCAGGTAACCGGATACTGGATGCGCGTGCCACCGCTCTGGTTACGCATCTTGCGCTTGGCAGCGCGGCAGTCGGGGCAGCGGGTCGGTTCGTTGACCAACCCTTTCTCCTGATAGAACTCTTGCTCACCGACAGTCCAGATGAATGATGCGTTACACTCGCGGCACTGCAGTGACTTATCCTCGATACCCACTTTGCTCAACCTCCTTGTTGACTATAACGGATTAATGGCTTGTTGCAGCAAAGTCGGGTTCGGGCCTGCCTCGGGTTGCGCCGCTGTATTTCTGCAATGCTGGCCTGCTCGCCCCCGCGAGCCGTGTAGGTCCTGATTATTACGCCACGCTTGCTGACTGGCACAGATTGTAGCACAACACTTCAGAAAAAGCAATAGGCTGCGCCGAATTCGTGGAAGATGAAAGCGCTTCCACATGGGATCGGAGCCTAATTACACTAAAGAGTATATTTGCTTGCTGTAACTTTCCGGCCATACATTCCGTATACTTATAATCACCAGCGAAAACAACAGCGAAAGGAGCAAGACCATGGCCCAGAACTACGACCCTCAGGATAGCAACAAGGAAGATTACGGCATCAAGGATTACTACCAGCAGGGCGGCCAAACCCCGCCATACGAAACTCCCAAAGCCAAGCCCGACCCCTACGGCAGCCTCGAACCACCGGCCAGCAACATCTTCGCCAAGTGGGTGAAGGTAATCACTCGACCTAGTACGGCAACCTTCGCCAGCGAGATGCGTGATGCCAACTGGGGAACAACCTTGCTGGGTGCGCTGATATATGCCATCGTCTACTTTGTCGTAGTTGCCTTCACCACTCGCTCGGTTGGCTTCTTCATTGGCTCGGCAATTGTCAGCGTGCCTGCTGTAGTCACCGGCCTGTTCCTCGGCTCTGGCTTCCTCTATCTGCTGGCGAAGACCATCGGTCATGGTGAGGGCGACTTCATGACCCAAACCTACCTATATTCGCTCTATACCTTCCCGTTGGCAATAATTAGCTCCTTGCTGGGCATCATTCCCCTCGTCGGCTCGGTAGTCAGCCTCGCCATCGGCATCTTCGAGCTGTTCCTCACCTACTATATGCTGCAGCCTGCCCATCGTATGAGCGCCAGCAATGCCCGCACTGTGGTGCTAGTGTCGCTACTCATTGGTCTGGTGCTGGGGTTCATCCTATTCTTCGCCCTCCTAAACTTTATCCTCTCTGCCAAAGTCTCGGTCGTAATGTCGCAGGCGGCCAGCGGCCTGGGGCCGTGAAGCGGCAAACCACGAACGTGGACACTATGGTTTAATCGCTACTCAGCAAATTATGTGGAAAGGCAGGAACAATCATGGCTCAAGACTACAGCCCCAACCCACCGGGCAGCTATCCACCAGAGCGCGGTACTGGGCCAGACCAGCCCAAACCCGACCTGCCAAAGTTGAAGCCTGCCCCCACCAGTATCAGGCGGCAGGTGCCGCTGCTAGGCACCTTCGCCGCCTGGTTGCGGGTGATGACCCACCCCAGTGTAGATACGTTTACTGCTGAGTCTGCCAACGCCACTTGGGGCGCAGTTATCCTCGGCGCAGTGGTCGAAGGAATCTTCCTCTTTACCCTTTTGCTTATCACTGCCTTGAACACCAGTGTTCTAAGCAGTGCGATTGGCGAGCTTTTTCGCCTTACCCTAATAGGGATGGCAATTGTAGTGGCTGGCTTCCTTTTCCGCTCAGTAGTCCTCTACGTGATGGCGCGACGGACACAAGGCGGTGACGGCAACTTTAAGGTGCAAACCTATCTCTACTCCCTACTCTTCTTCCCGATCAGCATACTTGCAGACGTACTGCTGACTCTCTCGGTAGTTGCGGCCACTCCGCCGAACTTGTTCCTCTACGTTCTGGTAATTGCGCTACTTGCTCTAAGCATCTACTCGCTAGCGCTTACTTACTTGATGCTCAAGGCTGCTCATCATATAGATGGCCCTGGCGCTGGCTACACCATGGTCAACGGATTTACCATCACCTTTGTGGTTTCAGTGATTGTCGGACTGCTATTTCATTACACTTTCCCTAGCATCATGCGCCTGACTGTCGGTTTCGTTGGCGGATGAGCGATGCTCCTATACAAGGATGACAACAACCATGGCTCAGGATTACCACTCGTCCGATCATCGTACATAAGTCAGTTTGCAACCACCTATTGGCAAAAAAGCCACTGCCAGCCAGCTTGCGCTGACCGGCAATGGGAGGAAAGGAAGTGGGTTTGGAGTTGGTGACGAGCAGACTGCCCCTCACCCCAACCCTCTCCCCCGGCTGTGGAGAGGGAGTTATGTTGCCCCTCACCCCCGGCTGGGGAGAGGGAGTTATGTTGCCCCTCACCCCAACCCTCTCCCCCGGCGGGGAGAGGGGTTTTATGTGGTTTATGACTTGAGGAAGTTGACGTTGGGCCAGCCGCTGCCCACCACCGGAGTGGGGTCGGCCCCAAACCAGTTGTGCAGCACCGAGCCGTAGACCGAGCGGAAGTCAATGTGGTACTTGAGGTCGCCCTGGTCGAGGTCGTCGAGGCTGGGATGGTCGCCGTAGACCCCCCCCTTGATGTTGCCGCCAACCAGGAACATGGGCAGGGCGGTGCCGTGGTCGGTGCCACCGCTGGCATTCTCCTGCACCCGCCGCCCAAACTCGCTGAAGGTCATAATCATTACATCGTTGGCGCGGCCCTGAGCGATCATATCCTGCATGAAGCTCCAGATACCATCGTCCAGCGACTTCATCAGGGCGTTGTGGGTGTTCAGTTCGTTGGCGTGGGTGTCGAAGCCGCCAGTGGTCAGGTAGTACATCTGGGTGTCCAACCCGCCGCCGATCATCTGCGCGACCATCTTCAGCCCCTGGGCCACCTGGTTCTTGGCATCGTACTGCGACTTGGGCTGATAGGAACTGATGATGCGCTTGAGTGTGTCGCTGCTACCCAGCGCGTCAATCGCCGCCTGGCGGATATAGTCCTCGTAGCTGCCGCGCTTGCTGGCCTCCTGGTAGACCTTGTTGATCACATCTATCTGCGCCTGAGTGTCCGCGGGATAGCGAGTGTTGCCCGCAAAGGAGTAGGCATCGATGCTGGCGATCGACGGCACCAGGGTAGTGCTGGTGAAGAAGGTCTTGGGCAACTGCTGGCCGATGTTGATCGCCCGCAGCGCCTTGTCGCGGGCGGCCTGATCGTCGGCGGCGGAGGCATCGAGATAACGGCCCAGCCAGCCAGTGTCGCCAATGGTGTCGGGAACAGCGGTCTGCCAGATTTCCATCGAGCGAAAGTGCGAACGATTGGGGTTGGGGTAGCCCACCCCCTGGATTAGCGCCAGGTTGCCGCCATCGTAAAGCTGCTTCATCTTGGGCAGATAAGGGCTGAGGCCCACCTTGCCGTCGAGGTCCAACACGCTGCTCTTCGGCACGGCGAGTACGTTGCGATAGGTATAGTAGCTAGCCTGGCTGTAGGGAATGACCGTATCGAGGCCATCGTTACCGCCGGTAAGCTGGATGACAACTAGAATGCGCTTGTTGTTGGTGGCGTTGCTGACTGCTGCCTGGCCTGCACTCTGGGCAGTGGCTGCGCTGGCGGGGGTGCTAATCGCGCTGGCCGCACTGGCGGCATGGCTGGCATCGCGCTGCTGCAGGCTGTATGCGCCCTTCACCAGGAAGGCCGGAGCGCCAATCCCGACTACCGACATCAGCGCGCCGCGCTTGATAAAATCACGTCTGCTGAGGCTCATCTTAATTCCTCCTAATTCATCTGGTAGGCGGGCGAGGCGAGGATGAGGTGGATGAGGCCACGCACCTTCGCTTCACTGTTCTGATTGTCCTTGCTGAGGTCGACATTGCCGATGTAGCTAACCAGGTCATTGCGGGTGCCATCGCTGACATCGCCATCGCAAAGCAAGTCGAGGTAGAAGTTGACCGCACCGCTGGCATCGGTTATGCCCGCCCGTTTAAGCAGGCCCATTGCGTCAATGTAGTAGGGAGTGTTCTTGTTGGCCTGAAGCGCGATGCGGTCGGCGGTGTTAGCGCGGGCGAAGTAGGTACCGGTGCTGATCCAGGCGGTTCCCCAGTCCCAGCCTTTGACGCTGGGCGGATTGTACAGATCCATGTTCATCGCTGCTGGTACGTAGGCGATGTTCTGGTCAACCTTCTGCACTTCGAGCGAACGCAGCATCCCCACCGTGAAGTCGGTAGGCGACTTGATCTGGGTGCGATAGGCAGCCAGGAACTCCGGCGACTTGAGGATTGCTGCGACCATTGCGCCGATGCTGTAGCCGCTGCTGAAGTAGAGGTCGCTGATGCGCTTGACCATTGCGGGGTCGGGCTTGTCGGTGACGAACCATTTAATCAGCTTGCTGGAGATGTAGTTGGCAGTGGCGGGCCGCTTCGCCAGGATGTCTATAATATCGTCGCCATTGAAGTTGCCGGTTTGGCCGAGGTAGGTTTTCGACCCGAAGTCGTGCTGATTGCGGGCGAAGTAGAATGCGCCCTGTCGCTCGAACCAGCCGGTCCAGGCACGGGCCTCCTGCTTCACATCGTCCTCGGTATAGTTGCCAATGCCCATGGTGAACAGTTCCATCAACTCACGCGCCCAGTTTTCGTTGGGGCTGCCCTTGCGATTGGTATTGCTGTCAAGCCAGATGAGCATCGCGGGGTCGCGAGCGACTTGCTTGAGCAGCACGTCGAACTTGTCCATCGCATGGCTGCGGAACAGATCGTTCTGCCGCTGCATTGCTACCGCATCGTTGACCTTGCTGATGGCGGTGGCGAAGTGGTTATGCCAGAACAGGGTCATCTTCTCTTCGAGCGGTCGGGCGGTGTAGAGCATCCGGGTCAGCCAAACGGCGCGGATGCCTTTGGGGTCGGCGGGATTGTTCATCCCTAGCGCGGCGACCCGGTTGTCCATCGCACTGTTGTCCACATTGCTGAAGTTGAGGAGGCGATCTACGGCAGCGGTGAAATCGAGGTTGGCGTACTCGTCAACCAACGCCTGGCTGCCGCCGAAGCCTGCCCGTCTGAGCAGGTGCGCTGCCTGCATATGCTTGCTATCTAGCGCCATTGTTTTAGTCCTTTCTTGCGTAAGGCGGTTGCGGGCGGCGGCTGCCGTTGTTGGTTGCGTGTGGCCGCTCTACCCTGGTGTACTGTTCCTATTATAGTTTATCCGTGTAAATCGTAGGTTAGGCCATTGTAAAATCCAGGTAAAACCTGATGCCTTGGTGATTAGGGATTGGTGATTGGCGCTTAATTGGTCTGAGTAGGATGGTGGCAACGTTTCTTTATGATTTGTGGGTTTATGGGGGCAAATTGTTTCAGTTTTGCCCCGAACCTTTTTGCCGAGTGGGGTATAGTATACATAGAGGGCCTTCACTAGCACCCCAAAGCGAGGGGATTAAGCCAAATATGAGTAACGAACGCGAAGCAATTGCGCGACTTCAGCAGGGCGACATCGGCGGGCTGGAGACGCTGGTGCAACTATACCAGACTGCGGCGCTGCACGTGGCCTATATCATCAGCCGCGACCGCACGCTGGCCGAGGACATCGTGCAGGCTGCCTTCTTGCGGGCTTACGAACGCATCCAGCAGTTCGATACTGCCCGCTCGTTCCGTCCATGGTTCCTGCGTAGCGTGGTCAACGCCACCTTGCGCGCCTGCGCCAGAAACGGCCGTCAGTTTTCGCTCGATGCCTACAGCGACGAATACATCGCCCTGCCTAGCGACGACCCCAGCCTCGACGAGATGTTGATTGCTGCTGCCAGCGATGAAGCGGTGTGGACAGCAATGAGCCAACTCGCGCCAGCACAGCGGGCCGTAGTGGTGATGCGTTACTACCTCGATATGAGCGAAGCGGAGATGGCGCAGACCCTGGATTGCCCGCCCGGCACGATCAAGCGCCGCCTCTACGATGCCCGCCAGCGTCTCCGTCGCCTGCTGCCCGCCTGGGTGGGCCACCCGCTCGAAGAATAATGCCGCGCAAAGAAGGGCGAACCGTTGTCCGCCCTTACGAAGAACAAGTGGTTTTCCGCGCCTATTCTGCACTCTACATTCTACATTCTACATTTAAGGAGGTTCCCATGAGCCAGCTATCACCCGACCAGCACGCCCGTATCAAGGCCGCGCTGGGTAAGTCCGCCCGCCAACGCCTGGCCGACACCGACCTCTGGCCCGCTATCGAGCAACAGGCGCAGGCCATGCCGCTGCCCATCACCAATCCCGCCCCGCTCCTCGCTGCGTCCACCCCTACTAACCAGCCCCACCGTGCGCCTCGCTTTAGCCCGGCAACGGCAGTTATAGCAATCGCAGTGCTGATGGTGGTCGGCCTGCTTACCTCTGCGCTGCTGCCTGCCTTCACCCAACCAGCGCCAATCGCCGCCCCTGTTGCCAGCAACTCTGCTAGCTCCGCCGCGCCAGGGTCACTGCTGATCAGCACGCCTTATACTATCACCGTGCCGTACCAGGAACCAGGCGACATCAACTTGATGAGCGCGGTGATGGCCCAACGCGCCCAGCCAGTGGATATCAGTAAGACCATCAATGGCTACACTCTGACCATCAACAAGGTGTACGCTGATGCCAACGTCATCATGGTGCGATGTAGCATTAGCGGGGCTAACCAAGCTGCGGTTGACTATGATACCATCGCGTTGAGCAGCGGGCCAAGTGCGGTACGTAACGATGGTGTGATGGATAGCTTCAGTGGGAAGAAAGGCTCGCCAAGTGAGTGCGCCCTGCAGTTCGATGCCACCACCCTCAATGCAAATGCGTCGAACATCAACCTGCGCCTGAGCGCCAACCTGATTGCCCACCCCGACATCAGCAACCTGGGCGCTAACGCTCCCATCCCCGCCAAGCAAACCCTGGCTGGTCCCTTTGTCTTCGACTTCAACGTGGTGGTCGGCTCCGACATTCGCATCGTCAACGTCGGCCAGACTGTTGAAGCCCAGGGCATCGCCTTCACCATGGAGCGGCTGATCATCACTCCTGGCGAGACCCGCATGGTAGTGCGTTACACCCTACCAGATGCCAACCCTAGCCTGCTATGGAATCCGATCATAGCCGCCGAGGGTGCGAACTGGGCCACGTCGTATAGCGACAACTACCCGCGCTATCAGGGCAGCATGGACATAAAGAGCGAAGGCCCTGGGTCACAACTCGCCGATGGTAGCGCCATCTACCAAATCACCGGCAATCTCTACGACAAGACCGGCCCCTGGACGGTGACGGTTAAGCAACTACATAGTGCGGACAAGACCACCGACAAGGATCAGTACCTCACCGGGCCGTGGGTCTTCCAGTTCAACGTACCAGCAAACTAGCGGCATAGGTGGATCGACTTGGTTGGGGGCGCACGCCAGTGCGCCCTTTTATTGTGATTGGAATACGTTATAATCACCCATGCGTTATCTTCTGCTGCTCTTGCTCATCGCACTGCTGGCCGCCTGTGATACCCAGCCTGCGCCACCCGCGCCTAGCGCCTTGCCTGCCTCACCAACTGCAGCTGCACCCGCGCTAACTGCAGCGGCCAGCGCCTTGCCTGCCTCACCAACTGCAGCTGTACCCGCGCCAACTGCAGCGGCTAACGCGGATGCATCGTCCACCCCTGTGCCGAGCAGCGGCGTACCGGGGCCAGCGCAGCGCTATGCGATTACCCTCGACGATCTGCTGTCCGGCTACCGCTTCGTCAGCCAGCAGCAGGGGCGCAACTTCTATGTCGCCCGCTACGAGATCGCCGACAAGTTCCGCAAGTTTGAGCAGACAATCTACGTGCTAGACAACCCGCAGCAAGCCACCGTGCAGATGCCGACGCTGCTTGATGCCTTCACCGCAACCCTACGCGCACGCACGATGATGCCGCTAACCGAAGTGGTCAGCGGCACGATTGGCGACACGATGCTGGCGCGGCAATATCACTGGGGGCCGCTGGGCGGCGAACGCGGGGGGGTGGATCTCGCCTTTAGCTACGCGAACGTGGTGACGATCATCAGCTACAGCTATGACCCCTCCCAGATGCCCGATGCCGATGCCCTGGATCGGGCGAGAGGGTTGGCGGCAATCATCCTCGGCAAGCTAATCGCTGCACCGAGATAAACATTGATGCTGGGCGAGATTCTCCCTCACCAAACCTCTCCCGCTGGGAGAGGCTTTTTGCTGCCTGCCATGCCAAATCTACAATCTACCTTCTGCCTTCAACCTTTGCCTAAACCAGCACCATGCTCTCCACCCAGCCATCTTCGAGTGGTGGAAGTAGCTGGCAGAGGCCGACTTGCAGCAGTTCGACGCAAGCCTTCATAACGTCGAGGGCGGGGTAGTTGAGGTCGAGGGCAAGTGCGGCAATAGTGACTGGGCCGCTGACGACGCGGGTCAGCACGCTCCATTGGTAGGGTTTGATAACCACATCGCCGAGGGGTGCCTGGCAGACGGTGATGCGATGGCCGAGGCTGGGGATGGCTTGCATCACATCGTGCCAGCGGTCGAGCCACAATGCGGCCCGCACCTGAATCACTGGCAGGCTGAGGTTGATACTACGCGCTTCGAGCGGTGCAACCATGAATAGGAACTCGCCTTCGCCCCAACTCATTGCCTCGAACAGCGCGTACAATCCGTGACTGACCCCCAGGCGGGCATCCACCACCTCGCCATGCTCCAGCCATACCTGGCCGAGGAAACCGCGATTGCGGATGGTGAGCAAGCCGCTCTGCTTCTGCATATTAAGCAGCGACAGCAGCGCACTGACGCGGAACGCGCTCAGGCTGCCGCGCAGCAGCGGGCTGGCTTCGAGGCCCACTTCGAGGCGGCTGGGGTCGAGCGGTAGGGTGATGAGGCTGGTATCCTGGGTATCCATACCTAACATTATACCCAGCTTTTCACCAAATTACACTGGTACTTTCTTGCTATTTCGCAAGCCGCCATTGGTACTACTTGCTAACCTGCAAGTCGGCTAATTGTTATCAGACTACATCCTACTCGCCCACCAGCGCGGCATCTGCACTCCAGCTATCCTCCAGCGGGGGCAGCGCTTCGCAGAGGCCGAGTTCGATTAGCTCGACGCAGATACGGGTAATCGCCAGGGGGTCTTCCTTTAGCGCGTGGGCGAGGTTGGCGACGGTCATCGGCCCGCCCACCACGCGGGTCAGCACCCCCCACTGATAGGGCTTGATGATTACGTCGCCATGAGGAGAATTATGCACGGTGATGCGACAGCCGAGGCTGGGAATTATGCCGAGTACATTGCGCCAGCGGTCGAGCCAGAGCGCGGCCCGCACCTGCACTACCGGCAGAGTCAGGGTAATGGTTCTATCGGCAGCAGAAGTGGCGATGAAGCTGAAGCTACCTTCGCCCCAGCTCATCGCCTGGAACAGCGCGGGCAGCCCATGGATGCGCCCCAGGCTAGCATCCGCCACCTCACCATTTTCGACTGATACGTAGGCGACGAAGCCGCGATTACGCAATGTAAGCTGGCCGGTTTGCTTCTGGATATTGAGCAAGGAGAGCAGGGCGGAGAGGTTGAAGGCGTACAGGCTGCCAGCTAGCAATGGCCGCCCCTCAGCGTGGGCAGCAGCCAGGGATAGACTATAGGGCGTGGGCGTTTCTTGATCGTAGCTTTGCATAACTACATTATATACCACCCTGAGATAGTAGAACAGTGGTACTTTGTAGCTATGGCTGGATAGCCAAATTGGGCTACTTATTCCGATTAGCCGAAGCGATGCTATAGATCTGTAGGGGCGAACCGTTGTTCGCCCTGGCTCAATGTATAGCAGCACCATAGCTAATTGGTATTATTCCAATTAGCCGAAGCGTGACGGGTGTAAAACGGATGGGCGCGATAAATCTGCGCCCTACAGATAATCCGCCTGTTCGCCTGACTGATAACTTCGGGTCCATCTCCGGTATCTCGATGGGGCGTGGCGCAGGCTGGCAGATGCCGCAGAACAGGGTGTTGTTGGTTACCAGCACGTCGGGTAGCCCATGGTGGTCGATGTAAGCGGTGACGATATAGGGCATGGTCTGTGCATCCTTCTTGCACAGGGCGCGCCCACAGAATCGGCACACTCCGTTCGCCGGTTTGTCACAGTGCCAGCAGTTCATCGGTTAACTCCTTTGGTGTACTAATCAACTCCCCCAGTGGGGGTGGTAGAGAGAGGGTGCGTAGGCCGCAGTCTGCGCCGCAGCCCGGCGAATGCGGCGGCCAGCGCGCGGCGCGAGATCAGCGCGAGGATGAAGCCGCCCATGATCAGGCTGGGCCAGCCTGCCAGCCGCACGCCGAGTAGGCTGGACAGCCATTCTACCAGCGTGGCGAAGAAGTTGACCCCTAGCCAGATGGTGAAGGCAGTAAAGATGAGACTGAGCAGCCCGAACCAGGTGAACAGCCGTTGTTCGCGGGTTAGTGACTGGGGGTGGCGCAGGTGGGCGGGCAGAGCGTGGAACACGAAATCGAAGGCGCGGGCGCGCAGCGAGGGTATCTCCAGCCAATCCATCAACATGAAGTAGCCATCGAGTTCGAGCAATGGGTTGAGATTGAAGAAAGCGTTGAGGAAGCTCATCAAAGCCAGCGCGTACAGCGCCCCGATTAGCGGGCCAGCGCCCAGCCCATGCGCGGGGCTGAAGTAGAGCGCCAGAGTGCAGAGCGCGGCCACCACCAGGGTTGCCAGTGGCCCGGCCCAACTGACCATCACCCGCTGATGGCGCTCTGCCAGCCACATATCGTCGGTATCCACGAAGAAGGCGGGCAGGCCGTAGTAGAGCAGCAACCCGCCGCGGCGCACCTCATGACCGTAGCGCTTGCAGGTTAGCGCGTGGGCCAGCTCGTGGATAAATATGCTGATAAAATAGGCGAAATAGAGCATCAGCAGCGACCAGCCCGACATTTGCGTCGGTGCAACGACCACCGGCTGGTAGAAGGGGTCGAGCAGGTAGATGAGGAACAGGGCTACGCCCACGATGCTGATGATCAGGTAGGCGGCGAGGGCGAGCGGATGAAATAGGATGGGGTTGACGATGCGGGCGAGGCGGGTGAGGCGGGCATCGAGGTTGTGAACGCTGAACTGCAGGTTGCCGATAGTCAGCCCCGCTCGCAACCGCTGCCAGGGGCTGTGGCTAGTGGTGAGGCTGAGGGCGTGGCGCACTTGCGCGTAGAGGCTAGTGCCGCCACCGACGATGAAGCCGTTATCCTCAAGCTGATCGAGCAGGCGCGAGACGGTGGCGGGATTGACCTTGCCGTAGCGCTGCATATAGGCGAGGTTGAGGTCGTGCAGGCTGTGCTGGCCGTCCATCAAGCCCCAGAGGTAGACCTGATCATCGCTGAGGCGCAGGTAGGTGGCGGCGGCATTGTTCTTCAGCACCCAGTAGCTTTCGCCAGTGGCGCTCTCTGCAACGTATTGCTCGATGGTGAAGCCGGTGATACGGAGGGGGCGCTGCTGGCTGGGGCGCAGCCGGTCACTGGCTGCTACATATACAGTTGCAGGCGTGGCTGTTGTGGTGGTAGGCGGGGACAATGGGGCGAAAGCCAAATCGCGCTCCACTACCTCGTTGATGTTAAGAGGGTGCAAGCCTGCGATGTTGCCTTCGCTAGCCTCAGCCCGGTCGAGCGCCGCCCAGATGTCGGCGGCAGGTGAGGGAGCCGGTGGTTTGCTCGCCATGCTGGACCCCTCTTCATTCTTATACCAATTAGCCGAGCATCTGATATAAATTGAGCCAGGGCGAACAACGGTTCGCCCCTACAGAAATTATAGCGGCACCAAGGCTAATTGGTATTACTTCAAGGTGCGGTTGCTCATGCGGATTACCACTACGCCCACCACCAGGGCGATGAGACCGATAATCAGCAGGTAGAGCGGCCACGCACTTTGTTCGCCAGTGCTTGGCGCAACCTTGGGCGCAGGTCCGCCGCTAGCTGTGCCACTGCCTGTCGCGCCGCCGGTTATGCTGGTTGTGCCGGATGATGGGCCACCAGTCGTGGAGGGGGGAGCCTGGTTAGGTAGGGTAGGGATGGCCTCGGTCGGAGCAGCCAACGTTGGCTTGCCGGTTGCGGATGTGGGTGGGGTACCCGACAAGGGCGGCAGCTGCGGGATTACTGGCGTGGCGATACCCTTAGCGGGCGTGGCGGTCGGTGGGAAGAACGAGGTGGCGCTGGGGATGGGCTTGGGAGTCAGTCCGGTTATTGAATTAGGGGTGAAGGTGGGAAACAGGATGGTCGGCAACTCGGTGGGCAGGCCGCCACTGCTATCGGTAGGGATGGCGGTGGCGAAGGTGTCGTCGACGGTGGAGATTGGCGTGGGCGCAGCGGCGACCGCGATCTGCGGCTTGCCCGCAACCGATTGCGTAACGGGCTTGGCCGGGCTGGCAGGCACCTGAGTAGTTACCACAAGGGTTGGCGAAAGGGTTGGCGTGCTTGGCAGCAACGGAGTCGTAGTCGCGGTCGGTGTGCTGGGCAGCAACGGAGTAGTGGTCGCGGTTGGCGTACTCGGCAGCAACGGAGTAGTGGTCGCGGTTGGCGTGCTGGGCTGTGTGGACGGCGTGGCGAGGTTGGATTTGGTTGATTGGCTGGATGGAGTGGCGGTGTCGGTCGGGTTGACGGGGTTGCCGCCCCCGCCTGCTGTGCTGGTCGGCTTCGGTTGCAGGGTAGCGCTTACAGTTACGCTCACGGTCGCAGTTGGCTGACCGCTGTTCGCGGCGGTAGGGGTGGCGCTGGGTTGCGTGCCGCTGGGGGCGGTGGGTTGGGCGGTGGGCAGGCCCGCTACCCTGGTCGTTGTCGGCTGTGCAGCTGGCGGGGTGGCGCTTGGCGGGTTGCCGCCGCTGCCGACGGCGAATATTGCGTAGGCGGGCAGGCCGTCCGCCCCCACCAGGATAGTGCCGTAGGGTAGATAGACGGTTAGGGCAGTGGATTGCAGATTGGTGACGATAACGCTGCCGCTGCTGCTACTGAAGCTGGCGGTGGCGCTGGCCCGCCCGCCGGAGATTGCAAGCAGCAGGTCATAGCCGTTAGCGGTCGAAGCCGGAGTTGCGCTGCTGCGGGCCGTATCCACCAGCCGCTGCGCCGTGCTATGGTCGCCAGCGGGCCAAGTGCCACTGCTCACAAACCAGAGCGCGGCTTGTACTGAGGCGGGGTCGCTGCTGATTAGACCCCAGTCAGCCGCATAGTAGACGATGTTGCGCCAGGTGGGGCCATTGGCGAAAGCAGTGGGATTGGCCGCAACCTGCACTGAGGCGGGCGCGGGGCGGCTGCTCGACAGGCTGAAGCCAGCGACGGTGAAGCTGGCGGTCATGCCGGGCGCAGTGGTGGCGCTAGGTTCGGGGGCCGCGCTGGCAAAGGCAGCGGGGCTGAATAGCAGGGTGAGGGCCACAACCAGCGCCAGGGCGCAGGCGACAAGGCGTGGGTTTCGCAAGAGGATTCCTCCCAGGTCGGCCCAGGCCGACTGTAGTTATATCATCAGGATAAGTGGGAGCCGATTAAGAGCAGCGGGTTGCTAGATGGCGACCCCACGGTTTTCGGTGCAAGCTAAGGCCGCCAGCGCATTGTGGCGACGGCTGGCTCATTATATCATATAACGGTGGATAGGGCAAAATTGTAACCCTACCCGCGATCGGCTCTGAATAAGAGTCTGTCTGATAACTCAGTTGACAGTGCCTGGCAGCAGGGCGCACGTCAGTGCGCCCCTACGGGTAAATCCACTGGTTTTCAGACAGTCTCTAATATTACAGCCTCAGTTGGCATATTAGCGTCGGATTGGGGTAGGGGCGAATCGCATACGCCCTGCCGCCAAGTATCTAAACCAATCGTAACTACATCATCTTGCCTGCCAACTGAGGCTGTAATACTAATATTACAGCCTCAGTTGGCATATTAGCGTCGGATTGGGGTAGGGGCGAATCGCATACGCCCATAGACATCAAGCTAAGGCAACAGCCGCCCACATCATGCTGATTTGTGACTAATGGTGATGGCTCTCTGGGGGTCTGGGGGTTCAGCCCACCGCTGCTGCCTGGCTTTAATGCTGCGGGTTTGCTGCACCCCTGGCCGCACCGCTAGCCGATTGCATACGATGGGCATTGATGCGCTTGAGCCGCTGGGGGCTGAACCCCCAGACCCCCAAGTCCCCTACTTTCTTAACTTGATGCCTATGGGGCGAATCGGATACGCCTTGCCGCCCAGTGTCCAGGCCAATCGTAGCTACTTCACCTTTCCTGCCAACTGAGGCTGTAATACTAACAATTTGGGGGTATTCGGATCAAGGGACAGTGAAGAGCGGTTGATCAACTGGCTGGAAATTCGACTGGCCCAGCGTAGTTGCATCAACCGGCGCGGCCACGCCCGCATCGAGCGGGCTGGGCGATAGCACTGCGGGTGGCACAATCGAGCGAATGCCGTTGGGCGGTATCCACGTCCATTCCAGGCCACCGGGACCGTCGGTTACATGGTAGACGATTGACACGGTGTGCGGACCAGCGGTCAGCGACACGCTGCCACCAGTCCAGGCATCATCGGGCTTGTCCGTATGCAGCACCGAGTTGCCATCCACCTTCAGGTCGAACAACCCCTGGGTGAAGGTAGTCATCGAGTAGCTGCCGCTGGCCGGGGCCATCAACGTGGCGGTCATGGTTGCGGTAAAGGGGTTGTTACCAGGGTGTATCTCGTCCCTTAGCGATTCGCTAGCCAGGGTGGATACCAGGCGGTGCTGATCAGGTTGGGTGGCGATTTGATACACCTGGTAAAAGCCCTGCGGCGCAGTTTGGGCCGAAAGTAGGTTTTGGGTGGGAGGGGATTGCCAGGCAAGCGGTGGTGCAGTTTGCCCCGCAGCAACCTGCGGCATGGTGGCCCACTGGAAGAGGGCCGGTTGCCCGGCTGCGCTGAGGTTGCCATCGTAGACAATCGCATGAATACCGTTCGCCAGGCTGAGGGTGGTACTCATACTGGTGGTGCCAGTTGGCACGGTCAGCACCTTGATGCCGTCAATGCTCAACTGGGCTGGCCCCGGCCCAATCTGCAAGGCATAGTTCCAGTATTGCGACACCCGCAGGCCCGCGGTCCAACGCATCGCGGTGGGATACTGGCTCCAGCCGGTGGGGGCCTGACCAAGCGCATCGACCCGCTGCCCGCGGGCCTGCGGGGGGGTAGCGGTTGCACCCTGCGTGGCCGCCCAGTCTGCCTTAGAGGTACGATAGATGGTGAACATCTTACCCTCGGTAGGGCTGGTATAAACTGTGCTACTGCCGATCGGATAGACATCCTGTAGATATGGCAGATAATAATCCTGATTGAAGAAGACAAAGAAAGCTAGATTATGCAGTGGCGGCAACGGCAGCGGTAGGTTGGAGCCAGTGAAGGAAACCGCGCCACGAGGGGTGTTCGGCGCAAGCAAGCGCACCCAACCCGAATTAACTTCGTGCGCCTTACGACCAATCCCTACTACCAGCGTATCATTGCCCTGGGCATTAACTGCCTGACCCTCGTGACTGGGCCAGGGCCAGTGTTCCGATGATCCATAGCTACCAAAGTAGAAGCGGCCCTGCTCGGCCATCAACAACGCTACCACCACCAGGCTCACTGCCGTGGCTGCGATTGGCACACTACGCGCCCACTGGATATTGACCCCCTGAACCAGCGCAGCAACCCGCCTGATCATGCTATCCAACACCAGCGCAACGAACAGGGCCAATACTGGCACTGCGGTTGCCATCCGTTGCAAGTCGGGGGTCTCGACCGTTACGATCACGCCAACAAAGCCGACCCAGAACCACAGCGACAGCATCACGAAGCGGGGATCGCGGATGCGGATGCTAACCCAACCGAGGCCGATCAGGGTAAACACCGCCAGCGCGCCGCTCATCAGCGGCTGCTGGGTAGGCCAGAAGCCGTTGCCGTCGGTCAGATTATTGAAGATGCCGATCGAGTGGATGACCTGCTCACGCAGCAGTTGCCAGATACTCCAACCGGGCTGGTAGTAGTTTAGGCGAGTGGGATTATCACCGTTGAAGATGGATGTGCCAGCAGCGCGCTGGATAAGGGTATTGATGTCGTGGAGGGCGTTGATCATGAAAGGGGCGACCGCAAATATCGAGGCCAGCCCCGCCAGCATCGAACCTCCGAGAATGGCCCAGCGACGGCCGCCCAGGCCATGAATAAACAGGTAGACACAGTAGCCCACCGCTACCACCGCCCAGAGCCGCCCGGTTGGGTAAAAGTAGATCGAGAGTCCCCCCGATAGGCCCGCCCCAACCCAGGCCCATAGCCGCCCAGTGCGGGCCGCCTCCAGAAATAGAGCCGCGCTAATTGCCCACAGCATCGCGGTTGGTCCCGAGTCGCTGGTTTCGCGCGAGAACTGCAGCGCTACCCCCAGCAAGGCCATCAACCCGCCTGCCATCACCCCCACCCGCCAACCGAAGTGGCGCATTCCAATCCAGGTTATTACTGCAACGGTAATAATGCCAGTAAACGCGCTGAACAGTCGAGCCTGAACGAAGCCAACGCCGAATATCTGCATCACCCCGGCCATGAGCCAGAAGTAAAGCACTGACATATAGTACCAGCCCGCGCTAAAGATGCTATCGGTATTGATGCCCCGCACAATCTGGATCGACAATGCTCCCATGTCACCTTCATCGGCGTTGATGCCATAGGGAACGCTATCGAGCGCCAGCAACCGGGCGAGGGAGGCAACGACGACAATGCCAATCACGGTGCCGACCAGCAGCCAGCGCGCCATACGACCCGAGGGCCAGAGTTGGCCCCCCCAACGCGGCTGCCAGCCGAACCTCTTGCCCACCACCACCCCAGTTGCCAACAACAGCAGCATACTCACCAGCCACAGCCAGGCACCAGCAGTTGTTTTGATGTCTTGCTTTATCAGATTAAGGGCGATCGCCTGCAAAATGACGGCTAGAGCCACCCCGATGCCAGGTACAATCCAGCGGCGGCGGGTTGGCACAGCAGGGAGGTCGGCGGCTGACGCGGCTGGCATATCGTAAGCCGTAGCTGGTAGCGGCCATGCGCTAAGGATGAAACAGGCAATCGCAATCAGATAGAGTATCATGCTAACCGCACTCTTATCACCGGCCTCGACCCGCATCTCGGCAAATCCAGCTAGGATCAGGGCAAGCGCACCGCCAGCTAGCGGAATTACGCGGCGGGCAACGGCAGGCAGGGCGAAGCGTGGGGTGGTTTGGGTAACAGCCTGGACAGCAGCTGCGTCGCTGCTGATTACAGTGGCGGGGATGATATCTGCTTGCAGCGAACTGGCAGGCGGGTCGGTGCTGATTTCAGAGCCAGGTGAAAACTCTGCTTGCGACGAACTGGCAGGTGGGTCGCTGCCCATTTCAGAGCTGGATACGAACTCTGCTTCCGATTGTGCCATGCTACTACTCCTTGATCGGCCGGGTGATACAGAAGATGAAATTGCATTGCATTATACAATATATCGATGGCTCAAGCCAGCTAACCGCGATCGCCGCTCAAGGTGAGGGTAGAGGCTGTAGATACTTGGGGGCAATCACACTGCCGTCAGCCTGGTCCAGGGTCGGCCAGTTGCCGCCCGCCTTCGGATCGGGGTAGGTAGCTTGCACCGGCCAGAGGAAGGCGGAGGGTATCACGCTGCGGTCTTGCTGGTTCGGCGGGGTCCAGTAAAGATAGATGTGCGAGGAGCCATCACGATCATTGAAAAGTAGGCGAATGTCGTGGAATCCGGCGCTAAGGTTAACGGTTACATCATGATAGCCATTGAGTTCGTTGTTGATCAACACCACATTACCGTCGATCTGCAGGTTGGAAGTGCTGATCTGCTCGGTGCCAAGTTTATAACTGCCGGTGGTGGGAACGTACAATTTGCCCTTCCACTCGACGCTATATGGTCGGAGGAAGGGGGGATGATGGAGCGCAAATGAGATGATCGGGTCTAGCCGTATTAGATCAGGGGTGGTGTTATAATCCGTTCCCTGGCGATAGTAGCCGGTAAGGCCGTGCGGGATGAGGCTGGCCTTGAACAGCATGGTCGCGTCGACCGACGCGGCAGCGCCGTCCGGCCCGCGCATCAGCAGCACGGTACTCTGGTTGGGAGAGTTGATCGTAGTCGAAACCACCAGGCTGTGCAGCCCAGCGGCCAGTGGTTGAGCGGTAGTGTGTGCATAGCCATCAATCGTAATTTGCGCGGTAGGGTCATCCTTCAAGTATAGCTGATTGAGAGTGGTAGTAAGTGGGTCGCCAGCGGGCGCGATGCGTAGAGTAGCAGTGTATCGTACGTTGAACGGCGGGGCAGGCGCATCCTTGCTCCACGTCTGGTTGATGCTGTCAACGTCGCGCTCACTGAGCGGCTTGCTCTGCGCTACAGCGTTGGCGGGGTAAATACTCAGGTGTACGCCATGCAACGCCTGCTGCTCTTTGGCGGGGATGAGCGCAACATACTGCAAAGGGACGGGATAATTGGGGGCTTGCAGCAAGCTAAAGGTTGCGCCAGGATAAAGCTGGGTGAGGCGCGCAAAATCGCTACCATCGGCGGGGTCGAGTACCAGCGCGATGTTATGGTCGAGCGGGTCAGCGGTAGGTATAGCCCACTCGCCGGGGTATTCCAGCGCTTTGGCATTAGGGGCGAGGAAAATCTGCTGCGGCACTCCGAGAAACGGCGCTGAGACATAAACATCGTAGCTGGCGCTATAATCGTGGATGATACGAGCGGCGTTATACTCCAGCGCATCCATCTCCTGCCAGGTATTGTATAGATTACTCTGCTTTACATAGCGGGCAATATTGGCATTGCCCACCTGTACCGTAGTAGCGAAGATGAGGGCAACCGCGATGACCAGCGCAGCCCAGCGCCAGACACCCAGACGCGGCGATGCTGGTAGCGGGTCGGGCCGAACGGGCGCAGGTGAGGCAGGCAGGATCGGCAAGGCACGGGTTTCGTCCATCGGTTCAGGTACTGGCAAGGTGGATAGGCGTGGGCGACGGGTAAGCGCGGTTGCCAATGCACCCAACGCCACTCCCGCGATCAGCGAGGTGGTGATTGAGTTCTCTACCGTGCGATGGGCTTGCGGCGCTTCAAAGGAGACCGATAGGATTCCACCTAGCAGCGAAGCGAACAGCCAGGCGATGGGGAGGAAGTATTGCCAGTGCATCGCGCGAATCAGGCAGTAACCGAGGCCGACCACAAATAGCGCACCCACAACCGTGTCCAGCATCGGCTCACCAGAAAGATTGTGACGGAAATTGCTATCACCCATCCAGTTGAACATCAGCAGATGCTTTTTGATGCTGTCGCCTAGCGCAGCAGTATCTATGCCGTTGCCCTGGATTACTGACACCGCACTGAGGCGCGTCATGAAGGCAGAGGGGCGTTGCAGGGCGAACAGCCCCAGCGGCAGGAAACTCAAGACCATGCCGATCAGGAACGTAGGCACGCCGAGGCGGATGCCGCGCAGGAAGCGAGTGCGTTCGCTGATCAGCTTGTGCAGGAAGAGTAGCACAATAACGATAGGCAAAAGCCGGGCTGAGAAGTATATCTGCAAGGCAAAGCCCAGCAGTACCCCAGCCAGACCGTACCAACCAACCCGCCCGCTTCGCAGACCCAGCACCAGGCAGGTAAGCACTGCCAGGTCGAGCGCCACGGTAGCCATGGTAAACATCCCCAGCCGACTGATGGTAATATTCCACACGCTGACCGTGAGCAGCGCGCTGGCGGCCAACCCCGCCCGCCAGCCGAACAGCCGCGACGCGAGAATGTAGAGAAGCGCCACACAGATTGCGCCAGCCACCGCTGGGAACAGGCGCATAGTTAGCAGTTGCGGGCCAGTGAGCGATAGAGCTATGCCCACCAGGTAGAAGTACAGCCCGCCGGTTTGAATGTAGCCACCGATGTAGACGGGATGGGGCGAGTTCCAGCCGGTAATCTGGCGGGCAATCACACCCTCTTGCGCCTCGTCGAACCACATTCCGGGGGGCGCTTGCTGCAGGTTGACGGTGCGGATAATCAGGGCGACGACGAACAGAGTGGCAACCAGGCCAAACTCTACCCAGTGCGGGAGTTGGTCAGGGAAGGGATCGGCGCTGTAGACGCGACTGCCCCCCTTAGCGCCAGACTCCCAGGCAATCAGGGCCGCGCCAAAAAAAGCCAGGCTGGCGAGGAACAGCATCCACGCACCATTGGCAACCAGCGGTGACACCGTGCTATTGGTCAGTGGGCCGTCGAGTTCCATCTGATCTGCGTTTATCTGGAGGAACAGGGGGATGCTAATAATCGCGCAGAGGATGGCGGCGGCGAATAGGATAAGGGCAAGACGACGGCGGGGATTGTTCGACCAGAGTTGACGCAGCGGCGCAGGCACGGCGGTGGACAACAGCGGCGCACGCCACGCGCCTGCCGCCAGCAACACCGCGCCGAGCGCGAACAGGTACCAGGGCAGTGTAGGCACGCTGTCATAACCGGGATGGTCCTGGCGTGCGGTATCAAGGAGGTTCTGGGCAAACAGGCCGAGCATGAGCGCCGCGATAATCAGGGCCAGACGCACGACCCAGAGCAGGGGGATAGCGCGCATAAGGTCAGGCGGGGTAGCGGCGCTCACTGTTGCGGCAGTTGTTGCCTCGGCGGGCAAGGTAGTAGCGTCCGTTGCAGTAGACGGCTCGACTACAGGTTCGGGAGTGAGTTCCGCTTCGGGTTGGGACATGATGCGTCTCCTTGAGGCAAACGGCCAGGGGTGGCAATATCTTCGGCTGCATTTTAGCATACCAGCCGTGCAAGGGCAAGCGCGGTTTCACCACAGCGTGTGTTACAAGTTATTGGGTAGCTTGTTCGCTCACCAGGGCGGGCCACCGCCCGCCCCTACGTTCATCCAATAACTCGTAACCCACCCAGCGGCAGCAGGGCAGCCGGTCACGGTTTAGCATACCCAGCCAGGGCGGGCCACCGCCCGCCCCTACGTTTACCCAGTAACTCATAACCCACCCAGCGGCAGCAGGGTACTTGTGATCTGCCAGGCGGGTAGGCTATAATAGCCCTGCTTGGGTGAGCTGTTCAGCGCACCTTACTATCGCACCCTATTCCTATTTTCCGATTTAATGAGAGGAAGCCATTCGATGTTCACTAGTCAGCCGCAAATTGGCCCTGGGGACCAGCCCAAGGTTATCGTGGTGATGCCCGCCTACAATGCTGCCCGCACTCTGGAGCAGACCTACGCCGACATCCCGGCGGGGGTGGTGAACAAGGTTATCCTGGTCGACGACGTTAGCCAGGATGAAACGGTCGAGATTGCCCGTATGCTCAACCTCAAGGTCATCGTCCACATCCAGAATCGCGGCTATGGTGGCAACCAGAAGACGTGCTACATCGAGGCGCTCAAGGATGGCGCGGATGTAGTGGTGATGTTGCACCCCGACAACCAGTACGATGCCACTCTGGTGCCGCAGATGATCGCCCCGATCCTCGAAGGCCGCGCCGATATGGTGCTGGGTTCACGGTTGTTGGGCGGCGGCGCGCTCAAGGGTGGGATGCCAATCTGGAAGTTCGTCAGCAACCGCTTCCTCACCATCTGCGAGAACTTTGCGCTGCAGACCCATCTCAGCGAAGCGCACACCGGCTTCCGCGCCTACAGTCGTAAGCTGTTGCAGACTATCCCCTTCCTGCTCAACTCCGACGATTTCGTGTTCGACAGCCAGGTGATCGCCGAGGCCCGCGCCTTCGGCTTTCGCATCACCGAGATCTCGGTGCCGACCCGCTACTTCAAGGAGGCATCGTCGGTCAACTTCCGCCGCAGCGTTACCTACGGCCTTGCCACTCTGGGGGTGGCGCGGCGTTACTACCTCTGGCGCAAGGGTTGGCGCAGATACCCTCAGTTCAACCGGCGGCTCGACCAGATCATTAGCCGCTACCACCTTGCCGACATCCTGGGTGAGGAAGCTAGCAACGTTCGACCATCATAACAAAGGCTAAACAAACTTCATGTCCAACCCCCCCCGCCCGCCAAACCGGCCCATGCGTATCCGCCGCTCTGCGCCCGTCGAGGCTATTGCCGTCGATGACGAGGGCCAACCGATCACTATCGACTTGCCCGCAGCTACACTTCCCACCGCCATAGCGAAGGCTGCGCCCGCCACTGGCGGGGAGCAACCCACTGCATCTGTACCCGTGCGTGCGGTACGCACCAGCCGGGTTGCAGAAGCGGCGCTGCCCAGCGCTGAAGCGGTAAAACCGCTTGTCGAAGCGGCATCGGAGGACGAGTCCGACCCGCTGCCAGTTGCGCCACGTTCGTGGCAGGCGCGCATCCTGGCCCGCCCCGACCTGCTGCTGCTGGCGGCGCTGGTCTTCTTCGCGCTCGCCATCCGCCTCTTCAACCTGGGCAGCTTCCCCGACACCTTCGGCGCTGACGAGGCCGACAACACTGAGGATGCTCTACGTATCATCCACGGGATGCCACCAGTGAACGGCTTTTTCGGCTTCGACTGGAAGCCGCAGCCTGCCTTCAGCGTCTACCTGCTCAGTTTCTTTCTACGCATCTTTGGCACCAGTATGTTCGCCGCCCGCCTACCCAGCGCGCTGATCAGCAGCGCCGCCCTTATCCCCTTCTACTTCCTGCTGCGCCGTCAGTTTTCGGTGGTTGCCGCGCTGCTCGGCACCTTCCTGCTCGCTACCAACCTATGGTATCTCAACTTTTCGCGCAGTGCGTGGGAGAACGTCCATATCGCCTTCTATATGCTGATGACGATGCTCTTCCTGCTGTTCGCGCTCGACGGACTGCGTAAGAAGTCCACCCCGCAATGGCGCATCTGGCTCTGCTTCGCCGTCACTGGCTTCTTCTGCGCCCTTGGCCTCTACGGCTACTTCGGCGGGCGGGCCATCATCCTGGCGGTGGTTGCCTATTTCCCGGTGGCGCTCTGGTTCTACCGCCGTCGTTGGGGTTGGCTGCTGGCGGGCTACCTGATCATCGGCGCAGTCGCCGCCCTGCTCATCTGGCCGCAGTTGGCCTACACGCTCCAGCCGGAAAAGTGGACGTTCTTCAATCGGCGCAGCGATATCGTGCTGGTGCTGAACACTGGTGAGTACAAGTCTAACCCACTCGGCACGCTCATGAGTCAGGCAGGGACGAACATTCGTGGCATCTGGTTTAACGTCAGCAGCGTGCTGCGCGGCTACTATATACCCAGCCGCTATGTGCCTTCTGGCTCGCCGCTGCTCGACCCCATCACCGGCCTACTCGTCTTCGTTGGCCTCATCCTCAGCCTTGCCCTGGCACGATTGCGCCGCCGCCCCGAAACCTACCTCTGGTGGCTGATGCTGATCGTCTGCTGGGCCTTCACCGAGGTGATCACCACCATGACCCCCGACGGCGCACGGGGGGTGGGTTGGATGCCCGCGCTGATCTACTTCGCCACTATCACCATCGAAGCGGCGGTGTTGTTCGCGGCGCGGCTACGGACTAGCCGCTGGCTGCCAGTCGCGCTCGCCACTGCCATCGTGCTCATCACTGGCTTCGCCAACATCAACGACTACGCTCATTGGCAGAGCCAGCCAGAGGGCCGCCAGGTACGCGCTCCCTACATCGCCAATTGCGAGTTCCCCGCCTGGTCGGCGCAGGTGATTGATCGCGCCGATAAGCATCTGGCTGGCTTCGCGGTCAGCGACTGGCTTGGCACCCATTACCACCCCAAGGGTTACGCAGTGCTGCCCTGCGGCCCTGATGCCGATAAGACTGACAGCAACCCGCCTGCTACCACTGGCAGCACACCGGGCGGCGGCTCTACCACAATCAACAACCCACCTGTGAGTACCTTCATTCCCCCATCTACCCCGCGCCAGCAGTGGTTGGCTAAACTCGCCACTATTGGCAGGGATGCTCACGCCGGACAGGGGCAGCTGATCGAACCACGCGCCGTGGCGGTGGACAAGGATGGCAATATCTATGTAGTAGATAGCGCGGCCAGCGCCCAGACGATTACCAAGTACGATCAAAACGGCAAACTCCTGCTCACCTGGGGCGGTGTGGGCAGCCCCAGCGACAACGACAAGTTCGACGGGCTATGGGCGATTGGCATAGACAAGGCGGGCGAGGTACTCACCCTGGACCAGGCCGACTACTGGGTACGGGTTTTCGATCAGAGTGGCAAGTTCATCCACAAGTGGGGTGGCCCCGATATTCGAATGTACCACCCGCGGGCGATGAGCATCGATGCCAACGATAATGTATACATCGCCGACAGCGGTAACAAGCGCATCCTGCGCTACAGCGTCAGCGGCCAACTGCAGCAGGAGATGGCAGATACAGCGGCGGGCGCGGCCCCCAGCGAAAAGCTAGTAGAGCCGGGCGGGGTGGCAGGTGCGTCAGATGGTGGCTTCTTCGTCGCCGACTCGCTAGCCCAGTTGATCCGCCGTTACAATCGCATCGGCCAGCAGCAGAACAGTTGGAGCTTCGCGGCGGTCGCCTCGACCAACGGCCCCCGCCTGGCAGTCGCCCCCGACGGCAGCCTGTACGTCACGGCTTATAACCTGTGCGCTATCATCCACTACGATGCCAACGGCATCGCCAAGGATGCGACAGGCGACTGCACAAGTAAGGACTATCTCAGCCAACCCAGCGGCGCGACCATCGCCAACGGCAAGCTCTACGTCACCGACCTCGGCCTGAAGGCAGTGTTGGTGTTCGCTCTGCCCGCAACCTCCGCGCCCGCAACGCCAGCTACCGCTGCCCCAATCGCGCCGCTTACTGCCACCATCACGCTAACCGGCACCAGCAAGCCAAAGCCATAAGCACCCCTCGCTAACAAAGTTCTGAATACCCCTCCCCAATGGAGAGGCAAGGAGGGGGAGTACGGCGCATCATAACATGGTTTGCCAGGCAATAAGCGCCCGCTAATTAGCACTCGAACTTGCCGAGTGCCAACCCGATCTGGTACAATAGAGGATGGTAGGTTTTATTATTGACCCCAATCTACCTTCTGCCTTCCACCCTCTACCATTGTGAGGTAAAGTAATGCCGATTTACGTATACAAATGCCCCGAATGTGGGCAGCAGTTCGACAAGATGCAGCCGTTTAGCGCCGCAAATGGCTACCCCTGCCCCAACTGCCATGCTGAGGCGAAGCGGAAGCTGCAAGCAGCGGGCATCGTGTTCAAAGGCTCCGGCTGGTACATCACCGACAGCCGCAAGGCCGATGAGGCCAAGCGTGACGCGATTGCTAACAAGCCCGCTAGCGAGGCCGCCGCACCGAGCGAGACTAGCGCCCCAGCCAGCAACGAAGCCAGCAGCGAAGCCAGCCCTGTTGCTGCCCCAGCCACGCCTGCCAAGCCCACCAGCATCGAACCGAGCAGCACGCCTGCTTAGTCTATGGGTGAGCGTCACGTTTTTGCATACCCGACCAGGGTGGGCCACCGCCCGCCCCTACGATTACCCAATAACTTGTATCACACCCGTATCTGCGGGTGTGTTATTAGTTTTTGGGTGGTTAGCACCCTCACCAGGGCGAGCCACCGCCCGCCCTACGATTACCCAATAACTTGTATCACACCCCTGTATCTGCGGGTGTGTTACTAATTATTGGGTGGTTAGCGCCCTCACCAGGGCGGGCCACCGCCCGCCCCTACGTTTATCCAATAACTTGTATCACACCGTGTATCTGCCGCTGCCTTGATAACCCACCTCTTCTGTGCTAAAATAGCCCTGCGTTACATAACATAAGCAAACGGGAGCAGCATGGCAATCAGGAAAAGCGGCGAACGGATTGGCGACTACGAGCTGATCAGCGAACTGGGGCGGGGGGGGATGTCGGACGTGTATCGCGTCTACAACCACCGCAAAGCCCGCAGCGAGGCGCTGAAGGTGCTGCGTCTGCAAGTGGCTAGTAGCGAGGATGCGGGCCGCTTCCAGCGCGAGATCGCGATCAGCTCGAAGTTGACTCACCCCAACATCGTCGCGGTCTACGACGCGGGGGTGATGAAGGAAGAAGGGGTTTACTTCATTGCGATGGAGGCAATGGAGGGAACGCTGCGCGACTACCTCAAGGCGCAGAAGAGTGGCTACCTCAAGCTGGAAGAGGCGGCGACGATTATGGCCGCCCTGGCTGCCGCGCTAGATTACGCCCACAAGCAGAAGGTTATCCACCGCGATATCAAGCCGGAGAACGTGCTGTATCAGACTGATGCCAACCGTGAGCGACGCTGGTGCCTGGCCGATTTCGGCATTGCCCGCGCCGCCGACGATGCCCACTTTACCCGTGTCGGTGAGGCGGTTGGCACCGTCACTTACATGGCCCCCGAGCGGCTGGGCGGCGATGTGACTGCCCCTGGCCCCGCCTCCGACCAGTATGCGCTGGGCGTGGTGCTGTATGAGATGCTAACCGGCGCGCCCCCGTTTACCGGAGCGCCGGAAGACATCATGCGGGCACAACTGGAAACCCGCCCCGACCCCCCATCCAAGCGCAACACCCATCTGCCCCGCGAGGCCGACGATATTGTGCTGCGGATGCTGGCGAAGCGGCCCCGCGACCGCTACCCCTCGGCCAGCGCCGCTGCTGCTGACTTGCAGGCCGCCGCGGGAATGCTACCCGACGACGCTCTGCGTAAGATGTACGCCCGCGCCACCGCCCTTGCCAGCGACTCTGACCCCGCCAGCCCTGCTATCGCCCGTGTACTAATCGAGACGGTAATCGAGGCAGCGCCCAACTTCCGTGACCGCCAGAAGGTAATGCAGCGTATCGAGGAGCGTGAACGCAACGCGCCCGTCTTGTCCCACGACGCGCCGACCAAAAAGACCACGCCACCTAAAGCCGCGCCCCTGATTGGCGATCGCAATAACTGGCCCGGCCATCTATTTCCCACCCGCAAGGCCGAGCTTGGCCGCGAGATAACATTGGTGGCAGGATCAAGCGCGGACGGCACGATGTTCGGCACGCGGGTACGGGTAGCCCAGGGCGCGACCTTGCGCGGTCACGTCTATAGCACTGGCGACATAATTCTGGAAGAGGGCGCGACCGTGACTGGCACGGCGATTGCGCGGGGCAAGCTGGAGATTGGCCCCAACTGCCGCGCCCGCAGCGTGTTCGCCAGCAGCATTAGCGTGGGGCAGAACAGCCAGGTGCGCCGTTGGACGGTGAGCGAGGGGGAGATGGCGGTTGCAGCCGACGCTCAGGTGGGTGGGGCGCACGCACTTGGCCCAATCAGCATCGAGCGCGGTGGTCAGGTGATGTCGCCCAGCGTGGTCAGCGCCCACGATAGTGTCATCATCGCGCCGCAGGTGAAGGTAGGCGAGTTGCCGGTTAGCGACGAGAACAGCTTCGCGCTCGACCGTAGCGGTCAACTGCGCGCCAGGGTAGCTACTACTGCGCCATCATCTGCGCCCCGCACTGGCACCATCGTCACCAGCCTGCTCAACCATCGCTTGCTACAGGCGATCCTCGCTGCCAAGTCAATCCTCGGCGCAAATGCTGGCCCAGTCGCGCACACAATGCTCGACGAACCCCGCGCCAGCACTGGCCCGTTGCCCGCCGAAGATACCACCGACGCACCAGCAGACCAGCCAACGGATCAGCTAACCGATTAGCCAACAGATTGAAAAGACGGATAAACGGATTAGGTGGGGTGGCATTGCTAGTTACGATATGCGTGGTCGCCGAGTGGCAAGGCAAGTGCAACCCGACCTTACAACATCATTCTACAATCTACAATCTACATTCTACAATCATGATCGAAGCCGAGACAATCGCCACAACCACAGTAGACGAGGGCCAGACGCGGCACATCCCGTTCAGCGAACTGGACCCGCACCTGCCACCGCCTTACCTTGCCAGCGAGGATGGCGGCGAAGCCGCCAGCCAGCCGATGGTGGTGGCGTATCTTTATGCTCTGCTCTGGCAGCGCTTCTTTCGCCTGATGAAGTGGTGGATTTTCGCAGTGCCAGTGGTGATCGTGATCGGCGGACTGCTGCTGCTCTATATGAATGCTAATGCAAACCTGGCGGGCAACAACTCTATCAACACCACGATTGTCACTGCTGCTATCTTTGTCGTGATCATTGGCGGCGCGCTGGCGCTCATTCTGCTCAAACCGAGCATCCAGAACCTGACGAAGGGTGACTGGCTGGTTACTGCCCAACCGTTCGGCGAAGGCGACGATTATTTGCTGCTCGATACCCTCAAGCAGCAGGCCGACGACCCCAACGATGTCTTCCACCTGCCCCGCGCCGACCAGACCGCGCTACTCAGTCGCACCAACGCGACTCTGGCGATGGCCCCGCTGGAACAGGCGAAAGGCGACACGCCCTTGCCGCTCGATACCCAGGCCGAATTGATCGAGAACCTGACCGAGATTGCCCGCCTCACCGCCGCACAGGAATATACTGACTATCCCGCCTACACCCTTGCTAGCGACAGCGAGGCGTTTGCCATCTTCGGCGAGTTGCTCAAGCCGGGCGAAGACCGCGCCACCCTTCCAGAACCGAACTACGATTACACCGTGCAAGAGTTGCCGCCCGCCGACGCGGATGAGGAGGGGTTGGACGACGAGGAGGCTTTGCGTCGCCGCATCATTACCATTACCAGCCGCCTCGATGCCGAGGAGCGGGCCAAAGCGCCGACCGAGATTGCCGCCGTTATCGCCCCTGCCAGCCTGCCGATCGACCCGACCACCGTGCTACCTGGCGCAATGACCCTGGCGCAAACGCACGGCTATGTTGGAGAACTGAGCGAGTTCACGGCGCTGGCCGAGCCGCTGCTGAACATTTGGCAGCACCAGCGCGAGGGGTTGGGGGCGATGCGGGTGTGGAGCGGCAACTGGCGCGAGGCGGCTGGCTTTTGGCGCAAGCAAACCGACGCACATCACGCCGAGATGGCTGATTTGCTTACCGCCGCGAATACGATGTTCGCCCGCGCCGCCGATGCGCTGGCCTACGAGATCAAGCCGCTACTGGAACAGGTAGAGAGCGACCGCGCCTTGATCGAAGGTCGCGCCCGCCAGCTTGCCACCACGCGCATCGAGCAGGCGCGGGTGGAGTTTGGCCGCCGCATCAGCACCGAAGAGCAGTTGCAAGCGGAGCTAAGTGGCCGCGAGGTGGGGCAGCGGGAGCAAATCGGGCGATTGGAGCAGCGCGAACGCAGCGAGGAAGCGACGCTCAACCGCCTGCGCGATGAGCAGGGCCAGGCCGAGGTGCAGATTGAGGCGCGCATCAACCAGGCGCAGAATCGCATAAAAAATGCGGCAAAGACCCCATATCCGGTAGATGCGGGCCGCAGCAACCCGCGTGAGCAGTTGCCCGCCGATCCGATCGAAGCTCTGCCCCGTGCCAGCCGCAAGGTGGGGCGCATCACCTCGCTGTTTAATGAAGTGAGTGGCCCTTTCGCCCAGCTAACTGACCGCTATGAGAACATCCGCCAGCAGTCTACCGCGCTAACTCAGACGGGCAACCCCTACGTCGAGCGGCTGCAACTGCTAACCATGCTATTGCCAGTGCTACGCAACCTGCGCGGCGAGATGAGCAGCGAACATGATGTAATCATCGGCCTCAGCCGCGACGTGGCGGCGGTCAATCAGGAGCTTGCCACCTATATCAGCGGTTTGTCCCGCACTGTGGAGGCGGATGAGGAAGCCGCCAGCGCCCGTCAACGGCTCTTGCAGTTGCAGAATCAGGCCAAAACCTTGCAGCAGCAGATTGACGGAACGCGGCCAGGCTACATATACAATCAGCTTGACACCAACGTGCGCCAGTACGAGGAACTGGCGCGGGGATTGCCGCCGCAGGTACAACTCTGGGCCGAGACCGTAGCCGACATCGAGGAGGCCACCGCCGCCCTGTTCAAGACTCGCGAGGAGCGGCAGCGGGCGCTGGATGCCCTGACCGCCATCCATCAGCAGACGGAGGACAGCCAACGCAAGGCGCAGCAGCTTACCCTCAGCCGCGATCGTGAGGTGACCGAGCATGAGGCGCAACTTGATACCCGCGTGCGTACCTTCACCACCGATGCCGCCCACCAGCAAGAGGAGATCCGCCACCACCTGACCGAACTCGAGCAGGCGCACAGCGAATGGCAGCGTCGTCACGCTTCGATTGCCGCTGGCAGCTTCACCCGCTATGTTAACTTCGATGCGGAATGCATGGAACTGAAGGCCGAGACAGTCGAGAGCCTGCTGGACTACATTGAGACCAACCTGCGCCGCGCTAGCGAACTGGTGGAAGCTACCCAGCGCCTGCTAGGACGCTGCCTGCTTAAGCGCGACGCAGACAACCCGTCCGCCGTGCCAATTGCCCCGCTGATTACTGGCGCGGTGGTCAACTTCCTCATCCCTGTCTGGCTGGTGGAATATCGCCCCTGGTTGTTCGGCAAGCGCACCTACTACGCGCTCACCCCGGTTACGGTGCGCTTCCAGCTAAAGCCGGGATGGGGTGCAGTCGGCGCGGAGATGAACCCACGCAGTAGCGGGGCGCAGACCCTGTTCGCCAATCGCGCTCACCTCAGCGACAACTATCCGCTGATGCGCTTCATCACCCGCAACTCGGTACTTGCCAGCCGTGACAGCCGCGACAATCTGCGTGGTAGGATTGACCACCTCGCCCATGTTGGCTTCATCAACTTCGCCCTCGCCACCGTTCTAAAGTTCACTATCGGCTGGCGCAACCTGTTCGACTTCGCCCCCCGCCAACATAAGGACGACGCACCGCCACCTACCTCCGACACGCCACCCGCTGAGGAATCAGCCGCGTAGGTTCGAGGAATGTGCGGATCGGTAAGCTCAACTAACCAGGCCCGAGACCAATTGCCCAACGGCGTAGACGACCAGTGCGCCAACCCCGCCCGCGATCATCATCTCCAGCCCGCTACGCCACCAGGGCTGATGGGTGAAGCGCGACTTGAACGTGCCGAAGGCGAACAGCACGGCGAGGGTTAGCGCTACGGATATAATGAAGGTGGTACTCAGCGAGTCCGCCGTGTCGGCGATGCTCAGGATGCGGTGAACAATGTAGGACGACAATGGCACTAGCGCCCCGATCATGTAAGATACGCCTACAATCATGCCAGTACGTACCGGGCTTTCGTTGCTCTCATCGCCATAGCCCAGCTCCTCGCTCATCATCATGTTTACCCAACGATCCTTATCGCTGGTGATGCGGGTCACAATCATCTCCAAATCCGCACCCTCGAAGCCCTTGGCCGCGTATATGTCGCGCACCTCCTGCCGCTCCGCATCTGGCATATGCTCGACTTCGTAATACTCGCGGGCCTTCTCCTTGGCATAAACTTCGCGTTGGCTCTTGCTGCCCAGATACGCGCCCAGGCCCATGCTGACTGCGCCTGCGAACATCTCGGCCACGCCTGCCTTCAGCACCAGGTTGGTGCCTTGTAGCAGCGCGGTAGTTCCCGCGACGAACGCGATAACCGTGACCAGCCCATCGCTTATGCCCAGCACCAGGTCGCGTAGGTTACTGCCGGTGTCGCCACCCGCGTGCCAGTGTTCCACCGCTTGCGGGTTCCCGTCGGCTGCCGCAACATTTATTTCGGATGCCAGTTCCTTCTGTGTGTTCGTTTCCATTTTGTTCATTAAGGCTCCTCACTTTGTATCCAAACGAATGCCTCATTATAACAAACTTGCGTCCATAAACCAACTTCTAGCGCCTATCAGAAGCGGACGTAATCCGCCCCTACGCCACACACATTGCGATTTGATGAATAGCACCCACCAACATCTAGGTCAAATAGTCTGAGGCGCAGTTGGGTCTCCAGGCTGAAGCAAGTGCTGTGCCAGCTATGGTATAATACCGCGCACATAAGCAGCAAAGGAGAGCATGATAAGATGAGCAACGATCGAGCCGATATTAGCGGGCCAGTACGGGTTCGCTTCGCCCCCAGCCCGACTGGTTTCCTGCACGTCGGTGGAGTGCGTACCGCGATGTTTAGCTGGCTGGCCGCCCGCCACTACGGCGGTCAGTTCATCCTGCGGATCGAGGACACCGACCAGAAGCGCTATGTCGAGGGCGCAGAGGACGACTTGAAGGCTAGCCTGCGCTGGGTGGGCATTACGTGGGATGAGGGGCCGGATGTGGGCGGCCCACACGCGCCATATCGTCAGTCGGAGCGGCTGCCGCTCTATCAGCAATACGCCCACCAGCTAGTAGAGATGGGCTGCGCCTACAAGAGTTGGAGCAGCGCTGAGGAGCTTGACGTAGAGCGCAAGGCTGCCGCCGCCAATCACCAACCGCCGCCGCTGCACGATCGCTGGCGCAATGCCGCACCGGAGCAGATCGCCGCCGCCGAAGCTGAGGGCAAACCCTATACCATCCGCCTGAAGATGCCGGAAGAGGGCAGCACTGGCTTCTACGATTTCGTCAAGAATCAAACCATCACCTTTGAGAACGCCAGGGTGGACGACACCGTGCTGCTCAAGTCGGACGGCTACCCAACCTACCATCTTGCGGTGGTGGTCGACGACCATGAGATGGGCATAACCCACGTGCTACGCGCCGAGGAGTGGGTTGCCAGCACCCCCAAGCACGTGCAGTTGTATAAGTGTTTCGGCTGGGAGATGCCGGTCTTTGTCCATGTTCCCGATATACTGCGTCCTGACGGACGGGGCAAACTGAGCAAGCGCGACGGCGATGTTATGACCAATTAGTTTTGGGAGCAGGGTTATCTGCCGGAGGCGATGTTCAACTTTCTGGTGCTGCAGGGCTGGAGCTACGATGAGAAGACCGAGCTTATGACCCAGGCGGAGATTGTCGAGCGCTATACCTTCACTCGCATCCAGCCCTCACCCGCCCGCTGGGACATCAACAAGCTGAACTGGATGAACGGCCACTACATCAATCATATTCTCACCCTGGATGATCTGGCCCGCCGCTCCCTAACCTTCATGCATCAGGCCGGGTTGCTCACCGAGGTGGAGGCGCTGCCGGGCGACGACGAGTATCTCTACTTCCAGGCGATCATTGCACTGCTCAAGGATCGCATCAAGGTGCTGTCCGAGGTTCCCGACCTAACTGGCTATTTCTTCGCCGACCACCTGAAATATGACCCTGCGTTGCTGCTGGGCAAGGACAAGAATGCGATCAGCGTAGCGCAGGCTAGCGAGATTATCCACTCGGCAACCATGCTGCTGCAGGCCGACAAGTACGCCGCCTGGCACCTGAGCGACAAGGAGAACGGCCCGGAGGCGGAGGTGAAAGCGCTGGCCGAGCAGATGGCGTTGAAGCCTGGCCCGGTGTTCATGCCGCTGCGCGTGGCAATCACGGGCCGCACCCAATCACCCAGCTTGTTCGAGACCATGGAGGTACTGGGTCGAGAGCGGGTGATGGTAAGGCTGCGCGATGCCACGCAACTGCTGGATGCAATGGGCGCACAAGATGAATAGCTAACAAATTGTAACACATCCCTAATCATATACAGCTAACACTAGCGCGGCCAATAGCTTATAATAGGCGTGATGAACGAGACTAATATAGACAAGCCAATCATCCGCCTGATCAATCTGACCCGCCGCTACAAGGTGGGGCCGAATGTGGTCGAGGCGGTTGCCGGTATAGATCTGGAGATTGCCGCTGGTGAGTTTGTCGCGCTGATGGGCGCATCGGGCAGCGGCAAATCCACCCTGCTCAACCTGCTCGGCGGGCTGGATACGCCTAGCAGCGGCGAAGTCTGGGTGGGCGAGGTAAACCTGGCGACCGCCAAGCGCAACATCCTCGACCAGCACCGTCAGCATACCGTCGGCTTCGTGTTCCAGAGCTTCAACCTGCTGTCCACCCGCACCGCGCTGGAAAATGTGGAGATGCCAATGCTGCTGGTGGGCGAACGAGCTGCCGCCCGCCGCACCCGCGCCCACGAGTTGCTGGCCCAGATCGGCCTGGCGCAGCGCAGCGACCATCTGCCCAACGCCCTCTCCGGCGGCGAACAGCAGCGCGTAGCAATCGCCCGCGCCCTCGCCAACAACCCCCTCATCCTGCTAGCCGATGAGCCTACCGGCAACCTCGACTCCAAAAATGGCGCAGAGGTGATGCGCATCCTGCGATCGCTCAACCAGGAGCGCGGCCTCACCCTCATCGTCGTCACTCATGACCCGGCGGTGGCTGCGTACGCTGACCGGGTGGTGCGCCTGCTCGATGGCAAGATTGTGGAAATCAGCATGAATGCGGCCCCAACAATTGAGGCAGTGCCACCGATTACCCCGGTCATGAGCCAACTGCAGGAGGCCAGTGTATGAGATTCCCCGATATGCTGGGCAACTCGCTTGCCAGCCTGCGCCGCCGCAAGGTTCGCACCATCCTCACCTCGATCGGCGTGTTCGTCGGCATCGTCACCATCGTCACCATGGTCAGTGCGGGCATTGGTACCGAGCAGCAAGTCACCTCCACTCTCTCCGGGCTGGGCTTCGAGACTATTACAGTCAACCCCGACTACAGCAGCGAAAGCAACAGTCCCAACAATGTCCCTACCCATCCGCTCACCCCAGAGATAGTCGCGCTGATCAAGCAAATCCCCAACGTAGTCAGCGTAATAACGGACATCAGCCTGCCCGATGCCATTCCCGAAGTTGAGATCAGCATCAACGGCACATCCGCGCCGGTATCCGCTTTCTTCAGCAATGCGGGCAGCATCAACCCGCTGGTCAGTGGCGGGACAATTAGCATGATTGCCGGTCCCAACTTCGATGCCACCCACCAGGACGGCGTAATTATTGGAGCGCAAAGCCTGTACAACAGCCTGCACCTGGTTGGCACCTACCCGGCGGATACGTCGGTGTATAATCAACTGCTTGGCACCCCGGTTCACCTCACCGTAACCGACCCGCGTGGCGAGCAGCAAGTTTTTACCACCACCATCGCGGGCGTGGATACTAACAGCAACCTCGATGATGCCCGCGCCCCCGGCGCAAGGTCGATCACGGTGCGAAACGCCTCGGTACGCATTGGCGCTAACGTTAAACTTGCGATCGTGCAATGGTGGTATCGTCAGCCCGACTACCTGGAGAAGCGCGGTTACAGCCGCGCCACGGTCAAGGTTGACACTATTCCTCATGTCAACGCCGTTGCCGATCAGATCAAGGGTTATGGACTGCAGGCGGATACCGTTCCCGCCTTGATTGATCAGATCAGCCGTGTCTTCACCATCTTGCAATTGATGCTCACCTCGGTGGGGCTGCTGGCGCTATTGGTTGCCAGCATCGGCATCGCCAACACTATGATCATGGCGATATACGAACGAACCCGCGAGATTGGTGTGCTGAAGGCGCTGGGTGCAACCCGCCGCGACATTCTGGGGATGTTTATGCTGGAGGCTAGCTTTATTGGGTTGCTGGGCGGTATTTTGGGGGTAATCGGTGGCTGGTTGCTGGATCTGTTGCTCAACTGGGGACTAAACGCCTATCTGCAGTCGCAGGGCTTCTATGTTAATCTGCAGATCTTCCAGGTCAACGCCACACTGATTGTGAGCGCGCTGATCTTCGCCGCATTTATCGGCCTACTGGCCGGTCTCTATCCTGCCCGCCGCGCCGCCCGCCTCGACCCGCTAGCCGCACTACGGCACGAGTAATTGCAGATCTACGATTTGCAGGATCGCAGATTAAGTAGCATCAGAACCTAAAATCTAAAATCCACCTACTGCCCCCAGGTAAGGAACAACCCGATTGCTGCCGCAAACATCACTGCCGTGGTTATCCAGCCTACCGTATTGCTCCAGCGATTGTTGACCCGCTTGCCCATCACCTGCTTGTTGTTGGCAACCAACATGATGATCACCAGCAGCGGTGGGGCAAGCACACCATTGATCACGGCAGTCCAGAACAGCGCGTCAATCGGGTTAATGCCACTAAAATTGATCAGCATCCCGATGATGGTGGCAGCGGCGATCACCGCATAGAACTTTTTGGCTTTCCCAGGCTTTTCATCCAGGCCATGCTTCCAGCCAAACATCTCGGCCACTGCGTATGCGGCGGAGCCGGTCAGGATTGGCACCGCCAGCAAGCCGCTGCCGACCAGCCCCAACGCCAGCAGCAATCCCGCAGCATCGCCAGCGATTGGCTGCAGCGCCTGGGCCGCATCGGTAGCCGACTGAATATCATGTTTGCCATGAGTGAACAGCGTGGCGGCGGTGGATAGAATGATGAAGTACATCACCAGGTTGGAGAAGAGCATCCCGATATTCACATCCCAGGTGGCGTACTTCAACTCCCTGTCGGTCACGCCCTTGCGCTCCCAGAGTCGCTTGCGCCCCATGCTGATTTCTTCCTCCACCTCCTGATTGGCCTGCCAGAAGAAGAGGTAAGGTGAGATTGTAGTACCCAGGATCGCCACCAGAATGGAAAGAAAGTGGCCGTCGAAGCTGAAGCTAGGGATGAAGGTGCCGCGCAGCACAATGCCCCAGTCAGGCCGAGCGAAGAAGGCGGAGCCGATGTAGGCAAGTAGGGCAATGGTCAGCCATTTGAAGGTATTAGCAATCAGTCGGTAGGAGCCCCAGATCTGCAAGGCCAGGATGAGCAAGCCGATCGGGATAATCATTACCCAGATGGGGATTGGTATTAGCAGGTTGATAGCGGCAGCAATCGCACCGATGTCCGCGCCCGCGTTGATGGTGTTGGCAACCACCAGGGCGAGGACGGCGGGGTAAAGCACCCAGCGCGAATAATGATTACGCAGGATGCTGGCAAGGCCCATACCGCTAACCATGCCGATTTTAGCGCAGATGAATTGCACCACTGCCATCATCGGATAGGTTACCAGCGCCAGCCATAGCGTACTGAAACCCAGCGAC
>JANXYP010000129.1 GCA_025355955.1 Chloroflexota bacterium
ATCGCTTGCCAAAGATTTTGCCCGAGTTTACTTCGATGTTACGTCTAACCGTCAGCTAGCTGACTATCGGTTTGTGGGTGAGCCGCTGTCTGAATACCGGAAAAGCATCACAGGGAAGCAGTTTCGCAAATCTTTTATTCAGGAAATACGCACCTTCCTTCATCATCCAGAGCCGAGGGTTCGGGAAAGAGCAGTTGGTGAGTTGGAAACTATGAGGGCAGTAGACGAAGTTACTGTTCAGCAGTTGATTGATTTGTTGCAGCATGAACCTGATGCTTCAGTGCGAGATGCTCCTGTGATATTTTTGTCGAAACTCGCTCCAAGGTACCCACAGCTACTTGAGGTGCTACAAGCCCGCCTGAAACAGGGTGAACCTGGTTGGGTACGTGAGTGGATTGAAGGAGCGCTGAACAAAGCTAACCCTAGCAACTCTTCTATTACCTCTACCGATGTGATTTCAGTCGAGGGTAGACGGGATGACGCAGCAGTTATAGGTGAGTTGCTTGAAGATGTACGGCGCGATAAAGACCGTGGGATGACCTTGCGCTGGCTGGGAGAGATGCCCCAGGCTAACAAACCGAAGGTAATTGGCGTACTCCTAGATGTGCTGCAGCACGATAGCTATGAGCCTAATCGCTGGAACGCCGCCGAAGCCCTGGCTACCTTTGCTAAGACGAATGAAGTGGTCATACCCTTTGTGCTTGACCTACTCAGACAGAACAATGACGAAGATACTTTGGATGCGCTGATCGAAGGTAAGCTGATCTATTTGCTCGTCGGTAATGACCAAGCGATCGCCATCTTGCTGGAAAGAGTTAAGCATGAGCGTAGCAATGAGGACGATCAGCCACGAGCGGCAATGGTAAAGCTGCTGATCTACATCAGCGCCGATCGTCCCGACGTGATTGATGCTCTGCTGGACGTTTTGCAGCATGACAGTGGCTGGATGGCCCGCCTTGAAGCAATCCACGGCTTGGGCGAACTCGGCGCTGGCGATGACAGAGTAGTAGCCGCGCTACTGAGCGAACTGGCGAACCAGCAAAGTAAAGACAGCGTGCTGGAAGATACTCTATATGCGCTTGCTAAAGTAGGGCAAGGTGTTTCGGCAGTTGTTGATGCAGCCCTTAACGTGCTAATGCAGGCGCTTGCTACTCTGCCAAAGTTGGCAGAGGGCCAAACTGAGGCATGGGAGATCAAACGCCTGCATGACCGAAACAAGCAACTACGTCGCGCCAGCGTCCATGCCTTGGGTAAGGTTGGCATCGCTAGCCCGCCAGTCATTACGGCGCTAGAGCAGCGACTAATGCAAGATCCTGATGCTTGGATTCAGGTTGGGGCGGCTGAAGCTCTGACAAAGTTGGGCATCAGAGACGAACACATAATCGCGGCGTTGAAGGGGATTATAAGCGATGAGAAATCAGAGTTCGATCGCAAGGAGGCACTGAGTCTGCTCGGTCAGATTGCTTCTGATCGTGAGGATGTGCAGCAGATTTTGTATGAACTTGCAAAATCGGTAAAGACCGGCCCGATCCACAATACCGCCTTTCTACGTTTGTACAAGGCTGTGGTTGAGGATATTGAGATCGGCTGGCCTAACTAATAGTACGTTTGTTCTTGACAACCCCCATCCCCACCACTTATACTAACCCCATGAGCGACGAAATCACCAGCAGTGGGCTGTTTCTGCACAGCGTTGGGCCTATGCCCACCGGCATCAACCACCATTGGAAGCCGCGTATTCGGCGGCGGGCTGATGGTCGCAAATACATCCAGATTGATCTCAGCGACGAGGGCATTGCCTACCGCAGCCAGATACAGGAGGCAACCCGCACCTATCTGGAGGCGCATCGTGCTACCCAGGCGCGGCTCGATTACGCCTACTGCAACGGTGATGGCCTCGGTGTTGTCGCCGTCCTCTACTTTCCCGACCAGCGTTCCGATCTAGATGGCCCGCTTAAGCTTGCCCTTGACGCGCTGGTGGACGGCCTCGACCTCGACGATGACCAGATCGGCCTGGTTGCCGCCTTCCGCGCCGTTGACGCTGCCGACCCCCGCCTCGAACTCTGGGTTGGCACCCTCGAAGACACCGCCCGCCTCGCCATCCACCGACTTCACGCAATTGCAGATTGTAGATTGCAGATTGCAGATTCGGCGAAGCAAGCACGCAACCTGGGCGAACAACGGTTCGCCCCTACAGAAAATGCCAATCCCATCCCTGCCTCATTTACCATTCACCATTCACCATTTACCATTACCCTGCCCGACCCGCCCAGCTTCAACAAGGCTTGGCAATGGCGCATCGAGCGGGGCGAAAGCGGTCGCGTCCGCCCGGTTGCCTACCTATCGGCGGCTTATACCCGCTACAAGGCGGCGGCTAAAGCGCAGGCGCTACAGGCGTTGCAAGAAAAGGGTAAGGATGCGGGCAGTCTGGCTAAAGCGCTGGCGGCAGCCTGTCGCGGCAAGGTGAAGACTGGCCTCGGCATTGCCATCACCCTCAGCCGCCGCGATGGTGACACCGACAACTACATCAAGCCGACGATTGACGCGCTGGTCGAGGCGCTCAACGCCGCCGCATCCGCCGACCCCGCCTACGCGCCACTCAAGTTGCTCGACGATCGCTACATCACCATGCTGGTGGCGATCAAGAGCCGCGCCCCCACTAATACCCCCACCGCCTGCGCTACCCTCGCGCCGCTGCCCATCGCTGCCGAAGCCGCGGTTGCCGCCATCAAGGCGGCGCTAAACGTGGAGGGTTGAGTAAGTTGGGCCAGGGCGAACAACGGTTCGCCCCTACAGATATGCACCATCAGCTTGGCTAGCTAGTAGGACACCAGTTCGTAAAAGTAACGGTGTAAATTAAGCCACGCCGTCCAGCGGAGCGCGATCCAATGCGCCCCTTCAGTAATCCACTATTTACCATTTACCATTTACCATTTACCATTTACCATTACTCTTTCCCCCGCATCGGGATGGCCCCGGCCTGACCGGGCTGGCGGGGAGCCATGGAGCGGGCCACTAGCTCGGCAACATCCTGGGTGCGGATCTGCTCCTGCACGCCAATCGCCTTGCGCCCATCCTCGAACATACTCATGCAGAAGGGGCAGGCTGCGGCCAGGGTGGTCGAGCCAGTGTCGGCGGCCTCCTGCATCCGCGTGTTGTTGATGCGCTTGCCAATATTTTCCTCCATGAAGATGCGCCCACCGCCACCGCCGCAACAGAAGCTCTTCTCGCGGTTGCGCGGCATCTCTTCAAGGCGAATGCCGGGGATGGCAGCGAGGATCTCGCGGGGCGCGTCGTATTCATCGTTGTAGCGGCCCAGGTAGCAGGGGTCATGGTAGGTCACTTGCTCGTCAATCGAGTTGGATAGCTGGATGCGCCCCTCCTTGATCAGCTGGTCAATCAGTTGGGTGTGGTGCAGCACCTCATAGTGGCCGCCGAACTGGGGGTATTCGTTCTTGATGGTGTTGAAGCAGTGGGGGCAGGCGGTGACTACCTTGCTCACCTTATAGCTATTGAGCGTCTCCACATTCTCCTGAGCCAGCGTCTGGTATAGATACTCGTTGCCGATGCGCCGTGCCGGGTCGCCGGTGCATTTTTCCTCTTTGCCGAGGATGGCGAACTTGATGCCCGCCGCTTGCAGGATGCGGGCGAACGCCTCCACCGTCTTGCGGTTGCGTGCGTCGAATGAGCCGAAGCAGCCCACGAAGAAGACGATCTCCGCATCAGGGGCTTGCGCCAGGGTGGGGATGTTCAGCGGTTTGGCCCAGTCGCCACGCTGGCTGTTGGGGAACTCCCACAGGTTGCCGTTGCGCTCCATGTTGTTGAAGGTGCGAGTGACCTCAGCGGGGAAGCGGCTCTCTTCCAGCACCAGATAGCGGCGCATATCCACGATGCGCGCCATCGGCTCGATGAACACCGGGCAGGCGCTGATGCACGCCTGGCAGGTGGTGCAGGCCCACAGCACATCGTCGGTAATCACGCCGCCAACCATGGCGACATCGGCCACATTCATGTCGTGGGCGCTGTGCGCGGCGGAGCTCATTTGGCTGGCGTTGATCTGGGTGGGGGCAATGGCGGCTTCCTGACGCGCCTTGAGTAGCTTCGGCCCTTGCTCCAGCATATAATCCTTGAGGTCGAGAATGACCATCTTGGGGTTGAGCGGCTTGCCGGTGGCGTAGGCGGGGCAGGCTTCCTGGCAGCGGCCACACTCGGTACAGGCGGTCAGGTCGAGCAGGTTGCGCCAGCTAAACTGGTCAATCTCGCTAACCCCGTAATGCTCCTGCTCCTCGATGTTTTCGATCTTGGGCAGCATCCCCTTGGGAGTTTTGTTGCGGAAGTAGGTAGTAAGTGGCGCAGTGAATAGATGCAGGTGTTTGCTGTAGGGGATGTAGATGAGGAAGGATAGGATGGTGAGGGTGTGCCACCACCATCCGAAGTTGAAACCGGCTTGCAAATCGCCGATGGTCAGGCCCGCGCCCTGTAGCAGCCCAGCGATATTGTTGGAGATGAACGCCCAGGGCGCAACCTGCACGTAGCCGCTGTGCGGCATCGTCAGCGGCACGAGCGCGTAGCGGAACGAGTTGGTGGTCAGGTCGCTGGCCGCGCTGAAAAAAATCAACGCCAGTATGAACAACCCATCCAGGCTGAGGGTGAGGGCGCGGGGGCGCAGCACCAGGCGGCGGAAGGCGAAATAGAGAACCGAGAGAATGACGATGGCATCAAATAGGTCGAGCAGCAGCACATAGATGGGGTTGAACTCGATGAAGCCAATCTCCAGGCCGGGGAAGAAGCCCTGCACCCACATCATCGCGCTCTGAATGGTGATGATGATGAAGCCGTAGAAGACTAGCAGATGAGCGAAACCGGCTAGCCGTCGCTGCAGCACTTTGGCCTCGGCGACCACGAAGATGACGAAATCGCGGATGCGCCCCCAGTGGTTGCCGAAGTGGGCGGCCTGGCCCATGCCTACCAACGCCACCAGTTGCCCAACGCGGTTGGCGAACGCCGACCATGCGATTACGAACAGGATCGCATAAATCACATAACTAAGCAGACTCGCTCCGGTTGCTGCCATCTCTCTGCCTCCTCTATATCGGGGCGGTTGCAACCCCCTGTACCTATATTGGGTTACGGCACGCTGATTATAGCAGGGGAGTTAGGGTTTTGCAACGCTGCGCTATTGTAAAAGAAACAGGGGTCATCCCGAAGTTTGTTATGCCAATTCGTGGAGCAGATGGTGTGTTTATATGCGGTCTGGAGGTAAGTGGTGCAACCGCTTAATGTGTGGTATAATAGCAGCATCTTGGTCAAGGAGGTTGCTATGCCCATCATCATGAAGTTGCGTGAACTTACCACCGATGAGCGCGACTAACTTGAGCGGCTCAGTCGTTCGCGCACTGCTCCCGCCAGGGAGGTCGAACGCGCCAAAATCCTGCTCTGCGCTAGCAGTGGACAGCACGTCCCCGACATTGCCCTACAGATGCGCCTGACCAACTATTGCGTGCGCGAACG
>JANXYP010000162.1 GCA_025355955.1 Chloroflexota bacterium
GAGACCATCAATTTGCTGGTGTCGCTAGGGGTGGGGTCGCGGCAGTTGGTACTCTATGCCCTGCCGTACCTTCGGGGTGAGGATGATGTCGCGCAGAAAAGGTTTGTGCGTAGTCGGCTGCACGTCTTCGCCCTACTCGGCTTTATGCGAAAGCTGTGCCGCTGTGAAGGAGCCTATTACTTCCAAACAGTACCACGACTCGATGCCTCATCGCCAGACACGTTCTACGTTGGCCCTCGTGCCTTCGCTGCCAGCAAGTACCTACACCGCTACGCGATCCTAAGCGAGTTCAGTAATCGGGTAGCTAGCGGTAAGGATGCGTTCAAAGAAAGGATGCGCCTGGCTGAACGCTTGGCGGCGGACCCGCTTGGCGAGTTCAGCCGCGTGCTACGCCAATCGCCACTGCGTATAGCTGATGACACGAAAGGTGCGAAGTATAAGCCGTTTACCGGCAAACGCGATCCATATCTACCAGGTGTACGCGACCTGACCGAATACATGAAGGCATATGCAAACCTGCGTGTGCTAGCTGATGAGACAGAGCCTTGAGTCTCAAGGCACTGATAACCAAACACAACCATGAAAGGGGGTACCGGATTGTCCAACATACAACTACAAACCAACCAAGTTAGCCAAGTGCAGATAAACCGTGAGATGGACGAGTTTACCACCAAGCTGATCGAGGCCCTGCTTGGTCTGCAACTGCTTGACCCCAAGCTCAATGCTGCACCCGCTGAGATAGAGAAGTACCCGCGTCAACTTCTCAACCTTATTGAGGCCAGGATAATCGGCAAGAGCAAAGCAGAGGCAACCGCTGAGGTGGAGGCAGCTTATCAAGTGTGGGCGAGTTTCATACTGCGCAAGAAGAAGACGAAGTTCAGCCGCAGGGACAACCAGCCTAGCCTGGAAGCATTGCACAAGTGGATTACCGAACACAACGCTATGATGGCCGATCGGCGCAACCTACGCGACCTGCGACAGAGTATGTTTGGCCGCATATACAACTATCTCTATCCTCGGCTGGTTATGATTGAGGAGTATATTGCCTCATGTCGCAACCGCGGACTGAAGGAAATAGACGAGGCCGACGTTGACAAACGCTTCGACAGAGATACAATCGCCAATTATAAAAGGCTGGCTGATTTGGTCAACACTGAAGAGGCGAACCGCGCCAGAGCTGATGCCAAAGCGATGCTGCTCGAACGTCGAACCTGGTTCAGCTACAAGTTCAAGCACAAGACTGACAACGATGCAGAATCCACCGAAGCCTCAGATATGGACGCAGAAGAATCCGAAGAGATTTTCCCTGCCTAGCGTGAGGGTTCGCCCAGGAAGTTCAACTTCCACAACAAAAAGGAGACTTGAGCCATGAGTAACAACGAGAGCGCGATCACCCTGTTCAACGGGAAGAGCGGGCTGGAGGTACTGGTACCCCGCCAAATCGCAGAAAACAAGAAGGAGCGGGCACTACCCGCCAGCTACAATGGAATGATGATCTGCATCGTCGGTATAAAGACGACTGCGGGCCGCTTCCTACCCGTGTCGCATGAGGGTGATAGCAATGAAACCTACATAGACAAGGTTGAGTTGCTTGGTACCCGTCGCGTGGAGTTCATCGCCCGCAAGCAGAAAGGCATTGAGCGCCGCGCCCATATGCGCTTGTTCCGCGATCTGACGGAGCAGACGATCGTCGACCAGCCTTGGCAGGATAGCTTCCGCGCCTGGTTTGGCAGAGAATGCGAGATTCCTAACGATCTATGTACCCTTTGCTGGAACGACTCTCTGTTCGGCAGCCTAGTTGCAGGTAAGGGAGCCACCTTCTCGCGGGTCCGTTATTTCGATAGCTACTCGCTAGAGAGTGTTGACGATTGCGTGGCAATGCTGGGCAGCGAAGAAGGAATGGCGATCGGCAACACCGTTGGCGAGAACCTAAGTGAAAAGCGGGGCGATGCGAGCCTTCATTACTACGAATACGTGAAGGCTGGAACGCACTTTCCGTTTATCACCATCATCGAGAACGCTACGCTACTTGACCTCGCAGGCCTGCTTCAGGCAACGAAGATGGCTGATGTGCATGGCTATGGTAAGTATTCAACCAATCACGGCAAGTTCGCCACTGAGGTGTTGGCTGTAGCCGCAGGAATGCCTCACTTCTCCGTGCTGGATATGCTTGCCTGGGGTGGGAGCGGATTGGGTGAACTCCGCAGTCACTTCGATCCCGCCAAACCCCAGGTGAAGTTCGATGCAATCACTGGCGGTGAAGCGCCATCTGTTTACCAGCCCTCGGCCTTTGACGCTCTCGCTGGTACACTGTCCTCGCAATTCAAGCTGTACGCGAGTGAATTGAGCAAGGAAATAACCAGGAAAAAGTAGGAGGGGCGATGAACAGCCAGAAGATATATGCAAGAGCAATGCTGCTACGCAACTGTGGGCGCTTCCTCAACATTAGCTCGGATTACGGCTCGGATTACAAGACCCATCCCTTCCTCACCGCCGAGATGCTGCATGCGGGGATGAGCCGGGAACGAGGGCGAAGTAGCCGCGAGTTCGTTGCAGCGTTCGATGACTACGATTTCTTCCGTGATTTCGATGTCGGCAAAGCGCCGCTCTGGTTCACGCCTGCCACACTCTGCAAAGAAGATGAGGACGGTATAAGGTATGTGAGCAAATCGCGGATGGTAACAGATCGCAATCTGTTCAACTCGCTGAAGGAGTCCGACCCCGGCATCCAAGACAACAACCTGCTGCCCAAATATGGCTCGATGGAGAGCATCATAGCGGGTCAGCAGTTCTACACGGTAGGCTTTAGCCCCAAGCATGAGGAACTGGATAGCTTCACAGTTGGTCAGACATTCGTGATGGGCAAGAAGCGTACAATGTTCCAGATTGCCCTCCTATCTAGTAGCACGGCGGGAGAGCAGATTCGAGAGCAGGTATGCCGCTGCGACTTTGTGCAGGTGCAGCCCAGAGATGTTACATTCTTCAGTGGCATTGAGGTACTGGCAGCTACCCGTCGCTATCTGGTGCTAAGAGGTGAGACCAAACCTGTTGCAGCCCTTCGATTCCACTTTGATAAGCCATTCCTTGGTGAGGTGCTGATACCAGAGTTTGTACTACAGCCCTTCCTAGATCAGCTTGGCCTGAGAAGCACGGAGAAGTAACCATGCTCCTCACCCCCCTTGACCACCTGCAAGCGCACCAGCTTCGCTTCGTCTACGAGGTGGTTACGCCGCTGACGCTTCAGCCCAACAAGGGGTCGGCCTTGCGCGGGGCGCTGCTGGGGGCGCTGCGCGGACACTTCTGCGTGCTGCCCGGGCCGGATGGGGCGGCGCAGGACTCGCCGCTGTGCGCCGCCTGCATCAGCGCTAGCGCCTGCCCAATTGCTTTCCTGATGGCGAATCGCGACGAGGCCGGGCTACTGGGGCGCGGGCAGGAGGTGCCGCACCCCTACGTGGTCGAGCCACCACTGTCGCGCCAGACTGAGTACCAGCCGGGCGAACGCTTGGAGTTCGGGCTGACCCTGTTCGGCGCGGCGCTGCATACCTTCCCCTACCTGCTGATTGCCGCCCAGCGCATGGGCGAACAGGGGTTGGGCCTGGGGCGGGAGCGGGGCAGGCTGGCGCTGCGCGAGATCTGGCAGGTCAATCCCATCGTCGGGCAGCAGGTGCGCCTTTTCCACCATCAGCGGGCGATGGCGCGGATGCCCAGTCTAGCGGTGACTGCCGAGCAGGTACGTGAGTTCGCCGCCGACCTGCCTACCGATGGCTTCACCGTGCGCTTCCTCACCCCCGCCCGCCTTACTGCTGGCGGCGGGCTGGTGCAATCTGGTCCGCCGCTGGCGCTGCTGGTTCACCGCCTGCTGGAGCGGCTGTGGATGCTGGCTGCCGTCTACGCTGCACCAGATGGTGAGGATGAGCGAGAGGCGCATATTGCTGCACTACGCGAGTGGCGGGCAGGTTGGCCGGGTCTACTGGCCGAGTGCGATAAGGCCAGAATGGTGGGACGCGGTGCGGGTTGGCAGGAGTTGGAGCGTTATTCCAGCCGCCATGACCGCAAGTTGGAGATGGGCGGGCTACTGGGTGAGGTTCGCTACACTGGCGATGTCGCCAATCTCCGCGAGATACTCGCCTGGGGGCAGCTTGCCCATGTGGGCAAATACGCGGTGGCGGGCAATGGCTGGTTCGAGATTGACTGCTGAGGAGGATCGCGATGCAGCTTATCGTCGAAGAGTATGGCGCGTTCGTGGGCAAGACCAGCGAACGGGTCAAGGTCAGCAAGGGCAAGGAAGTTATCACCGAGGTGCCGCTGCTAGATTTGGAGCAGGTGCTGATCACCAGCGCGGGGGTTAGCCTGTCCAGCGATGTAGTGCGGGCTTGCGCCGAACGCGGCATCAGCATCAACTTCCTGTCCCGCTCCGGCAAGCCCTTTGCCCGCCTGATGTGCTCTGAGATTGCTGGTGGCGGCACGGTCAGCACGCGGCGTGAGCAGCTACTCGCTTACGCCGACCAGCGCGGGGTGCAACTAGCCAAGGTCTTCGCCGTCGGCAAGATGCGTAATCAGGCCACTCTGCTCAAATACATGGCGAAGTATCGCAAGAGTGCGGACAATCCGGTGTACCAGCTTGCACTCGATCAGATCGCGACCATCGAGAAGCTAGCTTCCGAGCTTGAGCGTTATAACGCAAAGGATGTGGACGAGCTGCGCCCCCATCTGCTCAACCTGGAAGGGCGGGCCGCCCAGCACTACTGGAAGGCGGCGGGGTTGATGCTGCGTGAGGGGGTGGAGTGGCCGGGGCGCGAGGGGCGGGGCGCGACTGACCCGCTGAATATGGCGCTCAACTATGGCTACGGCATCCTTTACAGCCAGATTGAGGGTGCGCTGCTCAACGCGGGCCTCGACCCCTATGCTGGC
>JANXYP010000174.1 GCA_025355955.1 Chloroflexota bacterium
CCCGCGCGGTGGCCGAGCCGCCACGCACTGCCTCGCCCGACGCGATCGACCCTGACCTGAGCGCAGGGGAGCGGGCGCGGCTGGCGAACGGCCCGTTGGCCCTAACCCGCACCGCCACCCAGCCGGGTGGATTGCTGGCCGCCGCTGTACCCCGCCAGTTGCCACGCTACTTCGTCTGGCAGCGAATGCGCCCAGCAACACAGCGGCTGTTGGGCCTGGTAGCTCTATGGCCGCTCTACTGGTGTATTACCTCGACATGGAGCGAGTTTGTTGGCACCTGGGTGATTAGTTGGGGGTTGCTCCTACCGCTAGTCGGTCTGCTCTTCTTCGTTGACGCATTGTTGGCCTTGTTTGGCGAGCGACTACCGCTGATTGGTCGCTCCTCGGTCGAGCTACAGCGCAGTGGGGTAAAGTTGCGCCTGTTCTATGGGCGCAGGCCGCGCACCGTGGGCAAGGGCTTCCAGTTGCTCGGCTTCATCTGGCCCTGCCGTGCAAGCATCCCATGGGCGGATGTTATGCGCGTGGCCGTCTACAGCGCTACTTACGATCGCACGCAGAGCATCCCGCGCCGCACAATGTACTGGGTCAAGCTATGGGCAGCAAATGGCACTGGCTACGTCGCACTGATCACCGAGATGGAGGCGCAGGCCCACGAACTGGCTAACCTGCTGGCGCAGCACGCGGGCCTTAGCCGCTGGGCCAGCCTCGATGGCGATCGCAGCAGCCTGATCAATCCCAGCCTCGGCCCGCTTGATACCGACACGCTAACTCTCTGGCGGGCCGATCAACGCCGCATCCGTAACGCCAGCACCATCGGCAGCACCACCACCGAGTTGTGGCGCACACCGCAGCGCGAGTTCGACCGCAGCCTCAAACTCAGCCGTCGCGCCATCGTCAAGCTGGCGCTTGTGGCCGCTGTGTTGCTAACCTTGCTGTTCAATTACGACTATCTGCTCAGTTATCTGCTCTGGACTCCGCCCGTGCCGATCACCAGCGACAACGCCTGGACTGGCGACCACCACGATGCTGGCAACACCAATGCCAGCAACCAGACTCTCATCCCCCCGCTGCACGAGGTTTGGCACACGAAGCTGGAGAATAGTCTAAGCGCCAGAATTAGCCTGGGTGGGGGTAAACTGCTGGTGATCGAGAGGGCTATAGGGGGTCTGCTTGGTCCAGGCCCCGATGCCTTCGTCTATGACGCAGTCAATGGCAAGCTGCTAAACCAAGTGTATCTTGCTGGAGCGGACAATACCAACCCCATCTATACAGTTTCTGCTGCCACGATCAGTGCTGATGGTAACTATGTTTACTTCACCACCGACAATAAAATTTCAGGTATCACAGCTAGTGGGAAGGCAGACCTGCCAATAATCGGTGCGTTCAGCTTTGGCAGCCACAACAATGCCTGGCAGCATCAGATACAGAGTGGTACAGCCTTCGTAATGGATGCACAACACAATCTAATAATTACCAGTTCGCCTGTCGCAACCCCTACTAATGGCGTGTCAGTCTATGATTATGTAATCGAGGCACTCAGTCCACAGACTGGGGCGCGATTGTGGCACAGCGCTAGCTTCGGATCAAGTGCCCCAGCCCAAATCATCGTTGGTGGCGATACGGTTTACGCGATCACAGGCAATGCTAGTGAAGTGACTGCCTTCGATATCGGTAACGGTTCGACTCGCTGGCATAGTGCGGCAGGCGGTCCTAATGGACACATTACTACCCTGGTAGCGGATGATCGGTATGTTTACGTAAATAGCACCTATTTCTTCACCATTTATTCAAAGGATGGTGTGGCCCAGCAACCAGTTACTACGCCATTGACTATGCCCCCGAACCTCGGCCTTGACGTGTTGACTGGCGGTCAGGTTATAGGTATTAAGTTCGATCAGCTGAACAGCATAAACGCTGCTGGTGAATCTACATTCCCCTATGATTACCAAAATAGAGGTCACAACACATATAACGTTAACAGTATGGCAGCAAGCAACAGGCTGCTCTGGCTCTCGGTTTGGGGTGAAGGCAACCTGTTCGGCAACACCCGTCTGCTGGCCTTCGACTTGCAGAGCGGCAAGCAGGTGTGGCGCTCACCCACCTTCAATGACGATTATACCAACAGTTCGATGGTTATCGGCAACGGGATGCTGTATATGATTTACAAGGGCGAGATTCACGCCTTTGCGGGGGCGAGGTAAGCAGCGATGGCAATCGAAAGCGAAACCAGCGAAAGCATTCGCGCACGGGTAGATATAGGCAGCGTTACCAGCGCCAGCCTGCCCGAGGCCGCCGATCCCGATCTAAGCGCGGCGGAGCGGACGCGGCTGGCGAGCGGTGCGCTGACCATGGCTCAATCGCCTATGCAGCCCGACGGGTCGCTAGTCTCCGAAGCCAGTTTGTTGCCGCGCCGCTTTGTCTGGGCGCGGATGCGGACAGCCTCACAGTGGAGAGTAGTGCTGATATTGCTGCTATTTAGCTTGTGGTGCGCTCTAGATGCCTCCGATGATTATATTGGCACCTGGGTGCTGACCTGGAGTTTGACCATTCACCTGGTAGGATTGCTCATATTTGGCGACGCGCTGCTGGCGCAGTGGGGTGAACGGCTGCCGCTGATTGGCCGCTCCTGGGTCGAACTCAGGACAGATGGGGTGCGGATGCGCCTTTTCTATGGACGAAGGCCGGGGGTGATGGGCAAGGGCTTCCGCCTGCTTGGCTTCATCTTGCCGTGTCGCGCCCATATTGCCTGGGCGGATTTGGCGCGGGTGGCCGTCTATACTGCCACTTATGATCGCGCCTCACGCACTCCTGGCTGCACCATGTACTGGGTCAAGCTGTGGACGGGCAACGGCACCGGCTATGTGGCCCTGATAACCGATATTGAGGCGCAGGCGCACGAACTGGCAAACCTGCTGGTGCAGCACGCCGGTCTCAGTAGCTGGGCCACGCTTGATGGCACGCGCAGCAGTCTGACTAATCCCAGCCTCGGCCCCCTCGATGCGAAAACACTAACCCTCTGGCAGGCCGACCAGCGCCGCATCCGCAACGTCAGCACCGTCGGTAGCGTCAGCGCAGAGTTGTGGCGTGCGCCACAGCGTGAGCGGGTATCGGTCACACATTGGCTGCGTCCTGGCATAGTAATCAAGCTGGCTCTGTTCGTCATCCTGCTAATCGGTATTTACAACTACGATTACTTGCTCAGTTACCTGCTTTGGACCCCACCCGTCCCCGTCACCAGCGACAAGACCTGGACTGGCGACCACCACGATGCGGGCAGCAGCAACGCCAGCAACCAGACCCTCATCCCACCACTGCACGAGGTTTGGCACACGCCGTTGCAGGAGGACATCGCCCCCACAAGTCTTGGTGGCGGCAAGCTGCTGGCCTTCAGCCCCCTATTTGCCTACGAATATGATGCCAATAATGGCAGCCTGCTCAATAAGTACAGCCTGCACAATGAAGGCTATACCGATGGAACAATCGCCAGCACCATCAGCCCCGACGGCAGCACTGCCTATTTCATCAGCGCGAAGGGTATCTCGGTGATCAGCGGTAAGGAGAGCGTCCAAAACTCCCAGTTGAAAGCACTCAACCTGAACACTGGCAGCATCATCTGGCAACGCCCGCTGAAGGGTAGCGCCAGCTTTGTGTTGGATACACAACACAACCTACTAATCACCAGCTCAACAGCGACAACGTATAGCAATGGAATATACGATTTTAACTACGTGACTGAGGCGCTGAACCCCCAAAGTGGGGCGCAGGTGTGGCATAGTGATAACCTCGGCCTATATCCGCCGCAGAAGTTCGCCGTTGGGGGCGATATTGTCTACGCCGCTACGGAACATCCTGGTAGTGGAGGTTATCAAGCGACGCTGTATGCGTTGGACATCAGCAGCGGGGCGACCCGCTGGAAGAGGAGCGCAACCAGCCCCGATCATTACGCCAACGCCCTGCTTGCCGATGCCGCGTATGTCTACGCGCTAGGTGACTTCAGCCTTACCATCTACTCAAAAGGCGGCACGGAGCTTGGCTTTACAAGTGAGTTTTCTGCCACAGAGGGGGTAGGCATATTGATCGGCGGTGATCTAATCGGCTCCAATGGCGGCGGCCTGGCTAGAATACACCCTGGGGGACCGCCTCCTACAATGGACAGCTATCGGTACGAAAACGGCTTCTTCTTTAGCGATGGGCAACAGATGGTGACAAGCAATGGATTGTTCTTCCTCGCCTATGGTCACAGCTTTTTCTCTAATGGTGGGTTGGACGTTTACGACCTGAACAGCGGTAGGCAGGTGTGGCGAACGCCACCACTCAGCGGCGACCCCACCGCCAATCAGATGATCATCGGCAATGGGATGCTGTACATGGTGTACAATGGCGAGATCCACGCTTTCGCAGGGGCGCGATGATTGCAGGTTGGCTGAAGCAGCAGGCAGCAAAAAGCCTCTCCCCAGCGGGAACCCCCCTTGTGGGGTTCCCTGTGGGTAGGTTTGGTAAGGGGAGAATGAAGAAGCGCGTCACCCCCCGTAAGGATTGATCGGCTTCTCGCCAGTGTAGACCAGCACGCTCTTCAGTTCGGTGTAGAGTTCGATCGCGTCCATGGACATCTCGCGGCCAAAGCCCGACTGCTTGTAGCCGCCGAAGGGGAGGCCGGGGAAGGCAGTGTAGGGCGTATTGATGCTGACGTGGCCGGTGCGGATTGCCGCCGCCACGCGGTTGGCGCGGCCCACATCCTTGGTCCAGACCGAGCCAGCCAGTCCATAGATACTGTCGTTGGCTAGCTGGATTGCCTCCTTCTCGTCCTTGAATGGGATGATCACCAGCACCGGGCCGAAGATCTCCTCCTGCGCCACCGTCATCTGATTGTGAACGTCGGCTAGCGCGGTGGGCAGGTAGAAATTGCCCGCTGCCATATGCTCAGGCCGCTGGCCGCCAGTGAGTAGCTTTGCGCCCTCCTGCTGCCCCTTCTCCACATAACCATTGACCACATCCCATTGGTTCTGGCTGATCAGCGAACCGATGTTGGTAGTCGGATCCATGGGATCGCCGACCTTCAGTTTGCTGACGCGGGCAAGAAACGCCTCCACGAACTGATCGTAGACGCTCTGATGCACCAGCACGCGGCTGCGGGCCTCGCATGATTGACCCGCGCTGTAGTAGATTGCGAAGGCCGCGCCGTTCGCCGCCCCCTCGATATCGGCATCCTCGAAGATGACGTTGGCCGACTTGCCGCCCAGTTCCAGGCTAATGCGCTTGAGCGTGGCGGCAGCGGTGATCATAATCTGCTTGCCGGTGGTGGTTTCGCCGGTGAAAGCGATCTTATCAACCCCAGGGTGGCCGGCCAGATAGTTGCCCACCGTGCTGCCCGGCCCGGTCACAACGTTGACCACGCCAGCGGGAACACCCGCCTCCAGGCAGATCTCGCCCAGCAGCAGCGCGCTAATCGGCGTGTTGCTGGCGGGCTTCAGCACGATGGTGTTGCCGCAGGCCAGCGCGGGGGCTAGCTTCCAGGCCGCCATCATCAACGGATAGTTCCAGGGGATAATCTGAGCGCACACGCCCACCGGCTCACGCAGGGTGTATCCCAGGTGGCGGCCCGGCAGCGCAGTGGTAATGCCGGTGATCTTGGTCGAAGCGCCAGCAAAGAACTCGAAATCGTCGATCGCCTGGCCGATCTCCGCCTTGACATTCTGGATGGCCTTGCCATTATTGAGCGTCTCAATGTGGGCAAGGTCGGCAGTGCGTTCACGCAGCAACTCGGCCACCTTCATCAGGATGCGATTGCGCTGGCTGCCGCTGGTACGCTGCCACTTATCGAAGGCGGCGCGGGCGGCGGCCACCGCATTATCCACATCCTGCTCCCCCGCTTTCGCCACGGTGGCCAGATGCGCGTTGGTGGCGGGATTGTAGGTGTCGAAGGTTTCGCCGCTGGCGCTGTCCACCTGCTCACCGTTGATCAGCAGCTTGTAGTGCTCGCGCTCCATCGCTCTTGGCTTTACTACAGTCTCTACAGTTGCGGTCATATTGCTCCTCTCATTTTCTAATGCAGCATCATCGGCTTGTCGCCACCGGAGCGGCGCTCCAGTATCTCGCGGATCTCGCCCAACTCGGCGCGGGCGGCGGCGATCTCCTGCTTAAACGAGTAGACCAGCTCGGCCAGTTCGTTCATGCTCATGCTGGTGCTGCTGGTTTCCACCGCCAGCAAATCCAGCCGCTCGGCGAGGATGTCGGTCATTGCTCGTACCTCACCAAGCATATCGTGGTTGGCGCTCTGGAACTCAGCCAGCAGCTCGGCCAGGCGGGGGCGGAGAAACTCCACCACCACCTGCTGCATCAACTGCGCTAGTTGCCGGTCAATATAGTCTCTGATTTCCTGCTCGTTCATGATCTCACCCTCTCCCAGCCTCCCCCGGTGGGGGAGGGGTTTATTAATCCCCCTCCCAGCCTCCCCCGGTGGGGGAGGAGCTTTACATTAAAGTCGCTCAAAAACGGTGGCAATGCCCTGGCCGACCCCGATGCACATGGTGGCGAGGCCGTACCTTGCGTTGGGACGGCGCTGCATCTCGTAGATGAGGGTAGTGGTCAGGCGTGCGCCGCTCATGCCCAGGGGGTGGCCGATGGCGATGGCCCCACCGTTGACATTGACTTTGGCTTGGTCGAAGCCCAGTTCGCGGATCACCGCCAGCGATTGCGCGGCGAACGCCTCGTTCAGTTCGATCAGGTCGAGGTCATCGACGCTGAGGCCCGCCCGCTGCAAAGCTTTACGGGTAGCAGGGATAGGGCCGAGGCCCATGCAGGCGGGGTCTACGCCCGCGACTGCGCTGGCGACTACGCGGGCCAGCGGCTTGTAGCCGAGGGTGGCAGCCCGCTCCGCACGCATCAGCAGCAGCGCCGCCGCACCGTCGTTGATGCCGCTGGAGTTGCCCGCAGTAACGCTGCCGCCCTCGCGGAAGGCGGGTTTGAGCCGGGCAAGCGCATCCAGCGAACTGTCGGCGCGGGGGTGTTCGTCAACCTCAAAGGTGGTAGGCGGCTGGCCCTTCTTCGCGGCAGGGATTGGCACCGCCACGATCTCATCGCGTAGGCGGCCCTCCTGAATCGCGGCCACCGCCCGCTGCTGGCTCTGCAAGGCGAAAGCATCCTGATCGTCACGGCTGACCTTGTACTGCTCGGCAACGTTCTCGGCGGTTTCGCCCATGCTGTAGGGGTAGTACATCTCGGCTAGCTTGGGATTGGTAAAGCGCCAGCCGAGGGTGGTGTCGTACATGGTGATGTTGCCACGCGGGTAGCCCGCCTCCGGCTTGCCCATCACGAATGGGGCGCGGGTCATGCTCTCGGTGCCGCCCGCGATGAAGATTTCGCCATCGCCATGCTGAATAGCGTGCGCGGCATCGTTGATCGCTTGCAAGCCGCTACCACACAATCGGTTGACGGTGCTACCCGCCACCTCCACTGGCAGTCCGGCCAGTAGCGCAGCCATACGGGCAACATTGCGGTTATCCTCGCCCGCCTGGTTGGCGCAACCCAGGATTACATCTTCGATCGTGGCAGGGTCAATCTTACTGCGCTGTAGTAGCTCTTTAATCACCAACGCGGCCAGGTCATCGGGCCGCACATCCTTCAACGCGCCGCCGTAGCGTCCCACCGGGGTACGTACCGCCGCGACGATTACTGCTTCGTGGTTAGACATCATTGTCCTTCCTTACCAGAGTTCTCCTCTCCCACCGGGAGAGGCTGGGTGAGGGTACGAGCGCACACTTTGCGCCCCATCAATATCGTGTGGCAATTATACCGAACCTGGTGGGGATTAGCAAAACCAAGAGTGTAGTTAATCAATGGCCTGAGCGCCCAGAGCGGCCAGGACATCAGCCTGGGCGTGGATGAGACCACTGGCAAGTTGGCCGTGAAGGACAGCGCCAACACCGACGAGCAGATCAACCTCACCATCACTGAGGAGGATGCCAGCGGTACGCACAGCTTCAAGCATGACGGCGTAGATCTCGCCCCTGGCAATACCGATAATGTGGATTTTGGCACCTGGAACGACCAGGGCGGCATGAACGTCGAAGTGCAGAACAGCAACGGCACCCAGCAGACGGTTAATGAGTCCAACCAATAGTAAGGCTGCCGATACTGGTAACTGACAAGTGGGGCGTACTAACGTGCGCCCCATCCCTTTGCCACAATACATCTCTGGCAGCAGGCAAGGTCAGCTCGGTTGTTGTATACTACGCTATCGCACCTGGGTGAGCGCCGCCCACCCTTACACCAACATTCATAATTCATAATTCATAATTCCCGAACGGGGGTGCCATGCTACTCACCATCACCAACACGCAAGCGCCAGCCAGCGACCTCGGCTATTTGCTGCACAAGAACCCGGCGCGGGTGCAGAGTTTCGAGCTATCGTTCGGCAAGGCGCACGTCTTCTACCCAGAAGCCAACGATGAGCGCTGCACTGTCGCGCTGCTGCTCGATATTGACGCGGTGGGACTGGCACGCAACCATCAGAAGCCAGGGGGCGAGGGTGGGATGCTGGCGCAATACGTCAATGACCGCCCCTACGTCGCTTCATCGTTCATGAGCGTGGCGATTGCCCAGATCTTTCGCTCGGCGATGGCAGGGCGCAGCCCCAGTCATGAGCAACTGGCGGATACCGCCTTGCCGCTTACGGCGCGGCTGTCTGCCCTGCCTTGTCGCGGCGGTGAGATGTTCCTGCGCCACCTGTTCGAGCCGCTAGGCTATATCGTTAACGTCGCGCCCCATCCGCTGGACGAGCAGTTTCCCGACTGGGGCAGCAGCCGCTACTATACGGTCGAGCTGGCGGCCAACTGCCGCCTGCGTGACTTGCTTACCCATCTGTACGTGCTGATGCCGGTGCTGGACGACGAGAAGCATTACTACGTTAGCCAAGACGAAGTGGAAAAGCTACTGGGTAAGGGCGAGGGCTGGCTAGCCGCCCATCCTGAGCGCGAGGCGATCACCCAGCGATACCTGCGGCACAAGCCTTACCTGACGCAGGCAGCACTGGCGCGACTGAGCGAGGACGATGCGCCCGATCCCGACCTCGAAGACGAACTGCACGACAAAGAGGAAGAGCAGGCTGAGGAAGGTATCAGCCTCAACCAGCAACGCCTCGGCAGCGTGCTGGCCGCGCTGAAGGGCAGCGGCGCGCATCGCGTCCTCGATCTCGGCTGCGGTGAGGGGCGGCTGCTGCACCTGCTGCTTGACGACAAGAGCTTCAGCGAAATCGTGGGCGTGGATGTCTCATATCACGTACTGGAGAAGGCCAAACAGCGCCTGCGCCTCGATCACCTGCCCGCCCGCCAGCAGGAGCGCATCAAGCTACTACAGGGTTCGCTCACCTACCGCGATGATCGGCTCAAGGGATATGACGCAGCAGCAATAGTAGAGGTGATCGAACACCTCGATCCGCCGCGCCTGACCGCCTTCGCCCGGGTAGTGTTCGAGTTTGCCCACCCCGCCACCGTAGTGATGACCACGCCCAACGCCGAGTACAACGTGAAGTGGGAGAGCCTGCCCGCCGGTCGCTTCCGTCACCGCGACCACCGCTTCGAGTGGACCCGCACCGAGTTCCAGACCTGGGCGCAAGATGCTGCCGCCCGCTTCGGCTACGCGGTACGCTACCTACCCATCGGCCCAGACGATGAGGCGGTTGGTGCGCCAACGCAGATGGCTGTCTTTACCTTGCTATCGTAGGGGCGGGCGGTGGCCCGCCCTGGTGCAACGCACCAATGCTATCGAAACTATTGCCGTGGAGGAACATTTGAATAGCGGAAAACGCGGAAGCGGCGCGGAAAGCGCGGAAACGAGACGGCGGCATTGGTTGTTACGATATACATTGTTACGCTTCAACGGGGCGAGTGCAACCCGCCCCTACTTCGTAATCCAGAGTAATCTTCAGGAGGATGCAATGAGTGCAGAACCTTACGTGCCAGAGAAATGGGTCTGGACTGAAGCCGATTTCGAGCAGATGGTTTGGTGGAAGACCCACCTGCACGCGATGGCCTATATACCAGCTACGCTGCCGAGAGCCAACCAGAACATGAACCTCGCCTTCGACATTGACTACCACTTCATCTGGCTATCGAATGGGCCGGGTCAGCCCTACAGCATCTGGACTTCGCCAGCGACGCTGGTGTTTGAGCAGGTCGAAAGCGTTGAGCTTCACATCATACGCCCAGGGCAAGAGATCACTATAGAGACCATTGAGCGTTATGCGGAACAAACCAAACTGGGCGGCAAGGCATGGCTGTGGATCATCGAGCTAGGATACGGCCATCACAACAGCAGCATCAGCTTCCACACTGATAGCTTCAAGATGTACGTTCGCAAGCATCCAGTTTTGGCTCATCCGATCACTGCACCTTATGAACATGGCGATATTTCATTCAGTTGCGAAGTGCCTCAGCAGAAGGAGGAGCTACAATGAGCGACGAATACAAGCTAGACAAGCTAATCTGGACCGAGGACGACTTCGAGCGGATAAACCTGGATAGCGCATACGTCTATGCTTATGCCGAGCAGCCAGCCAAGTTGCCAGCAAAATACTGGGACTTGCTCCCCAAACCGCTGCGGGGGTCAGAGGCGGAGGCCAAGTACAAGGCCAATCCGCCGACTAATTACTGGGGTAGAGAACTCGTTTTCGACGTTGATTACTATTTTCGCCGCAGCGATTTGACCGGCCAGCCCCAGCAGCCAAGCGATTACACCAACTGGTTGTCACCAGCTACGCTGGTATTCGAGCAGGCTGATATCATCGAGATGTACATCAACTACGGTGCGTCGATACTCAGGACTCTGAAGCGCTATCAGAAGCAGCCCGCCCCCGAAGATGCGCTTCCAGGCTGGATGTGGCTACTAACCGCTGACTTTGGCAGCCTCCGTCTCAACGCCACTGGCATCAAGCTCTATTTCCGCAAGCAGCCAGTGATCAGCGATTCGTTTGCACTCGGCTTTGCCGAACGTGGTGGATGGTCATTTAGCCGTGAGGTAGAAGAATAGGGAAGGAAACCAATGAAGCTAACCATCCCCGAACTTTCCGTCGTCGCGCTGATCGGCGCGTCCGGCTCTGGCAAATCCACATTTGCCCGCCAGCACTTCAAGCCTACCGAGGTGCTATCGTCCGACTATTGTCGCGGACTGGTGGCAGATGATGAGAATGATCAAACCGTCTCCAACGAGGCGTTCGATGTGCTGCACTATATCGCGGCCAAGCGGCTGGCGTTGGGGCGCATGGTGGTGGTGGATGCTACAAATGTGGGAACCGAGGGGCGCAAGCCCCTGATCGAGTTGGCCCGCAAGTACCATGCGCTGACCGTGGCGATCGTCTTCGACCTGCCGGAGAAGCTCTGCCAGGAGCGCAATCAGGAGCGGCCTGACCGCCAGTTTGGGCCACACGTGGTGCGCCGCCATATCCAGCAGCTACGCCGCTCCCTGCCCAACCTCAAGCGCGAGGGCTTCCGCTACGTCTATGTGCTGAAGTCGGTGGAGGAGATTGCCGCCGTCGAGGTCGAAAAGCAGCCGCTATGGAACAACCTGAAGGGCGAGCACGGCCCGTTCGACATCATCGGCGACGTACACGGCTGCTTCGATGAGCTACACGCGCTGCTGCTCAAGCTGGGCTACGCGATTACACCACAGCCGGACGATGCGGAGTTCGCCTACAGTGTCAGTCATCCCGACGGACGCAAGGCAGTGTTCCTCGGCGACCTGGTGGATCGTGGGCCGAACACGCCCGGCGTGCTGCGGCTGCTGATCAGCATGGTGGCGGGCGGCACAGGGCTTTGCGTTGCGGGCAATCACGAGAGCAAGCTGCTACGCAAGCTGAACGGGCGCGACGTGCAGATCACGCATGGGTTGGCCGAGTCGCTGGCACAACTCGATGCCCAGCCAGCGGAGTTCAAGCCACAGGTGGCGAAGTGGCTGGACGGGCTGGTTAGCCACTACGTGCTGGACGACGGCAAGCTGGTGGTTGCCCACGCAGGGCTACGCGAGGAGATGCACGGTCGAGGCTCCGGCGCGGTGCGCGAGTTCGCCATGTACGGCGAGACCACTGGTGAAACCGACGAGTTCGGCCTGCCCGTGCGCTACAACTGGGCGGCGGAGTATCGCGGCAAGGCGATGGTGGTCTACGGTCACACGCCGGTGCCTGAACCGGAGTGGCTGAACAACACGATTGACGTGGATACTGGCTGCGTCTTCGGCGGCAAGCTAACCGCGCTGCGCTACCCTGAGCGCGAGCTTGTCTCCGTGCCTGCGGCGCACACCTACTATGCGCCCGCCCGCCCCTTCCTGCCAGAGCAAGAGGCTGCCCCCGTTCTAACCGCCCAGCAACAGCACGACGATTTGCTCGACATCAGCGACGTGATCGGCAAGCGCTATGTCGGCACCCGCCTGCACCGCAACGTGCTGGTGCGTGAGGAGAACGCTATCGCCGCACTCGAAGTGATCAGCCGCTTCGCCGTGGACCCCAAGTGGCTGATCTATCTGCCGCCCACCATGTCGCCTACCGAGACGAGTAGCCAGCCCAACTTGCTCGAACACCCCAGCGAGGCGTTCGCCTACTATCGTCATCAGGGGATCGCGAGTGTGGTCTGCGAGGAGAAGCATATGGGTTCGCGGGCGGTAGTGATCGTCTGCCGCGACGAGGCGGTGGCGCGACGGCGCTTTGGCATCAGCGAGGGGTTTGGCGTGGTCTACACCCGCACCGGGCGGCCCTTCTTTGCGCCGCCGCTGGCAGTAGAGTTCCTAACCAGGGTACGCACCGCGCTGGATGTTGCCAACGTCTGGGCTGAATACAACACCGACTGGCTCTGCCTTGACTGCGAACTGATGCCCTGGTCGGCTAAGGCGCAAGATCTGCTCCGCCACCAGTATGCGGCAGTGGGCGCAGCGGCGCGGGTTGCACTGCACGATGCAGTGGCCGCCTTGCAGCAGGCATCCGAGCATGGGCTGGAGGTGGGCGAGTTGCTCACCAGTTATGGCGAACGGGCAGGTATGGTGGAGCAGTACATCGCTGCCTATCGCCGCTACTGCTGGCCGGTCAATAGCATCAGCGATCTGAAGCTGGCCCCCTTCCACCTACTGGCAAGCGAGGGCGCAGTACACAGCGACAAGCCGCATCCCTGGCACATGGCGCAGCTTGCCCGCATCTGCGCCGCCGACCCAGAGTTGCTGCTGGCAACGCCGTATCAGTTGGTGGACGTGACCGATCAGACCAGCCAGGAAGCGGGCGTGACCTGGTGGGAGGAGTTGACGGCGCGGGGTGGCGAGGGCATGGTGGTCAAGCCGCACGATTTCATCGGGCGCGGGCCGAAGGGATTGGCGCAACCGGCGATCAAGGTGCGCGGGCGCGAGTATCTGCGCCTCATCTATGGCCCAGAATACACTACCGCTGAGAATATGGAGCGGCTACACGCCCGCCGTCTGGGGGCCAAGCGCAGCCTGGCGCTCGGCGAGTTCGCGCTTGGCATCGAAGGGCTGGAGCGCTTCGTGCGGCACGAGCCGCTGCGCCGCGTCCACGAGTGCGCCTTCGGCGTACTGGCGCTGGAGAGTGAGCCGGTCGACCCCAGGCTGTAGTGATTGTAGATTGTAGATTGGGATAGCAAGATACGAGGCACAAGGCTGATTCTACTCATGCCTCGTGCCTCATACCTCAGCCGCTACTTCAGCCGCTTGACGATGTGCCAGCCGTAGGGGCTGGTGCGCGGGTCGTAGTCGGCGATGCCAATCTCCCCTACTTGTAGGGGGAAGCCAGTATCGCCGAAGGCGGGTACCATGCCGGTGCGCTCGTACTCGCCACTGGCGTGGGCCACGCCCTTGTTCGACATCCCATAAATGCCGGGCGGCGAGTCGTCAGTGTGCTGGCGCACCAGCGCATCGAAGTCTGCGCCGCCTTGCGCCTGCTTGAGCAGGTCGTAGGCAAGGGCGCGGGCCTCATCCTTGCTGCGGCTAATCGGCTGGCCGGGGACGCTACCCTTGAAGCCGATCAAGATGTGCTGCACCTGAATGTGGTCGGGTTCTTGATTTGCCATCTGGTTTCTCCTTTAATATTGGGTATCCATGGCAGGCCATCGCCTGCCCCTACGCTTAGTCTGGTCGAGGGCAACCCGCTCCTACTCTATCCCATCCGTTTATCCGCTGTTACAATCCGTTGGCTAACTGCATCCATGGCAGGCCACCGCCTGCCCCTACGTTTAGTCTGGTCGAGGGCAACCCGCTCCTACTCTATCCCATTCCCTTTACCCGCTGTTACAATCCGTTGGCTAACTGCGCCCAGGGCGGGCCACCGCCCGCCCCTACACGGCGTTGTCGCCCTCGACGGGAGAGGCGAGTGGCTCGTAGACTTCGGCGACGCGACTCTCAAGGATGTTGTAGATTCCGTCAATCGCATACTTGATGAAGTGGCGGGTCTGGCGGTGTGCGTCGAAAGCAGCCTGATCGGTGTATTGCTCGTAGAGGAAGAACTTGCGCGGGCTGGTGGGCGAACGATGGACCAGGTACATGATAATGCCAGGCTCGGCGCGGCTCGCTGCGGTCAGTTGGTTGAGATAGTCAATCGCCCGTTCTTCCTCGCCGGGTTTGATAATGTAAGTGGCAGCAAGGCATAGCATCGTGCCTCTCCTTTACTCCGGCAAGCGGATCAGCTCATACATCCCACCATCCTGCGTTTCGAGCAGGGGTGGCAGTTCATTTTTGAAGTATTTGTCGAAGTGCGGCGAGGTAAGGTGAAAGTTAAACGAATCCTGGGCATCGTATTGCTCGTAGATGAGGAAGCGGCGCGGCTCGGTGGTGGAATGGTGGATAAGGAACATCTCGTTGCCAGGCTCGGCAGTGGAGTGTACGGCAAGCTGAACCAGGATCGCGGTGACCTCATCCTCATTGCCCTCTTTGGCGATCATCGTTCTGCAGATTACAATCATGGCCTGCTCCTTTCGCGGAATGAGCCGATTATAACACAGAACCAGAGCCTTTTGCATTAGTCAAATGGCTGGCCTGCGCCTCGTAATGGTAAGGGCAGCCGCGGATTAGCGTGCGATGGGCGCGAACAAAGATAGCCGGGAGGATTGCCTCGTCCGGCTATCGCTATTATTTTGACCCAATCCCGGTTAGCGGTTTTTGCTGGGTTTGATCAGCCGATGATAGAGGCCAAACAACAGGAATGTGGGCGGCCATTGCCCAACGAACGTTGCCCAGCTGGGCTTGTCCGCAAGGCGAAGGCTGGCAGAGATGAGGATAGAGACAACCGCGCCCCAGTACCATACCTCTTCTGGTACGCTATCGGTGATGCGAAAATACTCCTGCTGGGCTTCCTCAGCCTGATCTTTTACCTGACTCATATGTTGGTTAATCCTTTCTGACACCTGGTTTTCAACCAGGCGATGGTTATGACAGTTTGATTGTTGCTTCGCTTTCTTATAAGCATTAACGGTGCCACCATTTGCAAACTATGTAAAAGGTATGGACAAGTGCAGGCAAAACGAAAGCGCAACCTGTGAGGGTTGCGCTAACTGCTCGCACCATCCCTCTCCCAAATCGGGAGAGGGATGGTGATTACCACGATATGGGTGAAAGAGCCGCTGAAGGGGTTTAGTAATCCATGCCACCGCCGCCGGGCATAGGCATGGCGGGCTTCTCTTCGGGCAGGTCAGTGATTAGCGCCTCGGTGGTGAGAACCATGATGGCGACGCTGGCGGCATTCTCGACGGCAGTACGAGTTACTTTGGCCGGATCGGGCGAGGCTTCGAGCATATCCACATACTCGCCGCTCATCACGTTGTAACCGATCTTGTCGTTGCCCTTCTCCTTCTGGTTGCGGCGGATGTTCTCGACGATGACCGCACCATCCTGGCCGCCATTGATGGCGATCTGGCGGGTCGGCTCCTCGAGGGCGCGGCGCATAATGTTGATGCCGGTCAGCACATCGCCCGTGGCCTTGAGATTGTCCAACGCGCTGATCGCATTGAGCAGAGTGACACCGCCGCCGGGGACAATACCTTCCTCGACTGCGGCGCGGGCGGCGGAGAGGGCATCCTCGACGCGGTGCTTGCGCTCCTTCAGTTCGGTTTCGGTAGCGCCGCCAACCTTGATTACGGCTACGCCACCAGCCAGCTTGGCCAGGCGCTCGTTGAGCTTCTCTTTGTCGAAGTCAGAAGTGGTGGTCTCCATCTGGCCGCGAATCTCGGCAATGCGGCCCCGAATTGCGGCCTCCTCGCCATGACCTTCGATGATGGTGGTGTCATCCTTGGTGGAGACGACGCGGCGGGCGCGACCGAGGTCGGCAACCGTAGCGCCCTCCAACTTGCGACCAACTTCCTCGGTGACGACGGTGCCGCCGGTGAGAACCGCGATGTCGCGTAGCATCTCCTTGCGGCGGTCGCCGAAGCCAGGTGCCTTGACTGCGAGGACGTTGATGGTGCCGCGCAGACGGTTGACAATCAGGGTGGCGAGCGCTTCGCCGTCTACATCCTCAGCGATAATCAGCAGGTTCTTGCTGACTACCAGGAACTTCTCCAGCAACGGTAGGATGTCATTCAGGGCGCTGATCTTCTTGTCGGTAATCAGGATATAAGGGTCTTCGAGGATGGCTTCCATCCGCTCCGGGTTGGTGACGAAGTAGGCGGAGAGGTAGCCGCGATCCAGCTGCATACCCTCGGTGAACTCCTTCTCCATCCGCAGACCACGGCTCTCCTCCACGGTGATAACTCCGTCGCGGCCAACCTTCTCCTGCACCTCGGCGATCAAATCGCCAATCTCACTGTCGCTACCGGCGCTGTTGGTGGCGACACGGGCAATCTCGTTACGGTCGCCGCTAACCTCGGTCGACATCTCCTTGATGCGCTTGATGATCGCGTCGGTTGCCATCTCGATACCGCGACGCAACTGCATTGGGTTCGCGCCAGCAGCCACGTTACGCATCCCCTCGGTGACGATCGCCTGGGCCAGAACGATGCTGGTGGTAGTGCCATCGCCAGCAATGTCGCTGGTCTTGGTGGCGGCTTCCTTCAGGATCTGCGCGCCCATGTTCTCGAACGGATCCTTCAGTTCGATGTCCTTAGCCACCGTCACGCCGTCGTGGGTGACGGTTGGTGCGCCGTACTTCTTGTCGAGGGCGACGTTGCGGCCTTTGGGGCCGAGGGTGGTCTTGACTGCGTTGGCAAGTGCGTCTACACCAGCCTTGAGCCGGGCGCGGGCTTGCTCATTGAAAACCAACTGCTTTGCCATTGAGTTACTTCCTCCTTGTTAGTTTCGGGATGATGGTTAGTATTACAACCTCACTTGCTGGGCAACATAGCGTAGTTACGATTGGCTTTGACAGGGGGCGGCAGGGCGTATGCGATTCGCCCCTACACCAATCTGGCGCGTTATTGCCAACTGAGGCTGTAATATTAGGTCTGATTACGAAAAATCCGCAGGTGCGGATCGGGGGTGGCTACTTCTCGGTCTCGCCGACGATGACCGCTAGAATATCCTTCTCGCTGAGGATGATCATCTCCTCACCATCCAGCTTGAACTCGGTGCCAGCATACTTGGCGAACAATACGCGATCATCGACCTTGACATCGAGCGGCGCAATGTCGCCATTATCGAGGCGGGTACCTGAGCCAACCGCGATGATGCGGCCCTCCTGGGGCTTCTCCTTGACCGTATCGGGCAGCACGATGCCGCTCTTGGTAACTTCTTCCTTCGGCAGCGCCTTGATAACGACGCGATTGCCCAGTGGGCGAAGTGTTGACATAGTTCTTTCCTGACCTCCTTAGTGGGATTTGTTTCAATTCGTGGGCTAATTAGCACTCTGACAACCAGAGTGCCAACCGCCCCTATATGATACCAAACTTTGGCGCTGATTTCAAGGGGATTTTGGCACTCTCATGGTGAGATTGCCAAAAAGGGGTTAGAGTTGCGTTAGAGGGCCGAGCGGAGTGCTGAGGACTGGGGACTGAGGACTGAGTAAAGGCAAAGCAAGGGCGCACTGGTGTGCGCCCCCTGCTGCCTTGCCGCCTGCTAGACATCGGGCGGACATATGTGCCTTGCGCCGTGCCGCATTCCTATCGCCATTCAAGGGGCGCAGCCGACGAGACTACCTTCAGCCTGCGTTGTCTTGCCGGTGAGGGGTGAGCGGCTATAGGTGATGTACCTGCCCATGTGATGCCACTCGTCGTAATAAAGGGTGTCGCCGCACCAGAGAGGATTGAACCCATAGGTTGTGTGGGCAAGCTGCTGGGGTGGAGATTTAGTAGCCAGGTTCAGGCGCTTCAGGTAATCTGTGTATCTGGCTGAGATAGGTATCTCCTCGTGGGTGCTATAAGGGTCATATTTGTCAGAGTTAGCGATCTCATCGTAAGTAATATAAGGGTCATTAGAGGTAAGCGTGAAACTAACAATCTCATTGCCAGGTGCGGCGCGGGCAACTACTGCAACTTTCCCATCGCTGATACGATCGCGCATGATTACGTTGCTGGATTCTGCGGAGTATTGAGGTTGCTTGATTGACCGCCTGGGGTCGAGTGCAAGGAAGTAGAGGTATTTGCCAGCAGGCGAGAGGGTTACGCCAGTGTAGGTTGGCCGATAGTAGTTACCGAGGGTAGGGGTGATGACCTGCCGATTGCCCCACAGGTCGAAACGGGCGATACCACCATCTATCTCTTCATCGCTATCAAGATGGTTGGCGTAAATTAGACCATCAGCGGGCGATTGAGCGATAGCCTGGTAGAGCCTGGTGTTGGGAATGCGCCTGAGCGTGCCGTTCGCCAGGGTGAGCAGGTAGAAATCCTGCTTCCTGGGCATCAGTATCAAACGCTTACCATCAAGGGTGAAGAGCGCATCGAGCGGCATATAGGTTTCCAGGGAGTAGGGGTTGGGCGAGGGATATAGTTCTGCTGGCGCAGGGTACGAACGGGTATGGCCGCTCATCAAGTCCATTACCAGCAGGTGATTGCTCTGGTCGAGCAGCACGAAGACGGCGTGGTCACGGCCCAAGACGGGAAAGGTGTGAATGTTCTTCGGCAGGTTCTTGATCACGCTCACCGTACCATCGGGGCGCAGCAGACCAAAGCCCCAACTCAGCGGGGTGGAGTTCACATTGTCGAGGGGGAGCAGGATTATCGCCGCATTGCGTGTATCAGCGGCTAGTGAGGCGCTGCTCGATAGCGCAACGCTGAACAGTAGCGCCAGACATAGTCCGATCATCAAGCGCAGTTTTCGCTGGTGGCTCATCATGTACCCCCTTGATCGCTCATCTCCCCCACTAGCGGGGAAGGTGAGCTATTGTACCACAACAGCACGGTATCAAGGAGCGCAGCCCAGCAGTTGGCCTTCAACCTGGGCAGTTGCGCCAGTAATGGGGTTGTAGCTGGAGACGTAGGATTTGTCACTTGGGTCAGCCGTACCATAGTAGAGGCTGTCCCCGCACCAGAGCAAGTAACTAGCAGTGCTGGTTGTGGTGAGCGTCTCAGGCGCACTATGGGTTAGTAGATTAACGCGCCGAACCAATCGTTGTTTTATGTCATTCTCGTGAGACCCCATAGGTGCATAAGTTGATTCTGGTACAACCTCAACGTAGCTGATGTCTGGGTCATTGGAGGTAAGGGTATAATCCTCAATGAAGTCGCCCGCATTGGCACGAGCAACCACGCTGCTTGTGCCATCGAAGACGCTATAGCGCACGATCACGTTGCCGAACATATAAAGGCCGCTGTTTGCAGGTGCTGGCTGGTCAGGGTCGCGGGCGAGAAAATACAGATAGTATCCAGCAGGCGACAACTCGATACCTCCAGCCTGCCCATATTTGCCCACGTTCAGGTCTACATCTTGCCGGTTGCCGTTTAGATCAAAGCGAGCCGCACCCGAGTCGGGAGCGTCACACTGTGTGCAGCTACCCTGAGCTGTGTAAATAAAGCCATCGGCTTTGGATTGCCCAGCCACCCGAAAATAGCCGGGGTGAGTAGCGCCAGCATTAGGCTGGATTGTGGTGTAAGTGCCATCAGCAAGGGTTAGCAAGTACCATGTCTGAGGCTATCAGTGCCAAGTTAAGGATCAAAACGCAATGTCAAGTTTTCGCTACACCTTTT
>JANXYP010000199.1 GCA_025355955.1 Chloroflexota bacterium
AGCGGCTGAAATGTTATACCAATTAGCCAGGGTGATGCTCTAGTTCTGTAGGGGCGAACCGTTGTTCGCCCTGGCTCAACCTATAAAGGCACCACCGCTAATTGGTGTAAGGACGAACCATGGTTCGCCTTACGGCCCATCTCCTAATCATTCCCTTTCAGAGCAAAAGGAGCAAGCATATTAACACCCATCCTAACGGCAATACCTCACCTAACGGCCACCTCAGCGGCGTAACCGCGCCTACAGAGAGCCTGATCATCCGCCAGTTGCCACCCTATCCTACCAAGAACCCACTCGAGAAAGCATTGCTGGTTGGGGTTGAACACGGCAACAAGCAGTTGTGGGATATCCAGGACTCGCTGGACGAGCTAGAACAACTGGCTGCCACCGCTAATGTGGAGGTAGTGGGGGTGATTACCCAGAAGCTGGATAACCCCAACCCTGCCACCTTCGTCGGCAAGGGCAAGCTGGAGGAGATCGTCAGCCTAACTGAGCAGCTTGGCGTGGAAGTGGTCATCTTCGACGAAGAACTCTCCCCCGGCCAGCTTCGTAACATCGAAGCCCAACTAAACGTCAAGGTAATCGACCGCACCGCCCTTATCCTCGACATCTTCGCCGCCCGCGCCCAGACCCGTGAGGGCCGCCTGCAGGTGGAACTGGCGCAGATGGAATATCGCCTACCGCGCCTGACCCGGATGTGGACCCACCTGGCTCGCCAGGGCAGCGGCGCATCGGGCGCGGGCGTGGGGCTGCGTGGCCCCGGCGAGACTCAGCTTGAGGTCGACCGCCGCGATGCCCGCACCCGCGTCTCACACATCAAGCACGAGCTTGAGGACGTTCACGCCCACCGCGAACTCTACCGCCAGCGGCGCAAGCGCGAGGGGCTGCCTGTGGTCGCGATCGTCGGCTACACCAATGCGGGCAAGAGTACCCTGCTCAACGCACTGACCTCCGCTGGCGTGCTGGCCGAGAACAAGCTGTTCGCCACCCTCGACCCTACCACTCGCCAGCTAGACCTGCCCAATGGCCGCCAGGCATTGATTACCGATACAGTCGGCTTCATCCAGCGCCTGCCCACCACCCTCGTCGCCGCTTTCCGCGCCACGCTAGAGGAGATCAACGAGGCCGACATCCTGCTCCACATCCTCGACATCACCCACCCCAACGCCCAGGAGCAGACGGAAACCGTCAACATGGTGCTGAAGGAACTGGGCGCGGGCGACAAGCCGCGCATTGTTGCGCTAAACAAGATTGATATGCTCGAACTGCCTGCCGACACCGCTAGCTTTAGCAAGCAAATCACCGACGACCTCGGCCTGCCCGCTGACTACATCCCGATCAGCGCGGCTACCGGCATCGGCCTCGATCGGCTGCGCGCCGCCCTTGCCGTCGAGCTGGACCGCCAGTTGCTCGAGCTGCGCGTCACCATCCCCTACCAGAGCAGCGATCTGGTCGCCCTCTTCCATGAGAAGGGTCGCGTCCTCACCGAAGAATACACCGACAGTGGCACCCGCATCACCGGCAAGCTGCCCACCCGCTACTCCGCCCAGTTCGAGCCGTATCGCGGCTAGGGCTTGCGAATTGCAGATTGTAGATTGCAGATTGGGTTGGTGGCTGGGCGCATCATCAGGGCGGGATTTATCCCGCCCTTCCGTCCCTTCCCTTTGCTACTGAAACTAGAAACCTCAACCCCTAATGCGCCAACTCAAAAATCAAAACTCAAAACTCAAAACTACTCTCCTCTTCCTGATGGTGATCGTGAGCCTGGCAGGGTGCAACCTCAACCCCGATCCGTCCACTCCCCAGCCGACTGCTGCCTTGTTCGCAACGGTGACACCGTTTGCAAGCGCGACTGGCACAATTACCACCACGGTTGCGCTCACGCCGACCGACACGCTCACGCCTTATCCCACCTCTACCCCCATCACCCTGACCCAGCCAACCATCACGCCACCGCCCAGCGACACACCGCCGCCTAGCGACACCCCTATCCCGCCTCCTGGCAACACGCCTATCCTGCTGCCCAGTGACACACCTTTCCCACCGCCTGGCGACACACCGATACCGCCCAGCGTCACACCGTTGCCAGCCGCGCCCCCCACAAGCACGCCGCTGCCTCAGCCACCGCCGCACACCCACCCCACAGCTACCGAGCCGCGCCCTCACCCCCGACCGACGCGAGTGCCGAATGCCGCTAGCCCGCCGCTGGCGACAATCGCGCCAACCGCCAGCGCTTCCGCCGCCAGTGCGTGGCTGACCGCTAGCACCGCGCACTATACCTTCTACTACCTACCTAACACTCCTGCCCAGCGCGATCTCAGCAAGTTGGAAGGTTGGGCCGAGCAGGGGCTGAAGGTCGTTTCGGCTAAGAGCGAAATTACCCCCAGCGTGCAGATGAAGATTTACCTGGTGCCGCGTATCTTCTGGCAAAGCGGCGCGGCCTACGGTCAGGAGATCCTGCTGGCCTATCCGGATCGCAACTACACCTCGGTGGAGGTGCCGCTTGCCATTCAGCACGAGACTACCCACGCGCTTGCCGCGACGATTGTGCATGGGAACAACGTGGGTGGACTACTTGGCGAAGGCTTTGCGGTATGGGCCACTGGCGGTCACTACCACCATGAAGACCTGCTGGCGCTCGCTGCCACTCTCACCGACGAGAATCAGAATTACTACATTCCGCTTACTGCGCTGCGTAAGGACTTTTACGGTGCACAGCACGAGATCGCCTACCTCGAAGGCGGCGCATACGACCAGTGGCTGATTGACAGCTACGGCATGGCGAAGTTCAAGCAGTATTTCGACCAGCCCGACAACCCCCTACCTCTGCTGGGCAAGAGCAACGCCCAACTGGAAACCGCCTGGTTGACCGCGCTGAAGGCTACACCGCACACCGCCGCTGATGTGCGCTATGTGCAGCTTCAGGTGCGCTACTATGACGTGATGCGGGTGTACGAAACCAACAAAGACCCCGATGCGCGCTACTTGCCAGCGCAGCAGCCCTCGGATTGGACTACCGCTATCCTCAGCCACTTCCTTGCCCCAGCCAGCAGCCCGACCAACCTCGCGCTCGAAAACAAGCTGATCGCCGCCGGTAACGCCATCATCAGCCGCGACATGAATACTGCCTCGGCATTGCTCGATCAGGTGGCTAGCGCGGCGGCTAACTTACATTTACTGGTACCACGCTGAACACCTCCCCAATGTCACTGGTAGCCTGTCCAGCGTATTTGTAACTGAGGAGCGGGATGTCTGGGTTGTAGGTAGCCAGGCGACAAGCACGCTGGTTATGCACTGGCATGACAGGAGCCTTGATGATAGAAGTTCCTGGGATGTGATGACGAGTCAGAATCCGGGCGAGTACAATTCACTTCTAGCAGTTGGTGCACTGCCCGGCATCATCGCGGGGCCGATCACCAGCGTTTGGGTGGTGGGTAGCTCCAATGCTAATACTCTGGTTGAGGATGTTAAGGCATCTAGCGATATATCAGCTCATACATCTTCTACAAGCTATGAAGTACATACAGTAGATCCAACAACTCACAGAACGAAAGGATACAAGGCAGGTAGCGCTGGCGAAACTGGTGCTATCGTTTTGTCTTTTGGGCAAACGCTGCGGATAGGGACACAGTATGGAGCATCTGTGTACGGTACGCCAAGTACCACAGCAGTCATCGGGCAGATGGCAAAGAGCTTTGCTGATGGATATCACAAGGGTTTCATACAAACGGGGATGAGATGTCCTGGCATAAGTGTATGTACTACAATTGCAGTAGGTATAACTAACAATCATGATTACGGCCCTCCTGCGCTAAATCTCAGCGATGCACAGGCTTGGTCAGATATGGTTACAGACATTAAAAACTATATTTCCACAAAAGGCTATAGCGAAATTCAAATTGCCGCTGCAATAGATGCTGAGCCTGACTGGAGTAGCTATTCAGACGCTGCGGCCTGGCAGTCTGCCTACCTTAGCCATCATACATCTATCCTATATAACTTTGGTAGTACCGATGGCTATTCCACCTGTACCTGGCGCACAAACTTTCCTTCCAGAGCAAGCGTGGCAGCTTTTGTGGTTGGAACTCAATGCGGATCCGCAGACGCTCCAAACGCTGCCTTCTGTAACTAATTTTGTTGGGATGTATTGATGGGCCTTGCTCAACCCACAGGTGAACAACTGTTTAGCCCTACAAAGGTACGTACTAGAGGAACATTACTATGAATAACACTCAACTTCACGGAAAAGCATATCCACTGCTTTTTCTCATGAGCCTTACCTTCATCCTGGTTTCGTTGGTTGCCTGTGAAGGTAGAAAGAGTGGCCTTGGATCTGCTAAAGACAGTACCTTGAGCGCAAGCCAAGCAGTGCAACCTGGCACCGTCTCATCTCTAACACCTTCGCTCCCGCCAGCGGCACGCACAGGCGAAGCAGTGAATGCTACAATAGCGGCATTTCACACAGCGGTTGCAGATGGAGATGCCACAAGAGAGGCAACGCTAGCTCCGGCTAAAACAGCTTATGTGCAAACCGTAACGGCAGTAGCGCTAACCCCATCACCTACCGATCTCCCACTTGTACCCACCCCAACCTGGGTAATGGGGGCGCAACTATGTGAAACCTCAGTCTCGACAAGGATGTATGAGTTTACCAGTTGCTGGATAGGGATAGTCAATGGCGAGGTGCTGGTAGTGGGTGCCGGTGTGCGGAACAGTCATAATGGGCCAATTGACCCTACCAAAGGGATAGTTGTTGTATATAGAGGGCTGGACTCTAACTGGAAGTTTTCAGACCAACAACCAGTATCATATGACACGCCAACCGGGATAGGCGCAGTGCAGATTGCTTCGGTAAACGGCACACGCCTGGATCTGGCATCGGTGAACTGGGCAACCCCAGATTGGTATACGCCCTGGGTTGCACATGAGCCGATAGCTACTACTTTCGACCTTGCCACCCGCCAGTTCGGCTCCCCCTAATCGGTTCAATCGCCGGGGTGTGATACAAGTTATTGGGTAGCTTGTTCGCTCACCAGGGCGGGCCGCCGCCCGCCCCTACGTTTACCCAACAACTCGTAACACACCCCAATCGCCGCGTCGGTTTGCTTTATCCCCGTTTTTGTTGTAAAATACCGCTAACGCCGTCAGAATACGGTGATATGACCACGCCCGCTGCTGTGGGCGCAAGTCGCATTTTGTTAAAGGAGCGTGTTACAATCATGGCCGACGAGCGTATCAAGGTCAAGCCCACCGATATTGAGAAGCTGATCGAGTGGCTGCGCCAGAGCGGGCAGCCTCAGACCCTCGAAGCCCTCAGCCGCGAGTTTATCCGCATCGCCCACGAAGAGGTCAACGGCAAAGGCCGTTAGTGGTGAGGTTAGAAAAATGTAGGGGCTTGATTTATCACGTCCTGCTGAAGGCATCACCATGGTAATACCATGATTGAATAGAGGAGATGGATGGCAACAAAGACAAAGGTAGAAGAGACGGCGCAGGCTAGCACGGCGCAGCAAGATTTGGCGGATCGCGCTTACAAGCTGCTACTTCGCCGCGCCACGATCGCCGCACACGGCAGCAAGGTTAGCGCATCGCTGACGATGCTTGCCAGTGGCCTCGGCACCGATGCGGCGGCAGTCGAGACCGCGCTGGCCGCCAAGCCGCAGACCTTCAGCCGCGATGAGCGCGGCGGCGAAGTCTACTTCGGCATCGAGAAGCCCGGCCTGCACTCCGACCTGGTGGCCGACTGGAAACCACAGCACGACCTCGCGCATCGCCTCAACCCCAACGCAACTGTGATTACCCCGGAAGAGAGCCGCCAGATGGCGGCGGAGTTCGCCCGCCGCGCCGCTGTCGCCAAGGCCGCCCGCGAACAAGCCGAGCAGGATCAACTCTTGCTTGAACAAGAGGCAATGCGGGCAATGCAGAACGCCGCCGCTGCCCAGGTTAGCGAGAGCGAATTGTTTGCCCACTATGCCACGCCGGAGAGCAGCGCCTTTTACGAGTTGCTTGTTGATGAAGAACCAATCGCGGTCGAAGAACCGGCTATCCCGTCCTTGCCCAGCACCATCTATACCCTCAATGTCAACGGTGCGGATCAGCAAGTCGACCTTAGCGCCCCGCTCGATGAGATCAGCAGCCAGTATCAACCCGCCTTCGCTGCGTTGCTTCGCGCCGCCCTCACCGAGGACTTCCGCTTCGTCAACTTCGACGTGCAGTGGTACCTCGATGATCTGGTGGAGCGCTTCACTAAGGGCGACATTCGCCGCATCAAGGATTACCTGACCGAGACTAACGAGGCGCTCTCTGACCGCACCTTCCTCACCGACCTGTTCAACAAGCGCCCCACCGATGCTGACTACGAAACCTACCGATTCTCCCTGAATTATCGTCTGCTCAAGGAGAAGAAGGAGTTCGAGTTCGTCGGCGTGGATGATGAGCGCCTCTGGCTAACCGCCAACGCAACCGTTGTCCACCAGAAGCGCAAGGCCAGCGAAATTGGGCAGGACTATCGCTACCTTGATGAACCAGCGATGGCCGAGAGCGATGATGCAGTCAGTGGCGCAGGCGACAAGCACAAGCTGGAACACACCCTCACCTATTACGAGTACGAAAATGGGCTGATGCCTCTCGATCAAGCAGCAGCGGGGTTCTTCCCCAAGCCGGTGCTGGACGACCAGCGTGCCGCCATCTTCCGCTTCGAGTCGCCACAACTGTACGTCACCTATCTGACCGAACTGCGCTTCCCCAGCCCCAATCGCGGGGGCTACCTGGTGGGTCTCGACGAGTTCTACCAGAATCTGGTTCCCGGCGCGACCTTCACCATCGAAGCCACGGCGCGGCCCAATGTCTACACCATCACCTTCAACCGCCTCAGCGCGCAGCAAGAAGAGCGGCTGTTGCAGGTTGATGAGAAACGCAATCGCTACATCTTCCGCCCAGTTCTCTTCAACGTGCAAACCAACCCGCAAATGCTCCTCAGCGAAGCCCGCTTTCCCCGTCTGGAGAGCCTGCACCGCTTTGATGAGGCCGAACGCAAGCGCCCCGAACTTGTAGTCAGCCGTACCTTCGAGGCAGTCGGTGATACGGTAGAGCGCGACGGCAGCAGCGTCTACTGGGCGTTGCTCGACGACCTTTTCCCCGCCGTCAACATCCAGCGGCCGTTCTCCCGCGCCTACCTGCGGGCGATCCTGACCAGCAGCCAGCATCCTTACTTCAGCCCCGACTCCGAAGGCGGCGATAGCTACTACTACGACCCAGCCAAGAAGTAGACGACTTCACCCTTACCCCTCCCCCTTTGGGGGAGGAAGGGAAGAGACATAATAGCCATCCCCTGAAGCAGGGGAAGTAGCAACACTGGATGATACCCCCCTGCAAGGTTATTCGTTATAAATATAGAGCAAAAACCAATCTACAATTTGGAGACCCCGACTAATGCGTAATCCCGATGTGAAGTACAACCTGCCCATTTCGCAGCTCGATCTGTCCGCCGATGGTGAAGACCGCAGCGTCCTCACCCCCCGCTTCGTTACATACCTCGAGCGGCTGGTTAGCGGTAGCGAACAACCCGCCATTCGCGAACTTACCTTCCTGTCCGACCTGAGCGCAGTGGAGCGCCGCGAATTGGCGGCCCGCTGGAGCCAGATCCCGGTCGAACGCCGCCACCGCATCGTTAGCAATCTGGCGCAGTTGGCTGAGGACAACGTGGAGTATGACTTTGATAACCTCTGCCTGCAAGCGATTGACGATAGTGATGCCGCAGTTCGTAAATCCGCCGCCGACGGCCTGTGGGAGAGTGAGCGCTCGTCCGCGCTAAACAGCCTGCTCGATCACGTCGCCACCGACCCATCACCCGAAGTGCGGGCAGCCGCAGCGCTGTCGCTCGGTCACTTCGCCTATCGAGCCGAGATCGGCAAGCTGCGCCCTTATCAGCAGCAGCGCTTGCGCGACACCTTGCTAGCGGTTTACAATGATGCCAGCCAGCCGATCGAGGTTCGCCGCCGCGCCATCGAGGCGGTTGCCTATCTCAGCGATGACGAGAGTATTTTTGCTGCAATTGGTGATGCTTATCGCAGTGATGAAGCGCAGATGCAGGCGAGCGCGGTTCACGCGATGGGCCGCAACATGGATGCCCGCTGGCTGGACACGGTGTTGGCTGAGATGGACAGCCGCTCTGTCGAAATGCGCTATGAGGCGGCCCGTGCTGCTGGCGAACTGAATGATCGGCGCGTCGTTCCCCAATTGATGGGATTGCTGGGCGATCGGGATACTGAGGTCAACTTGGCCGCGATCTGGTCGTTGGGACAGATCGGTGGTGCGGCGGCCACTGGAGCGCTCAAGCGCCTGACGCAGAGCGAAGATAAGGCGATTAGCGATGCCGCCCAGGATGCGCTCGCCGAAGCTGGCCTCGCCGACGGCCCGCCAGGGGTACTTTAATCCATGGATGAAACAACTGTAGACAACCATCTATACGCGGAACTCTGGTCGGCTTCGGCCCGCGCCTGGAATACTCCGGCTGCAGAGCCTAGCGGGCGGCCACGCCCAAGCCTGATCAGCTTTACCTACGGCCTGCCCGATGCCGCCACCTTCCCCAGCGAGGAACTGACTGGCGCGGCCAGTCTGGTGCTGCGCGAACACGCCGCCACTGCTCTGCAGTATGGCAGCATTCACGGCAGCCATCGCTTGATCGCCGCGTTGATCCACAAGTTGAAGGACGATGAGGGGCTGGACCTCGACCCCAATCAGGTGATGATCACCAATGGCTCGTCGGGCGCGTTGAGCCAGGTTGCCCGCGTATTGCTCGACCCAGGCGACTATATGGTGGCGGAAGCGCCTAGCTTCCTCGGCGCGGTCAACAGCTTCCGCCGCGCCCAGGCTCAGATCATCGAAGTGCCGCTCGACAGCGACGGCATCAGGATTGACGCGCTGGAACACGCGCTGCGGGCCGCCCATGCTGCTGGACGACGGGTCAAGTTCCTCTACGTGATGCCCAACTATCAGAACCCCAGCGGCGTGACCCTGTCCTTCCCCCGTCGCCACGATCTGCTCGACCTCGCCGCCGAGTACCGCACCCTGATCCTGGAAGATGATGCTTACCGCGACATTCGTTTTGAGGGCGACGCACTGCCGTCGCTGTTTGGCATCGACGCGCTAGGCGATATCCGCGGCCACGTCATCCGCACCGGCACCTTCAGCAAGATCCTGGCGGCGGGCCTGCGCCTCGGCTGGGTTATCGCCCCTGAGCCGATTATCCGTAAGCTGGCCGCCTTCAAGGACGACGGCGGTACCAGCCCGTTCTCCTCGGCCATCGCCGCCGCTTACATCGAGGCAGGTGAGCTTGGCCCCCACATCGAGCAACTTCAGCAGCACTACAAGCGCAAGCGCGACGCGATGCTCCGCGCCCTGCGCCAGCATTTCCCGCCCAGCGTTAGCTGGAGCGAACCAGTGGGCGGCTTCTTCATCTGGCTCACTCTGCCTGATCATCTCGATGCCCGCACTCTGCTACCGATCGCCCATGAGGAGGGAGTTGATTATCTGCCCGGCGCTGCTTGCTTCGCCTCAGATAGTGGCAGCAACAACATCCGCCTCGCCTATAGCCAACCCAGCCTCGACGACATCGAGGAGGGCATCAAACGCCTGGGCCGTGTTCTCACCGCCTCACTCTGAGGGTTGGGGACTGAGGGCTGAGGACTGATAACCCCTCCCCAAAAGGGGGAGGCGGGGAGGGAGAGTAGGGCGCATCAAAACTTTGTTTGGCGCGTACTGATGACTGAGGTTCGAGTACCGCTTAAACAAAGTTTTGATGGCAGGGGTGTAGTTCCCCCTCCCACCGGGAAGGGTAGGGGAGGGTGCGAGTCGCGTTGCTACGCCCCACCCCCAGCCCCTCCCGGTGGGAGGGGAGAACATCAGAACATTCTACATTCTACATTCTCCAATCAAAGAGGTATTGTGATGAATACAAACTATGGGATGCAAGGCTGTCAGAATGTCGGCGTGTTTGTGGATGTATCCAATCTCTTCTACTCGGCCAAGAGCGTAGGGGTGGAGGTCAACTACTGCCGCCTACTGGAGTACGCAGTGCGTGGGCGGCACCTGATCCGCGCCTGCGCCTACACCGGCATCGACCCTGAGAACGCCAGCCAGCGCAAGTTTATCGACTTCCTCTGCTCCAACGGCTACAAAGTCATTGTCAAGGACATCCACAAGTACGAGGGTGGGCGGATTAAGGCCAACCTCGACATCGAAATCGCGGTAGATATGCTTACTATGGCCCAGAACCTCGATGTGGTGGTGTTGGTCAGCGGCGATGGCGACTTCATTCGGCTGGTGCAGGCGGTGCAGATGCGCGGTATTCGTTTCGAGCTAATCAGCTTCGGCATCAGCACCTCCAACGATCTCATCGCCGTCGTAGACCAATTCACCGAGGTTAGCGCCATTGCCGAGATCTTCCGCAACTGCGCCCCGGCCACCCCACCCAGCCACTTCCACCTGCCACCCAATGAGCAACGATAAGTTGGCAACCGGCCCCCGCCATGGCATCGTGGTGGATGCAGCGCAGGGCAGCGAGTGGGATAGCTTTGTCCGCGCCCAGGGCGGTCACCTGCTGCAAACCGATGGCTGGGCGCGGCTGAAGCAGCAGCACGGCTGGCAGCCCTACCGCATCGCCGTGGTCGAGCAGTGGCCGGGACGCATCCTGGCGGGCGCGTTGCTGCTCTATCGCAACCTCGGCCCGCTGCGCCTCGCTTATATCCCCCGTGGGCCAATCGTGGACTGGGCGGATCTGCCGATGGTTCGCCAGCTATTTAAGGCGATCCACCGCCACGCTCGCGCCCACCGCGCCATCACCCTCACCATCGAGCCGAACTGCGAAGACGATTCCAACCTGCGCCAGCGGCTTGGCCGCCTTGGCTTTGTCGCCGCGCCACCGTTGCAGCCGCGCAACACCATCACCGTCGACCTCAGCCCCGCTGATGATGTGATCCTCGCCGCGATGAAGCCTAAGACCCGCTACAACATCCGCCTCGCCAGTCGCAAAGGGGTGCAGGTAACGCAGGCCCGCAACTCCGCCGATGTGGCCGCTTTCTATACAATGATGCAGGAGACCGCCGCCCGCGATCAGTTCGGTATCCATACCCTGGCATACTATCAGGATGCCTTCCGCATCTTCGGCCCATCCGCATCGGGACAGGCCGCGCTATTCCTTGCCTACCTGCCGGAGCAAGGCGACGCGCCGATCGGCGGGCTGTTCGCCCTGGCCCAGCCGCCGCTGGGTATTTATATGTATGGGGCAAGTAGCGAACGCGGGCGGGCGGCAATGCCCAACCACCTCTTGCAGTGGCAGGCAATGCAGTGGGCTAAATCATTGGGCTGCACCGCCTACGATATGTGGGGTGTACCCGCCGACATTGCCGCCGCCGAGGCCGTCCACGAGGGCGATGAGCTGCAGAACGTGCGCGGTGGCTTGTGGGGGGTCTACCGCTTCAAGCAAGGGTTCGGCGGGCGACTGGTCAACTACGTGGGAGCTTGGGATTACGACTACCTGCCGCTATTGGGCAAACTATACCGCGCCCGCCGCCCCCGCGAGTAATACCAATTCGCCGCGCAGTGTGTATATTAGGAGTTACGCAGTTCAGCAGGGCGAACAACGGTTCGCCCCTACAGAATGACCTCACTCTTGTGGCAACTGCGTAACTCCTATATATGAAAGATCAATGCACCACGCTTGACACGCTCACCCCGATCAGGCTATACTCAGCCCTGGGTTGATACCGTTTCACCTGATTTGCTTGTGTGGAAGGGCTTGTTTGATGCTGACCAGAGCCGGATTTGGGATTACTCTCGTGCTACTTGCCTTGCTGATGGCCGCTTGTGACTCAGGCGCGGATGTTTCCAGCTCCAACGGCGGTGGCTACAGTAGCGCCAGCGGCGCAGTTGTCACCCCCGGCACCGAACAGGGCGATGTACAGGTCAACACCGTTGCGCCCGATTTCACCCTGCCCGATGTTAGCGGCAAGTCGGTCAACCTGCTGGCTGTGGCCCGTACCCACAAGCTGACCGTTGTCAACTTCTGGGCAAGCTGGTGTCCGCCCTGCCGTGCAGAGATGCCTGACCTGGCAGTGGCCTACAACAAATATAAGGGCATGGGGTTGGCAATTCTAGGGGTCAACCGCCAGGAGGATGCCACTCAGGTGAGCCAGTACGCCAAAGACGGCGGCTTCAGTTGGCCGCTGCTGCTCACCACCAACGATAATGTAATGATCAGCTATCGCGGTGGCTCGCTGCCCAACACCTACTTCGTAGATAGTAAAGGCATCATCATCCACGTAGTGCGCGGCGCGATGAACGACCACGAACTGGCTGATACTCTAGCGCAATACGGCTTCAACTGACTACCCAGGGTGAGCGCAACCCGCCCCTACAAGCATAATCTACATTCTACATTCTACATTCTACGTTCTACATTAGCCTATGGCAACCAGACTGACCGGAGCAGACAAGCGCGAGGAACGCCGTCGCCGCGTGGCGAGTGGAGATATGGCCGCGCCCGCCGACAGTGGCTATGGCATCCAGGGACGGGCCATCCCCATCGAGGAGAAGCCGCATAAGACTCCGCCTGCGCCCGTCGCGCCAACCTCACAGGAACGGGTCAGCAGTTTCGGCGAAGCCTTGTGGCGCTTCTTCTGCTCAGTGCGCCTGGCGATGACGCTGATTGCTTTGATCGTGATTGCTACCCTGATCGGCACCTTGCTAATCCAGATGCCGCCGGAGCTGCAGGGCGACCCCGCCAGCCGCACCATGTGGGTTAAGGGCCTCGCCCCCCGCTTCGGCGATTTCACCGGCATTATGTACGACCTCAGTCTGTTCAACCTGTTCACCTCCTGGTGGTTCAAGCTGTTGTTGCTGGTTCTCACCTTGAACATCGTGGTCTGCACCCTCAACCGCTTCCCTAAGATGTGGAAGCAGTCCACCCAGACCCGTATGGATGTCGGCCCCAACTTCTTCACCCACGGTGAATACACCGCGACCATCGCGCTGCCAGTCGCACCCGCCGCCGCCGAGCAGCAATTGGCTGGCGTGCTTAAGCGCCGCCACCTCAGCGTGCGTCTACGCCAGCCCATCGCCGCAGGCAAGGATCAGGCTGCCACTGGCGCGTATGCCGTCTACGCCGACCGCTTCCGCTATATGCCGCTTGGCACCTATCTCAACCATGTCGGCATCGTGCTCATCTTTATCGGTGCAATCTGGGGAACGCTGCTGGGCAACAGCATCAAGATTGTGGACTTTGCCGTGCCAGAGGGCGGCGATCGGGCGGTGGGTTACGACACCAACCTGATGGTGCATAGCAACGGCTTCACCGAGGTTGACTACCCTGACGGACGGCCAGCCGATTATTACAGCGACATTGTGCTATACGAGAACGGTAAGCAGGTGGCACAGCAGCGTATTCGCGTCAACGAGCCACTGGAGTACAAGGGTATCCTCTTTCACCAGGCATTCTTCGGCAATGCCGCCGATATCAAAGTTACCGACGATGCCAGCGGCGCATTGGTCTACCAGAGCAGCGTATCGCTAGCATACCGCAGCCAGATGTACGGCCCAAATAACCCGATGGGCAGCTTCAGCCTGGCGAACGGCGCTATCCAAGTAGATGTAGTCGAGCCAGCCGGCCCCGGCGACCCTTCCCTGCGCCCCGGCCAGGTTGGTCTGGCAATGTACCGCGTAACCGATGACCATCAGCTGTGGCGCGAGACTCTCAGCCAGAACCAGTCGGTGAGGCAGGGCGGGCTGACCTTTACCTTCCTACGCGAGCGCCAGTTCAGCGGCCTGCAGGTGGTGCGCGACCACGGGGTGACGGTTATCTTTATTGCAGTTGCCTGTATCCTGACTGGCCTCGCGTTGGTGTTCTATTTCCCCAGCCGCCGTCTGTGGGCGCGGGTCGAATCGGACGCGGGTGGCGCGATCATCCATCTCAAAGGCCAGGCTCCCCGCCGCGCCGACCTTGCCCGCGAGATGATGCGCATCGCCGAGCACCTGAAGGCGGGAGGTGCGACCATCCACGCCGAGTCACCCGCGATCATCGAACAGCGCGAACTGTTCGCCGAGATGGGTGGGTGAGTGGCAAACCCCCTCCCCAAAGGGCTAAACGTTACCCACAAGTGGTAATGCCGCAGAAGCTGTGGGGATAGGCCGCCACTAAAGGGGGATGCAGTGAGGGAGAGCAGTTCGTGCTGCACGGATCGAACCCCCAGCCCCTCCCGGTGAGGGGGAGAACAGGGGATGCAATTACCCACCAAATGGTGTATAATCGCGGATAAGTCAAACCAACTTCCTCACTCTACATTTTACATTTTACATTCTACAAGCAGGAGGCGCATATGGAGAAGATGAACTTTTATATGTTGGTCGCTGGCACGATGACGATGGCGGTGGCCGGTGGATTCTATATCTGGTATGTGCTAGCCCAGGGCGTATTGCGCCGCAGCGTCAGCGCGAATATGGCGAACACGGCCGGTGGCACCAGCAGCGTAACGATGAGCGAACAGGTGAAGCAACCGCGCCATCCCGCTGCCATATATGCCCAGGTGGTCAACTGGGTGGGGCTGGTCTTTCTCGGTCTGGCGGTATTTGCCCGCTGGATGGCGGTCGGCCACGCGCCCTACTCCAACCAGTACGAGTTCGGCACCGCATTCACCTTCTCGATCGTGCTGCTCGGACTGATACTGATGCGCCAGTTTCGTCAGCCTACTCTGGGTGCGTTCATCTCGCCGATCGCGGTGGCAATGGGCATCTACGTCCTCACCCTGCCGATCACGCTGCGCCAGGTCAGTCCGCTCATCCCTGCGCTGCAGAACCCCATCCTCACCATCCATGTCGGGGTGGCGATTGTTGCCTATGGCATCTTCGCAATTGGCTTCGCTGCCGCGATCATGTATCTGTTGCAGCGCGATGGGGGCGAAAAGCGCACCTGGCTGCCCAGCCGTGCCATCCTCGACGACATCGGCTATCGCTCGGTGCTGATTGGCTTCCCCCTGATGATCGTGGTGCTGGTGCTAGGCGGGGTCTGGGCCAACATCGCCTGGGGCGCATTCTGGTCGTGGGATCCGAAGGAGACCGCGGCGCTTGCCACCACGCTCTGCTATGGCGTGTATCTGCACGCCCACAGCCTGAAGTCGTGGAGCGGCAACCGCGCCGCCTGGCTACTCGTCCTCGGCTTCGCCCTTACCATCTTCACCTTCTTCGGCAACTACTTCCTGGGGGGCTTGCACACCTATGGCGGGGTCTAGGCGCTTGCAGATTGCAGATTGCAGATTAAGATTATCCAAGCAGGCAAATCTGCAATCCCGGTTTGGTACGCAAGTTGGAGGCGACGTAGGACGCTTATGGCAGCTTCAGAGAAAGTTATAGAAACCGCAGAGGATGCAGCGCTGCCAGAGCAAATCAAAACCGAACCAGGGGCGGACTCAGCAGTTCGCCCCGCCTCTGCGCGCCCCGCACAGTCGTGGAAGTTCGTCGCCTTTCTATTCTTTATCGTCTCGTTCATCGAGGCGTTCATCCTCGGTCAGCTATTTGCCTTTCTGCCCACCTATCTGCAACATCAGATGAACGTGCCAACCGATCAGGCGGCCACGCTCACCGGCCTGATTACGCCGCTCGTCTTCATTGTCGGCCTGCCGCTGATCCCATTCTGGGGCGTGTGGGCCGACAAATATAGCCGCAAGGTGATCATCGCTCGCAGCGCCTTCATCGAGGCGCTGGTCTTCCTGCTGGTCGCCATCAGCCAGAACCCGCTGCAACTGGCGCTCAGTATCGGGCTGGCTGGTTTCCAGCTTGGCAACACCGGCGTGATGCTGGCCGCGCTCCGCTCAGTCACACCCCGTCATCAAGTTGGCTTTGCCCTCTCCATCCTCGGCGTGGCCTCGCCGCTCGGCTTTGCGGTCGGGCCGCAGCTAGGCGGCTTCCTTACCGATGCCCATATTGTCGACCTGCACGGCTTGTTCTATATTAGCGCGGCGCTATCAGTCCTCTCCGGCCTGCTCATCACCTTCGTCTACCGTGAACCGCCTCGCCTGATAAAGGCGGTGGGTAGTGTCGGCCAACTGGCCTGGGGCGCGCTCAAGGGGGTAGTAACCGTGCCAGTTACGCTACTAATCTTCGCTTGCGCCGCCGTCCTCATCCTCGCCTGGCAGATGACCCGCCCCTTCATCCCGCTGCTGGTACAGAATGTCTATACCGACCCTGCTACCCTCAACTCGGCGATTGGTCTGGTAGTTGGCACCGCCGCCGTATTTGGCGCGTTGCTCACCCCCATCACCGGCCTAATTGGCGACCGCTTTGGTTACCGCCGCGTGCTGGGCTTCTGCGCCGCTGGCACCGCCATCGCTTTGGCGCTCTTCCCTTTCGCCCCTAACATCGCGCTGATGGCGGTTGTCTCTGGTCTGCTCAGTATCTTCACCAGCACCAGCACCACGATGGTCTACTCGCTGATTGCCACCGAGGTGCCGGAGGAGCGTCGCTCGTCCACCCTCAACCTTGCCTTTATCCCCCTCTACGCCGCTGGCATCATCGGCCCGATTATCGGTGCGGGTCTGATTAGCTTTGGTTTCGTTACCCTGATGTTGGTGTCCGCCGCGTTTGCCGCTGGCAGTCTATTTATCTGGTATCGCCTCAATCAGTTCGTCAAGCAATCCCCATCACAAAATCAGATCACCTGATGCCCTCATCATCCCCAACCTATTGCTCTGCTGGCGTGTATATTACAGGGCGCGGCAATCGCGGCGCTTCTCGGCGCGGCGTTGATGCAAATCGGGTCGAGTCTGCTGCAACTTTCCTGCCTGCTAGTTCGTTAGTAAAGTATCCCACAATCTGCCCCGATCTGCCATATGCTGGAACTATAGCCAAAAAGTGCTACGCTTGTTAGCTAAATCATGATTGACTAACTAGCAGAAAGGGTGTAGACTATCTAAAGTAGCGTATGCCGCTACCTGAATCTACGTTCACTCAATCGTGTCCCCGCTATATACAAGGAGATGGAAGATGAAAACCAGACACAGCCCCCGCCTTAACCCTCGTTCACCCTGGTATGCGCGTATAGTGATCCTGCTGGTACTCGCCAGTATGCTGTTCAGTATGCCGCAACTAGCCCCTGCCGCGCCGTCGGCTGACACTGGCACCGGCCCGATCAAATCTGTTGACGCAATGGCAGCCAACATGACCGCGAAGGCTAACCCCAATTGCGCCGCACCAGCGCCACAACTGACCAGCCCGGCGAACAATGGCAATACCGACCCGAATAATGCTCCGCCGATCGGTGTTCCCAACTTTCAGTGGGCTGCTGCCGCCAATGCAATTTACTATGAGTTCCAGGTTGGCCCCAGTCCCAGTTTCAATGGCGCTTATGATATATATACTTATGCTACCACTCATACGCCGAGGATGGTAGTCATAGACAACAATTTCCCCGCAGGTGTATCAATCTACTGGCGTGTGCGCTCCTTCGATGCCATCAATTGCGCCAGCGACTGGTCGACTATCTTTATCTTCCAGCGGCACTGGAATACTTCCCCCACCCTGGCTAGCCCCGCTAACGGCGCTACCCTCACCTTCCTCGAGCATCCCAGCTTCAGTTGGACACCCGTTCCGGGGGCGAACACCTATCAGTTGCGTATCTCCACCGATTCTACCTGCCCCTCCTCGGCTGCTTTCCAGCGCTATACTTCTGAGGTGGAGTACAACGTCGAGCTGCGACTGGCTCCCGGTAACTACTTCTGGTGCGTTGCGCCAATTGATGTTGGCGGCGTTGCAGGCACTCTCAGCGCCATACACTCCTTTACCCTTAGCGATGTGGCCGCTCCAACCCCGATCAGCCCTAGCAATGGTGTGCAGCTAACCTTCACACCCCCGTTTCACTGGACTGCGGTAAAGGGCGCAGGTCACTATCAGCTGCTCTACAGCCAGGATCCGCACCTTGCCAACGCGATCGTTATTAATACCGCCTACACAAGTTATACCCCGCCGAATATGTTTGGCAACAACACCACCTGGTATTGGGCGGTGGAGACCATCGATCCAAGCCAACACGCTACCATGCCTTCGCAAATATTCAACTTCAGGATCACCTGGGCGCTCCAGGCTCGCTTGCTCACCCCCAACAACCTCTACCATCATGTAACCTATCCCTACTTCCAGTGGAGCGGCGTTGCCGATGCCCGCGAGTACGAGCTGCAAGTGGCTACCGATTCCAACTTCCCCACCGGCTCGATCGTGGTTGATTTCTTCACCTCGGCCACCAGCTATATCGCTGGCCCCGGCGTATTTATCCCCGACGGCCAAACAAACTACTACTGGCGTATCATATCCTATGGCACCGACCGCAACATCACCAAGGGGGCAACTAGTGGCACCTTCAGCTTCCAGTATGATCCGGCTGTGGCGCGAGGCGCGTCCACCGTGCCAGCTCTGTTCTACCCCTCCTACGCTTACAACCCCGACCCTAACTTCGATCGCCCCATTACCAGCAGTGTTGCGACCCCGATCTTCCAGTGGCAGCGGGTGACCAGCGCGACCAACTACCTCATCACCATCGGTAGCACTATCAATATGACCGACACGTTGCTGCAGGCTACCACCACCCAGCCCAACTTCAGTCCCAACCTCTCCGACAACGGCGGCGCTGGCTTCAACTTCGACCCCAATACCATCTACTACTGGCGGGTGCAATACCAGATCAACGGGGTTACGCAACCCAGCGCTAGCCAGGTATGGGCGGTGCGAGTCAACCCTGCGCTCGACTATACCTACCAGTTCAACAACGGCGGCTGGCTGCAAAGCCCCACCGACCTGCAAGACTACGTCAATATGGACCCGATCTTCCGCTGGTATCCCTACCCACAGGCAACCCATTACACCTTCCAGATAGCGACCGATGTCGGGTTCAGTAACATTGTGCAGACGCTCAATACCAACTTCGCTGGCACGGCGCTGCGCCAGCAACTGCCGCGCAACCTCTATTACTGGCGGGTGTTGGCCTATAATGGCAACAATCTGATCAGCACATCCACGGCCAACCGCCTGCACATCTTCGCCCCGGCGCTGTACACCACATCTGACCCCATCAACACGCTTACCGGCAGCACAGTGGCAACTGGCACCGTCACGAGCAGCCCCTACAACATCAGCGCGGTGTATGCCACCAAGACCCATGACCCCGCTAACAACAATAACTCCTACAAGATCGGCTTGAGCATCTCCGCTCAGACCGGCACTGCAGTCAGCTATACAATCCCCATCAACCTCGACTACGCGCTGGTTGATAACAACGGCCAGGTGACTGGCCCCTCGGGCGCGCCCCACGACCCGGTATTCACCAACATCAGCTACTCTGGCGAGTTTCAGCCTGAGTATGTGATCAAATTCGACCACAACGCCAACGGCAGTTGGACCAACCCCATGATGCGGGCATGGGATCAGCAGAGTGGCGGATATGACAATACTCTGATTGACATCGTGGCATCAGGCGGCGCGTTTACCACCACTAGCGGCTATGTCGAGATGTCCATCCCTACTGGCAGCGTGCTGGCCTACCGCGGCAATGCCGACCTCAACGTTCCCACTGGCGACCCCACCTTGGTCGGAATGGAGCCTTATAGCACCGATGCCAGCGGCAGCGTTCATGGCACTGTTCCCAATGACCCAGGCGCAACCGGCGGTACCCCGATCCTGAGCCAGTTCCGCTCGATCAGCGATCACCCCAATCTCGCCTATCCTTTCAACACCGACTTCGGCGGCAACGGCGCAGGTATACCATATGCGCTCTCGGTGCTATATAACTCCAACCTTGCCTGGTATACGCCGGAACCGACCGATATGTACGGCTTCGATGTGGACATCGCAATTGACCGTGGCTTTACCGATCAGAATCTGGAATACTCGCCACGTATCATCAACGGCTTGCCCGCCTTCCAGTTCATGTTTGGCGGTATTGCCGGTGGCTCCAACGGGGGCGGCTTCCTGCCGACCTACGCTGGCGGCACCTACTTCTGGCGGGTGCGGATGTGCCGTGGATCGGGCATACCCTGCCAGATCCCCGGCTCATGGAGCAAACCCAACCGCTTCAACAAGGTAAACATCAAGATTAATGCCCCCACTGTCACAATCAACTCAGGGGTGCCAACCTTCACCTGGCCGCGCACCGAGGGCGCCTACTTCTACGAGATTAACGTTGCCACCGACCAGGGCTTCACCACTCCGTATGACGACTCGCAAACCCAGAACATCAGCTACACGCCAGTCAATGACTATGCGGGGCAGCAGAGCTACTATTATCGGTTGCGGGCCTCGGAGTTCTACTACAACTCGCTCTCAGGGGCCAACTGGATTACGGTGACGCAGCCGTTCCAGATTGCCATCCCCCAACCGCCCAACTTGGGGATCACCGACTCCTCGCCAGTGATGCACAGCCCGACCTTCGCCTGGGATACAGTGCTTGTTCCCAGCAACAGCCCGGTGATCCAGGCTTCCAGCTACCAACTGCAGACCAGCCGCAGTAATGACTTCAGCCAACCACTGGAGGTGGTCAACACCGTTAACCTGAACTGGACCCCGTACAACATCGGCTACATGGATGGCACGTACTATTATCGCGTCCGCACCCAGCTCTACAACAACAATGCGTGGAGCGATTGGACTACCCCCATCACCTTCACCAAGCAATACCCGTTGGTCAATGTCAGCGATGGCGGTGCGGTGCCTAGCGGCAACTGCACCTACACCTTTACCTGGCCCGCCTTCGATACCACTGGCAACCCTAGCCAACCCAGCGGCATCTTCGCCTATCGTTTGGAGACCGCCAGCGATGTAAACTTCACCCACCCCATCGAATCCGTGGACACCGTCAACGCTAGCTACACCAACTCTGGCATTGGCGGCTGCGTCTACTCGCCATTTTCGGACCTCTTCTGGCGTGTCTCGATGATTGATAGTTATGGCAACCAGGGTCCTTATGATATCCATACTATCCTCGGCCAGCCCACCCCGACCGTGACTGGCACGTCGCCAACCGCAACCCCAACTTGGACCCCCACCTCAACCTGGACACCGGGTGGCCCAACTGCAACTAATACGCCGACCAATACGCCGGTTGGCCCGACCAATACGCCAACCCTTACACCAACGCAGTTCGGCGCGACCAATACGCCAACGCTAACCTTCACTCCGGGGGGGCCGACTACTACTCCGTGCAGCGAACCGTTTACTGATGTGCCGCAGAGCTACTGGGCTCACCAGTACATCACCTACGTCTACTGTCAAGGGGTAGTCAGTGGCATTGGTGGCAACCTGTTTGCGCCAAACGCTACTGCTACCCGCGCCCAGTTCAGCCGCATGGTGGTAAAGGCGCGTGGGCTGACCATCGTCACCCCCGGCACACCCGACTTCACCGATGTGCCAACCAACAACTTTGCCTATAGCTACATCGAGACCGCCAAGATCGCAGGCATCGTCAGCGGCTACACCCAGGCGCAGTGCCAGGCGGCCAACGCTCAGTTCCCCTGCTTCCTGCCCAACGCGCCGGTTAGCCGTGGAGCAATGGCTAAGTTCATCGTCAAGGCGTGGGGCTGGCCGGAAACTACCCCCACCAGCGGTCAGCTCTTCACCGATGTGCCAACCAGCTCCGCCTTCTACATATTCATCTACACCGCCAAGGGGCGCAACATCGTCGACGGTGAAACTCAGGCGCAGTGTACGGCGGAGGGAACGGCTTACCCCTGTTATCGCCCTAACGACATCCTTACTCGCGCGCAATTGAGCAAGACCCTGTTCCGCTCGATGACCTACCCGAACTAGCTTCAGCGCGGAAACTGAGCAGCAAAAGACCGTCCTTCGCACCCGCGAGGGACGGCTTGCTTTGACTTGATGCTGGGGTTAGTAGTTTCTATTGGCCTGGTCCCTGGGCGGCACGCCGAGTGCGATTCGCCACATAGGCATCAAGCTTAGGAGTTACGCACGATCCAGTATAGTAAGCAGGTAATGGGCGTGGTTTTCCGCACCTGGGGCAGAGAAGTTGAGCGTAGTTGCCTATGCGTCTAGCCTCAACAACCCGCTTACTACAAGGCAGTGTGCGTAACTCCTAATACTATCTGCTTGGCTAATTGGTATTAAATACACAGGCTATCTTTAACGATATATAAGATAACCACGCAATGGTCATTGCTGGACAACGGAATAAGGGCCGGGCGGCAAGCGTCGGCAGGAAGCAATCGCCGGGGGTTGTCGCCCGCCGACGAAAGATTGGCTGCTGCCAGCTACAGGTGGCTGACCAACTAACCCGGCAACCGACGCAGGCTGGGAAACGTTCGGTTAAGCATCGTGACTATACCGGCTTCATCATGTTTATGCGGGCGTTGTCCTCGACAAAGCCCACGCTAGCGTAGAGCGGGTTGGCCTTGTCGTTCTTACCCTCTACGCCCAATTCGACAATCGGCACGAAGCGGCGCAGCCAGTGGATGCCGGTCAGCAGCAGGGCGCGGCCAATGCCGTGCCGCCGGTACTGGGGTAGCACCCCCAGCATATGGATCCAGCCCACCTCGATGCCGCGGCGAGCGATCTCCTCCGCGCTAAAGGCTGCGTGGCAGTAGCCCGCTGGCTGGTTGCCCGCGAAGGCGAAGAAAAGGCCGTCGGGGCGAAAGTCGTTCAAGTGGGTGACATAGTTGATCGTCTCTATCGTAGCCGGGGTGCTGCCGTAGTGATCGGCGAAGCTGACGTTGCGTATATCGGTCAGGAGTTGCTCATCGCCAGGCTGGAAGGTGCGGATGCTGAAGCCATGCGGCAGTTGCGCTTGCAGTACGGTTGCCTCGGCTGGTAGCCGCAGCCGCAGGAAGTAACGCTCCGCCTCGTAGCCACGCCGCTTGAGGAAGTCTAGCAGCAAGGTGGCCTGCTGTTTAGGCGAAAAGTGCAACTCGGTGGGATGCTTGGGCAACACCAGGCGCTCGAGCTCGGCGTACAGCGCCCGCCCCACCCCCTGATTGCGATAGTCAGGATGCACCAGCAGCTCGGCCCAGGCCATGTCGCTGCCCTCATCCTTGTCGCATTCCAGGTAGCCGATTAGTTTGCCTTCGCCACCATCGGGGCTGCTGGCATGAGCCATGGTGTAGATTTCATCCCTATTCGGCCAGCGATAATTTTCCTCCATCTCGGCCAGGGTGCGGACGTTCTCCATCGGCTCTCGCGCATCCGCCTCGTTAATCAAATCAGTGAGTGCCGGGAGATCGGACTCGCTCATTACACGGATCAAATAGCTAAAATTAGCGCTCATCCTTGCTCCAATCCAGTTTGCGCTCCATGTTGACTTGCCCGTTGCAGATGCGGAAGCCGACCGACTCGTAGAGCAGCAGTGCCTTCGCGTTTAGCCCCTCGACGGCAAGTTCGATCTCTTCCACGCTTTGGCGCAGGTAGCGGATACCGCTGAGTAGCAGTGCGCGGCCCAGACCGCGCCCCTGATAGGCGGGGATAACCCCCAACTCCTGTACCCAGCCCACCAAGAGGTTGCGCCGCTGCATCTCTTCCTCACTGGTGCTGGTCCAGCAATAGCCCGCCACTGCCCCTTCTGCGTTGCAAGCGTAGAGGATGTTGCTGGGCTGGAAGCCGGGCTGCTGCGTCCCGTATACCCGCTCCTCAAGGGTAGAGGGGTGGAACCAAGGATGCTGGGCGAACGACTCGTTGCTCACCTGCCATAGCGTCTCATCATCTTGCTCCGGCACATGGTTGCGTAGAGTAAAGCCGTCGGGTAGCTGGGCAGCTGGCACAGCAACATCGGCAGCAAGGCGCATATCCCAACTGTAGCGGTCAATCACGAAACCGCGCCGCTCCCAGAACTCGATTGCCAACTGCCAGCTTTGGTGCAGCGCAACCCGCCACTCAGTTGCCCACTTCTCACGTACTGTCTCGCGTAGCTGCTGATAGATAGCCATACCGAGACCACGCCCACGATACTCTGGCAGCACGTTGAGCCGCGACCAAGCTGTACGATCATTATCCGCCTTGTGTACCATTCCATAGCCAAACAACTTGCCTTCGCTGCCATCAGGGTTAATAAGACGAGCCACGTAGCGGGTGCTAGCATTACGGTTGATCGCTTCGTTGTAGGCGCGAGTGTACTCAGCGACACTATAACTCGCGTCGGTTGGCTCCACTGCTTCCAGCGCATTGTAGAAGTCTATGAGCGCAGGGATGTCAGTTGCGGTCATCAGGCGAATTGTGTAGTTCAAGTCACGCATTATTCATCTCAATCGTAGTTTGCATAATCGTACTTCGCTCTCGCTAAGTTGCTTGACCATCGCCACTTCGCCACGCTGCTTCTCGAAGCCGACCGTTTGATAAAGGCGGATGGCCTTGTCGTTATAATCCTCGACCCCCAGCAGGACGATAGGCACAAACTGGCGCAGGTAGGCGATGCCCGCCAGCAGCAAGGCGTGCCCCAGACCGACGCAGCGGTGGGCGGGGACAACGCCGAGGTTGTCAATCCAGCTCTTGCCCTCGTCGGCCTCGACCTCAACCTGGCAATAGCCCACCACCTCGTCGCTGGCAAAGGCAAAAGTCAGGCGGGCGGGGTCGTAGTCTGGCTCCCTTGTCTCCTCGACCGCCTGCTCCGTATCCCTGGGGAAGTAGTCCTTGAAGCCTGCGAACGACGCGGTGGCGACCTTGCGGAGTATTGGTTCGTCGCCGGGCTGGAAGTTGCGGAAGGTGTAGCCGTCCGGCACTTGCGGTGCCGGCATAGTCTGGTCGGCGGGCAGGCGCATCGTCCAGGTGGCATGGTCGCGGATGAAGCCGCGTTTGGTAAGGAAGGGCGGGGTGAGGCTGGCTCGCTCATCGGGTTCGCTGATCATCTGGTTGGCCTCTTGCTAGCGGGCCTGCTGCTCCAGCCTTTGGTAGATGCTGCTACCGATGCCGTGATTGCGGTATTCCGGCAGCACGTGCAGCCGAGTCGCAGCGGTGTCGTCATCATCGCGCTTGAGGATGAAACCATAGCCGATCAGCTTGCTCTCGCTACCATCTACATTCATCAGCTGGGCAAGCAGGCGAGTGTAGTAGCGGTTGTTTGGCTCATGATAGCGCTGGGTAAAACTTTCCAGGGTGATGTCATGACCCATCGGTTCAAGCGCCTCAAGCTCATCATAGAAGTTCACCACTGACACAATGTCGGACTCGGTCATGATGCGGATAGCGTACTTCAATTCATCACTCATCATTCATCATTCAGCATTTTCCTCATGTTCACATTGCCCTTGTGCCGCACGAAGCCGACGCTCTCGTAGAGGGGCAATGCCTTAGCGTTCTTGCCTTCCACCCCTAGCTCGACGATCGGCACGTGCTGGCGCAGGTGCTGCACGCCGAGTAGCAGCAGGGCGCGGCCCAACCCGTGGCGCTGGTAGGCAGGCACGACTCCCAGGGTGTTGACCCAGCCAACTTCCTCGCCTCGCGCCGCGTTCGCATCGGGGTCAATCGTGGTCCAGCACAGCCCAGCGACCTCACCGTTGGCGGCGAAAGCCAGAAACAGACCGGCGGGGTCGAACTCGGAGAGATTGGTAATAGCGATCATCTCATCTACAGTGCGCTGCACGCTGCCGAAATGTTCGGCGAAGCTGCCGTTGCGCGCCTGCATGAACGCCTGCTCATCCTGGCCCCTCACGAAGGTGCGTACTGTGAAGCCGGGCGGCAACTGCGCTTGTTCCGTGACGGGCGTATCGGCGGCCCGGCGCATCTCCCAGAAGTAACGCTCCGGCTCATGCCCGCGTCGCTTGAGGAAGTCAATCATCAAGGTGTGTTTCTGGTCGGGGCCGAGGCGCAATTCGCCTGCCCCTCGCCGCCGCGCATCAGCCAGCGCCCGGTCGTAGAAGGTGCGACCCAACCCACGCAGACGGTAGTCAGGATGAATGGTCATCTCCGCCCAGGCGAATTCGTTGCGCTCATCCTTCTCCACTACCAGCTCGCCGACCAGCTTGCCCACACTGCCGTCGGGATTGGCGACGAAGGCGAGGGTGATAACCGCACCATTGCTGAACGGGCCATTTAGCCAATCGGTATACTCCATGACGGTGTGATGTTCACCGACCGGCTCCCGCGCCTCCACCTCTTGATGCAAGGCAACGGCAACAGGGATGTCCGCCAGGGTGAATGGGCGCAGGATAAATGGGATAGTGATTGGTTCGATTGTCGCGGTCATTACTTTGCTCCTTCTGGCTTCAATGGCTTGACCATATTGGCCCAGGCCGACTCTTGATAGAAGCCGACGCTCTCGTAGAGGCGCAGCGCGGTCGCATTCTTGCCTTCCATGCCCAGCTCGACTACTGATACACTCTGGCGTAGGTGGTGAACACCGATTAGCAGCAACGCCCTGCCCAGGCCCACGCCGCGCTGCCCCGGCACGGTGCCGAGGTGTTCGATCCAGCCGACGCTCACCTTGCGGCGGGCGTTCTCCTCCGCGCTGATCGCCGCCCAGCAGTAACCAGCAATCTCGCCATCCTTGAAGGCAAGGAACAGCCCCTCCGGCTGGAACATCTCTTGCTGGGTGACATAGGTGGCGGTCTCGACAGTGTAGGGGGTGCTGCCAAAGTGTTCAGCGAAGCTGACGTTACGCACGTTCATGAACACTTCCAAATCCTGTTCGGGAACGAAGGTACGCACCGTGTAGCCCTCCGGCAATTGCGGGGCTGGCACGTTTTTATCGGCGGGCAAGCGCATCCGCCAGAAGTAGCGGTCAAACTCGAAGCCACGCCGCGCCAGGAACTCCTGCTTCAGCGTATGCGTTTTCGCCCCGCCGCTGTACAACCTTGCCAGCGGTTGCTCCGCCGCCTGCTGCTCAATCTGACGGTAGAGCCGCGTGCCTATGCCGCGCCTACGGTAGTCGCGATGGACGGAGAAGCCGCTGAACGCCTGCTCCTCGCCGGGCTTATGCTCGAAATCCGCGTCGCCGATAATCGGCCCCTCGCTGCCGTCGCGATCGAGCAGGCGGGCCAGCCACCAACTACTACCCTTGCGACGGGGATCGTTCCACCAGCGCTGCTGCTCACCAATGGTGGTAGCCTGCCCATCGTCGCTGGTCGGCTCGTGCCGCTCGTTGTCATTGTAGAACGCGACCACATCGGGTAGGTCACCCTCCTCGGTGCGGCGGATTATGTAGCTGAAGTCGGTAGTATCCACCCGCTGTACGTCAATCTTTGTTAGCGTGTCCATCACGGTCGTTTCTCCTTGCCTGAAGTGTTATCGTCTGCTATTTTCCGCGAAAATTGCTGTTGGCGCGTCGGTCTGCAAGGGTATCTTGCGCTGCGACTTTTGGCCTACAGTACGCCCGCAGGCGGTTGGTCGAACGGTTGGCGCAGCGAGAGGAAACGTCTTCGCGCCGCGCTAGTATCCACCTCCGGCATATGCTGGTCAATCAGGTTGTAGACCGCCAGCGCCAGTTGCTGCATCTGCTCGATGCCCGTCTGTGGCGCGTCGTGGAACACATCATTCAGTCGGGCAGCCAGATTGGGCGGGGCAATCGCCATCTCGGCGATGGTGCGTGCCATCCACTTGAAGCCGGGGTGGTAGATGCGGTTTAGGCCCATCAACATTGCCAGCATCTGCTTCGCGGCATTGGCGAACGCTTGATATACCAGCGGCAAATCGCCCCGACCTGCGATCATTGCTACCCACCACCAGGGATCAATCCCCAGGTTCGCCTCGACCATTGCCACCCTCAGCCGGTCAGGGTAATGTCGTGCCTTCGCCTGCCAGCCTTCGACCATAGGCGCGTTGTAGAGAGGTATACCATGCAGCACGGCAGAGATAGTCTGCTGTTTGTACCCGCTAGTCTCGCACCTATCCACCACATCGGCCACGGTGCGGTTCATTCGTTCTACGGTCAGGTTACGCATATCCATCTTCACTCCGCCCAGCCCCCATTCCTCCATCCACTCTTCCACGCTTGCATCATAGGGGTCGAGCGTCCACAGCACGCCACCAGCGGGCGCGATGTGGGCAATGCGCTGCTCGTCGCTGGGCGGCGTGGCCCAGAACACGCCAATCTCGATGTCGGAGTAGCGGTCGGCGCAGCCCCGCGCCGCCGAGCCGCCCAGCATCACTGCCTGCACGTTGGGGTTGGCGGCGATAATCGGCGCAACCTTATGCGCTATCTCTAGCCGCCACTTGCTGGCCTCGTTCACTCTTTCACATCCTGCAGTGGCATCTTCAGTACATGGTGGTGGGTGTGCAAACCCAGGCTCTCCCAGAAGGCCAGGCCGCGGTGGTTCTCGAGCAGCACATTTAGTTCAACATTATCTGCGCCCTCGGCCCGCATTTTAGCGAAGGCGGCGCGGGCCAGCTCTTGACCCCAGCCCTGCCGCCGCGCCTGCGGCACGATGTAGAAGTCCATCAATATGCCAAACTTGTTGCTCGAACCGGGGAAGTTCTCAAACACTGCGAACATGGTGGAGCCGACAAGTCGCTCACCATCGTAGGCAAACCAGATGTAGCGCTGACCTTGCAGCGCCAGATCAAACTGGCTACGCAGCCATGGCATCATGTCGTCGGTGTCACCAGACTCAGTGGGCAACTCGGCAATGTAGGCCGGGTAGATCTGCGCGAAGGTCGGCCAGTCACTCGCGGTAACTGGTCGGATGGTCAAACTCATTGTCACTCCCTTCAAATACCTATTGGCTGTTCGGACCCATCCCCACTGCTCCCGATGATAGCTTGATGTGCTGTAGCACGGACCCACCCCACTGCTCCCGATGATAGCTTAATATGCTGTAGCACGGACCCACCCCCACTGCTCCCGATGATAGCTTGACGTGCTGTAGCACGGACCCACCCCAACCCCTCCCGGCGGGAGGGGAATAGAGGTTAGCCAAGCTGCTTCAGCATGACGAAGCGACTGTCGTGCCGCTCAAAGCCGACGCTGGTGTAGAGCGGCAAGGCGCGCTCGTTCTTGCCCTCCACCCCCAGCTTGATGTTGCTGACCCGCTGGCGCAGCCAGTTCACGCCGGTAAGCAGCAGCACTCGGCCCACGCCTTGCCGCCGATAGGCAGGCATCACCGCCAGATCTTCGATCCAGCCCTCGCTCTCGGCGTTGGGATGTACGATTGCCGCGCAAATACCAGCAGGCTCCGCACCGGCGAAAGCGAAGAATATGCCGTCGGGATTGAAGTTGGGCTGCTTTATCCAATGCAAAATCTGCTCGAACGGCACGGTGGTGAGGGCAAAGTGACCGGCGAAAGCGGAGTTGATCAAATGGTGATAAAGCTGCTCATCCTGCCCTGGCTTGAAGGTACGTATCGTTATGCCGTCCAGCCACTGGGCTGCGATTACCGGATGCGCGGCGGGCAGCAGCATCTCCCAGCTAAAGCGATCGAACTTGAAGCCGCGCCGCTCCAGAAACTCGCGCAGCAAGGTGTAGCGCTGGTTATCCTCGACCAGCACGGTCTTTGCCTTCCATGTCCGAGCCTGCTGCTCCACCAGGTCATAGAGGGCGCGGCCCACTCCACGATTGCGGTAATTGGGATGCACCTCGACTGTGCCAAAGCTAAATCCCTCGGCTGTAGGCGGGCGCATCCCAGCCCGACCGATCATTGCGCCCTCGCTGCCGTCGGGGTTGCTGAGGTTGGCTTGCCAACGGGTGTATTCAAATGATGAGGGGCTGCTAAACCACTCGATGTAATCGTTCACCGTCTGGCTGTTGCTTTCGATGGTTGGCTCCAGGCGATTGATCTCGACAACGAACTCGGCTAGCGCCTGCACCTCGTCGTTGCGGCTAAGTCGAATGTGGTAGCTGATCTGTTCCCTGGTTAGGCTATTGATGGTTATGCCCATGTTGCTCCTTAATTATTTTCGTGTTTGCCTCCCGCCTTACGGAAAGGTGATGGGGAGAATAGGTTGGGCTTGCCACTCGGACCCTCTCCTAGCCTCCCCCGGTGGGGGAGGAGCAAAGCACTAGTCCTCAGTCCTCAGTCCTCATTGCTGACCTACCCCAGCTTCAGGCGAAGGAAGGCGGCTTCGCGCACGTTGCTGCCGTGCTGTTCGGCGCGCTGCTGGCGTTGGGCCTTTTCCAGCGGGTCGGCGGGCTGTGGCTGCGGTTCGGCGCTGACTGGGCGCATCCCCACCTCCAGCTTCAGCCGGATGTAGAACTTGCGCTTGGGCGCGTTACTACGGTCGCGCTCCAGGGTTGCTTGCATTGGCTCGCTCCTGTTCGTGTGGTTGACTGCGGGTTGGCTACGTTCGACCTGACTACGTTCTATCTGTCTTCCTTCGATCACGATTGCCACCCTTTCTTTCCCGCCCCAGCCCTAGATGTTTTGGGGACAATAAAACTCCGTGCGTGGCTTCGACTTGCGTACAGGGCCACTCACGGAGTTCATCTTCGGGCTGAGGTTGGGGTTACGGTGTCAACACCGTCGCCGCCTGAAGATTGGCACAGTACGCCTATTCTGATCGCTAGCGGCTACCGCCGTAAGCACAACGCTACCGCTGATCCCGAATTGGGTCGCGGTCGCGGGCAGCCGGAACTGGCAACCGCTGATTTCAGCGGCCAGTTGGCTCACGATGCTGGCGTTCCATGCCATCTTCACTCACCTGCCTTCCTGTAAGATTTGCTCCCTGTGGCCCTGACATTCAGCCTGGGCCGGAACCGTTGCAAGATAATGCTGCGGCAATCCCTCTGCCGCGTCGCTATTGTAGCACAACTGTCAAATCCTGAACATCAGTCTAAAGATGTAGATATGAGGACTGATCGCGCCTCCATCACCAGGATTAGGCATAAAGAATGGTGTATTATACCAATTAGCGGTGGTGCCGCGATAGATTGAGGCAGGGCGAATCACGGTTCGCCCCTACAGAACTATAGCATCTCCTCTTAGCGGTGGTGCCGCGATAGATTGAGGCAGGGCGAACAACGGTTCGCCCCTACAGAACTATAGCATCGCCTCGGCTATTTGGTATTACACGCAAAAAGCCCCCGCTGGGGGGCTTAGGAGAATCTCGAACCTGATCAATCTTTAAGGGAGGTGTTTTATATCACCATTGCTTGGACTCTGATGTAGGTCAGCATTTCTCCCCAACCCCCGCTGGGTGCTTCAATATTGTGGTTTATCGATCCCGCTCCACCGCAAAATCGGCGATCGCCTCCAGCGCCTGGCGGTTCTCGTTGTTGGGGAAGTCGGCTAGCGCCTCCTTGGCCTCGTTGGCGAACAGGCGGGCCTGACGGTAGGCCAGCTCCAGCGCGTTCGACTCCTTGATTAGCTTGACCGCGTGGTTGACCTGCTCATCGTTGTCCACTTTGCCCTCGATTACGCTGCGTACCAACTGGCGCTCGTCGTCGCTGCGGGCTTCGTCCATGAAGTACATCGCGGGCAGGGTGACGGTGCCGTGGCGCAGGTCGTTGCCCACCGGCTTGCCGAGATCGGCGGTGTTGCTCTGGAAGTCGAGGATGTCGTCAATCACCTGGAAGGCCATGCCCATCTGTCGCCCGTAGCGGCCCAGCCGCTCTACCCCCTGCTCCGGCGCTAGCCCCACCACCGCGCCAATGCGGCAGGCGGCCTCGAATAGCGAGGCGGTTTTGGCGTAGATGCGGGCGTAGTAGTTTTCCCGCGCCCGCTCTGGGTTGCGCCCGCTGGCGATTTGCGCCAGCTCGCCATCCATAATCGTCACCAGGCTATCGGCGAAGAGGCGCACGGCGCGGATATTCTCGCTGCGCGTGCTGAGGCTGGCAGCGTGGGCGAATAGGTAATCGCCGGTTAGCACGGTTGCGCCGTTGCTCAGGATTGAGTTGAGGGTCGGCTTGCCACGCCGCAGCAGCGAATCGTCAATCGTGTCGTCATGCACCAGGCTGGCGGTGTGTAGCAGTTCGATGGCCGCACCGACGGGTACCAGGTGGGGGATGTCGTACTTATAGAAGCGGGCGGACAGTAGCAGCACGGTGGGCCGCAGGCGCTTGCCACCAGCACTGATGATTGCTTCAAGGATGTCGGCGAGGAAGGCGTAGTTTACTTGTGCTACTGAGCGTAGCAATTCTTCGACTAGCTTGAGTTCTTCTTGCACTGGGTTGACCAGCGCAGCAGGGTTGGGCTTATCAGGGACGCTTATATGGGGGTTGGATAGGGGCGATGTGGTTGCCATCTTTATAATCCAAAATTGTGTGGTTCGACCTTAGCAGCCGAACAATCATTGCAACCTCTTATCTGGTTGCCACCGTAATGCTCTTAGGGATTATAACCCGCTGCCACATACTTTGTCAAGATATTCACAAACTTTGCGCGACACCCATTAGTCATCCCGAAGGTTGCGGCTAGCCAGATGGGGCATAAAGAAACCCCATCTGCAGACGCAGATGGGGTTGGTAGGGTTGCGCCGCTCAATGTACGTAATACTCACCCAGCTTTAGTTGCGAGTTCTCATAGCTAACCTCTAGCGGACGTAGATCAGGGCGTACCCGCTCGTATTCGCTAACTGCGTTGCTAGCCTGTGCTGAATGATCGGCTGGCGCTTGCGATGGGGGTTGATTTGAACTAGGAAGGTTTTTGATCATGGGCGGATCCTGGGTGCGATCGTCGAGCCGCTGGTTGTTGGTGGGCGCAGGCTGAACGTAGCCAGTAGATTGATGCTGCATCAGGCTACCGAGGTTAGCCCCATTAGTCATCACCGTCGTCAGCATGATGACGACCGCCAGCGCGGTTTGCAGCATCCGTGGCACGAACAGGTTGACCCAGGCCAGCTTGACGCTAATCAGGCGAGGTTGCACCTCCTGATGAGCATCAATCGGCTGCCTGGCAGTAATGTTACTGTGCAACCTCTGCCACGACTGAGCCGCTGGTTCTGCTGTGCCGAACTGCTCACGCATCATCCGCTGCAGTGCCATCTCCGTCTCTTCGTCGCTGATAATACAGCCACTCTGTTTGTCAGATGCGCGGGGTACCATAACACAACCTCCATCCCCAATCCGGCCGCCGCAGGCGCTGCCTGTCCATATTCCTTCTCCAGTCCCACGCGCAACACCTGCCGGGCGTAGTGGAGACGCGACTTGACCGTACCGACGGGGCAATCAATGATGTAGGCAATCTCCGGCAGAGAGAACTCTTGCAGGTAGTGCAACACCACCACGACGCGATGCTTGAGCGGCAATTTGTCAATCATCTGCCGCAACATCCCGCTGAGTTCGCCCATCTCGGCAGCGCCCTCTGGCGACCCACCGTTGTCGCTGAACAGCCGCTCCGCGATGTTCTCCAGCGGCTCAAGCCAGCGGCGCTTCTTCAGCGCGTTGCAACTGAGGTTAACCGCCACCCGATGCAGCCAGGGCGAGATCGGCACCTCAGGGTTGATCCGATCAATGTTAGTGTAGGCTTTGAGGAAGCAATCCTGCAAAACTTCCTCCGCCGTGCCGCTGTCATGGGTAATCGCCAGGGCGGTACGGAAGATCAGCCCCTTGTATTTACCGAACAACGCCTCAAAAGCATCGAGGTCGCCGCTCTGGATAGCGAGAATAAGCTCGGCATCTACACCAAGCGGTCTCTGTTCGTCTGGCATAAGGGTACCTATCTGGGCTGGGCGGGGCAACGGCAAGGCTCTAGCACTCCCTTGTGCCTGAGTTTGCTTGCTGACTGCCCTGCTGTTCAATCTCGCAGGATGATTGCCGCCTTAGATACCCGCCAATGCTACAGCCGCCTGTGCGGGATGGAGACGCAGGGTCACGCCTCCATAAGTTATATACAGCGCCAATCATGGTTCGGTTCAAAGCGCTTCTGCTTTGCTTGTTCGGTTCGTATCCTTGCCTGACTCTGCTGGTTTAATCTGTTGGGGATTGCACCGATTCTACCACCTTTTGCGGTGAAATGCAAGTTTCAAGAGTTTGCAAAACTCCTTATCTTCGTGTTCGCTTGACAACAAGTGTGGTAAATCGGTATAATACCCCGTAAATTGAATAGGTCTTCAGGGCAGGGTGCAATTCCTGACCGGCGGTAAGCAGTATATGCAAGCCCGCGAGCCGCGTTAAGCCAACGTGGCAGACCTGGTGCGAAGCCAGGGCCGACGGTTACAGTCCGGATGAAAGAAGACCGACCTTACCCCACATCTACGGCTGGGGATGACACTCCGTGTCAGCACAGCCCGCGATGCCTGGGCGTGCCATCGGCTCACGCCAGCTAAAATTCGCTGGTGTGTTCGGTCATCCCCAGCCCTGACTTCCTTCAGCGAAGCCAGGGTTTTTATTTTAGGCATGAGGTATGAGGCATGAGGCATGAGTACGGAACTACAATTACCCCTCCCCCTTCGGAGGAGGCTGGGAGAGGGAGCAAATCGCGCTACACAGGCCCACCCCCAGCCCCTCTCGGTGGGAGGGGAGATGCTATTACCCCTCCCCCTTCGGAGGAGGCTGGGAGAGGGAGCGAATCGCGCTACACGGACCCACCCCCAGCCCCTCCCGGCGGGAGGGGAGCTGCTATTACCCCTCCCGCCGGGAGGGGAGACTCGCTTACTCCTCCTGTTGGAAGGGGAGAGGTTGCGCCGGTGATGGCGCGTCACCATTGGCAGATCAACGACCGCTGGGTTAGCGCCCTCTTTGCGCTGGGGTTGTTCCTCGCCATCTGGCAGGTGGTAGTCTGGGTGGGCAACTATCCTGCCTACATCCTGCCCAGCCCCGCGCAGGTGGCAGTGCGCTTTGGGCAGGCGGTCAGCAGCGGCATCCTGGTCAGCAACACGTTCGTCACCCTCGGCGAGATGGCGCTGGGCTTCGCCCTCGGTGCCGGCGGGGGGCTGCTACTCGGCTATCTAATCTACAAGCTACGCCCGCTGGAGCGCCTGCTCTCCCCCTATATCGCCGCTAGCCAGGCGCTGCCCATCGTCGCCATCGCCCCGCTACTGGTGCTTTGGTTCGGCTTTGGTCTGTTGCCCAAGGTGCTGGTCTGCGCCATTATCGTCTTCTTCCCCATCACCGTCAGCGTAATCAGCGGCTTGCGTGGTATCGAGCGCGACCTGCTGGAAGTGGCCGACCTGTTCGGTGCGTCCGCCTGGCAGAAGCTCTACCTTGTCGAACTGCCACTCGCCGCCCGCAGCATCTTCGCTGGTCTACGCATCAGCGTCACCCTCACCGCCACTGGCGCAGTGGTCGGCGAGTTCATCTCGCCCAGCGCGGGCCTCGGCTACCTGCTCAGTTACTCCAGCGTCAACCTCGATGCCAGCCTGCGCTTCGTCGCGCTCTTCACCCTGGTCGCCCTCGCCACCGCCGCCTACGCCCTGGTTGGCTGGCTGGAGCGGCGGGTACTTAACTGGTGAGGACTGAAGGCTGCACAGCAAAAAGCCCTCGCCCCAGCGGGGAGAGGGTTGGGTGAGGGGAGAAACCCGCCACAACTCAATGCTTACCGCTGGCAAAAGCCCTCGCCCCAGCGGGGAGAGGGTTGGGTGAGGGGAGAAATCGCC
>JANXYP010000331.1 GCA_025355955.1 Chloroflexota bacterium
CAAGCGTGTGTGGTTTCAGCCCTTGGTTGCGCTGTTCCAGATATTCTTGAAACTTCGGGTTGAACTTGCCCACATCGTGCCATAGCCCGATATAATAGGCCAGCTCCTCCGCATCAAAGGCGCTGGCGAACTCGCGGGCCAGCTCGGCAGTGCCGCGCAGATGGTCGGGCAATTCGTGCCACTTGCCTTCGGCATTAGGGGTATGTGCGTAAGCCATAAGGTAAACCTCCCAAGATTATAATTGCCGATCTATAACAAACGATAAGCTATATGGAGTCACGGCTCTTTGCTGCGCTGCTACTGTTCATCGCCCATCCCTTCCATGATCGCTTCAGCTCCTACCGCTGCCGCCTCCTTCTGCGGTTTAGGCAACTCGCCTAGCACGATTAGCTGGCTGGTCGCCCGCGACAATGCCACGTACATCAAGTAGTCGCGCACCGCGCCCTCGTGCGCCTTGTCTGGCTCGATGAGGATGACGATAGGCGCTTCCAGCCCCTTGAACTTGGCGATGGTGGAGATGCGTACCTGCCCCGCTCCCGCCTTGCGTTTCCAAGTCAGCACGATGCTACCCAGCTTATCGCCCTCTTTGCACACGCTCCGCGCCTCGCCTAGCGGGGTCAGCACCACGATGTCGGAGAGCGGCAGACCCTGAGTGTTCACCAGTTCGTTCAACGTGCGTCGCAGCATCTCCTTCTCGCTGCCCACCGCCACCGGCACTATCAGCGGCGCTCGACCATCCGGCCCGCCCGCTTCCGGTGGGTCGTCGCCCTGGTAGTAGCGCATCACCAGCGTGTTAATCTTCTTGGTGTTGCGGCAGTTGAGGTCAAGCGAGAAACGCGGCCCATCCCACTGGCTGAGGGTGGCGCGGTTGTCGCCGTAGATGCGCTGGTTGCTGTCGAAGCAGATATAGAATACACTGGTTGTGCCGACGAGCAGCCTCTTCAGCGTATCCAGCCAGAAGTCAAGGAAGTCCTGACCCTCGTCCACGATAATGGCATCGAAACGCACATCGGGCAGGGCGGCGATGGCCTGCTCCATAAATGCAGGCATCTCAATATCATAGTATTGCTGCAACTGCCCGGCGGCAATCTTGTTCTCGTTGGGCAGCTTGACTTTGGCCTGGTGGCAGAGGTCGCGCACCAGCATGGCATAGTGGGCGGTCTTCACCTTGCCATTAGTGTCAGGGTCAGCGGCGAAACGCTCATTCACATAGTCAGCCAGCGGGCGATTGTAGCAGACGAACAGCACCCGCGCTCCCTCGCGCACCAGCCGCCGGGCCTTCTCCATCGCCAACATCGTCTTACCCGACCCCGCGCAACCGCCAATCGCTGCCTGTGGCACCTGGCGCAGCATATGCAGGGTATGAAACTGCTGCTCAGTTAGCTGCCGGATACTCGCCTGCTCACCCAGGATCTCCGCCGCTAGCCCCACGGCGGGCAGGGTGAAGCTGGGCGCAAGGGTATCTACCAGCGCCTTGATTGCCGCGCTGGTCAGGCTATAGCCTTTGTCCTCATGTCCCATGATGCGGCTGAGGGCGGCTTCGAGGTTGTTCAGGTCGCGGGAGTCGATAATGTTTGTGGCCTCGGCGAACAGGCCGAGATTGGTCGCCCCCACCAAGGTATCGGGGAAGGCGACCGCGATGCGGGCATGGGCCTGATACTGCGTGGCGTAGGGACTGGTCGCGGCGATGGCAACTAGCTTTTTGAATAGGGCGTGCTTGTGGCGGGTGGCTTGGTCGAAGGGGCTTTCCTTCAATTGATGCTCCAGCCCTCCCCGGTCGCGGCTGAACCAGCGGCCAAACTGACAGGAAATCTGCCCGCCCTTCACTTCGAGGATGAGTAGGCCACGGTGGGGGTGGATGAGGAGGAAATCTATCTCACCATCCTGGTCATGGTAGCGGCTGTCGTGCTGCACCCAGCTAACCCCATGAATAATGATATACTCATCGGGTAGCTGCGCCCGAAATTGCTCGTAGAGTAGTCGTTCAGCCTGGCTGGGTGCGGTTTCGGGCCAGTGTTCGGGATAGACTTTCGCCACTATGCTCTGCTCCTCTCCACAACTCGGCGGCTACCTTCGCTATACACCTCTCACAATCTCCTACGCCTTCCACCACCGTATGTTGCTACCGCTTATAAGGTGATTATACTACCAATCTGCTGAAGAAGCAATAGCATAGAACCTTACCGCAACCTTACCGATCTGCTAGCTTTAGGAGGTTGAGGCATGGCTACAAATGGGCAGCGCAGCGACGGCATCGGTGGCATCTACGTTTCGTTGGTGAACTGGCGAGCAAGCGCTTGCACAAGCAGCTAAAGCCAAACATACTTGGCGGCTGCGCCACTAAAGCAAGTTCCTACATCGAGGTAGCACGCTATCACTAGCAGATTATCCAGGACTACTGAAGACCGAGGCTATTGGCAGGGAATGGTGCGTTAAGCATTAACCAAGCTATTTAGCTTGGCCGGACTCCAGCGTTTAAGCAGGAGCAGGGAGAACGGGAACGCCTTTGCGGTAAGCCTCAGTGGTCGGGTGGGTAACCGCCAGTTGGTGTGAAATGTACACCTCTAACGCGCTGCGCGTTAGAGGTGGGGAATATACACTATCTATCAGCACGCTCGGCAAACCACGTCAGATATATCGTCAAATCTGTGCCACATTGGGCAAGCTGCTCACCGCCTCATCAAGCTACGGAACAGAGTCGCGGCATCGGCATCAGCAGTTGCAGCAATC
>JANXYP010000222.1 GCA_025355955.1 Chloroflexota bacterium
ACGATGTAGATGGAGTTATCTTCCATCTGCCCAGGCTGCCCCCTGGTGGTGATTATATCATCATTGTCAGCGTGCCAAAGATTTGGTGGCTGGTACAGTACTTTACTACGTCGCACAATAGCGTAGGGTGCATCAGTAGCGGTCATTACTACATACGCCGTAAAGCTCTGTAGGCCAGCGCCATCCCACACATGACCAGCTTTGTCAGCAATCTGGTCGGCGTTTGTAAGTGCAACGGTGCTGCCCTGAGGCTGCCCGTCTGCTGCGGTGAGGCTAGCAGCGTTGCTATTCACCAGACCAGCCCTTCCAGCTATCTGTTGCGACCGCCCCGCCAGCATCCCTGCCAGCAGCGCCGCGCCAACCAGCAGCACAAGTAGCGCCGCTGCCATACTGAAGAAGGGGGCAATGCGGCGAGTCGGACGGCGCACCGGACGTACCGGCAATCCACCCCGCAGCAGTGGCGCAGCCGCGTCATACGCACCCGCAGGCGCAGGCAGGGCGCGTAGCTGCTGCTCCAGGCGGGCAACGAACTCGGCGCTGGGATCGGGCGGCTGCAACTGGCGGGCATGGCTTGCCAGCGCAGGGGCGAGGCCGGGTGGGGGCGACGCAGCGGGGTTATCGGCCAGCGCATCCCAGTATTGGGCGAACAGTTCGTCTTGCTGTAGCTCATCCTCTGCCACGGGATGCCTCCTGCTCTTGCTCGCGTGCCTGCCGCGATGTGATTAGTTCGCGCAACTGGCTGAGGGCGCGGCGGCGCAGCATCTTGACCGCAACCGCGCTCTTGCCCAAGATAGCCGCCGCTTGCGGGTCGCTCCAGCCCGCCAGGTGCAGTTCGAGGACGTTGCGCCGCTCTGCAGTCAGCCCCGCCAGTATCTCGCGTACTGCCTCGTTACTGCTAGTGATGATCGCTGCAGCTTCGGGAGTGGGTGCGGCATCGGCTACTTCGGCGGCATTATCCAGCACGGTGGTGGGTCGCTGCTGCCGCTGCATATCTACCACCGTGTTGTGGGCAATGCGGAACAGCCAGGCGGCAAACTGTCCGCCATGATAACTGCCGATGCGGGCAAACGCCTTGAGGAACACCGCGCTGGTAGCATCCTCGGCCGCCTCGCAGTTGCCCAGCCGCACGTAGCAGTAGCGGTAAATCGGGCGCACGAACCTGCCGTAGAGCAAGGCGAACGCCTGCGGGTCGGTGCGGGAGGCCGCTGCCAACTCGTCGTTCTCCCAATCTACGTCCTTAGCCGACAGATCAGCCAGCGGCACATCGCTGGCCCAGGCGTTGGACCATGCGGGCATCAGGTTAGCTCCTCAAGGTTTACTGCGCTCACTTATTATAAACGCTTGGCCCAAGCAAAAGGGAACAGGACGGGGAGATTAAGGATTAAAGATTAAGGATTCAAGGAGGAAGGGATAGCGCAGCCCGATCCGTGAAGCAACCAAACGCCTATCTAATACCAATTAGCCAAGGAGATGCTATAGTTCTGTAGGGGCGAACCGTTGTTCGCCCTGCTTCTATCTATAGTGGCACCATCGCTAATTGGTATAATATTACAGCCTCAGTTGGCATAAATGGGCCAGAATGGTGTAGGGGCGAATCGCATACGCCCTGTTGCCCAGCGTCCAGGCCAATCGTAACTACCGAACCTTACCTGGCAACTGAGGCTGTAATACTAAGCAATGCCGGAATCTTGATACCTGTTCACCTTCGCTAGTTACGATGAGCATCAGCGGCAGTGCAACCTCTGGGGGCTGAACCCCCAGACCCCAGTCAATGCCCCACCTGCGCTGATTTTTGTCCTGTTTGCGTCGTCTAAGCAACAGACGCTGAACCCCTGGACCCAGGTCAATGCCCCACCTGCGCCGGTGTGGGCAGCGTGCCGCGATACAGATGCGCGTAGGATAGCGGCTGGGCCGCCTGCCCTGGCGCAGCCATGGTCAGCGCCACCTGCTGGTGGGCGGTAGTCAGCGCTTCGCGCATGGTGAAGCTGTGCCAGCCTTGCGTCAATATCACCTGCACCTGGTCGCTGCGCGGCCCCAGTCCCACCTCTAGTCGCGTCCTGCCGTCAATCGCCAGCAGACCTGCGCCGCTCATCTTGAAGGTATAGTCCATGGTTGCTGGGACATAGAGCGAACCTTGCCACTGACCAACAATCGGATAACTGAGGCCAGTGGGCGGTGGTTCAGTGGCATCGAGGGTGGGGCCGCGTTCTACGCGGCTAGCCAGCAGCTTGCCGAGCTGTTCGATGTTGCCCCCACCAAAATAGCTGGCCTGCACCCCATGCAGCGCATTAGCCTCGCTGGCCCGCACGATGTACACCTGGCGGAACGGCTGGCCGTTGATGTAGGGGATGGTCTGTATCAGCGCATCGGGATATAGCTGCTTGATCAGCCCGCCCTCACCCCATCGCTGCGGCATGACCAGGAAGAGCGCATCCTTGTTCAGCAACTGCGAGAAGGGCAGCACGTCGGTAAGCTTGCCCACATCATCGCCTTGCAGCGTGGGCGCGAGGAAGCGGATGGTGACGAAGTGGATGCTATTCTGCGGCGGGCAAACGCAGTAGGCATGATAGTTCTGCTGCGTGCCGCGCAGGTAGTATGCGTCAATCGAGAGGTCGGCCCAGGGCTGTACCTTGGCGCGGAAGTCGGCATAGTAACTCTGCACCCCCTGTGCCATCAGCCCCGCCAGCAGCACGATTAGCGCAATGTTCAGGTAGCGCGCTTGTGTCGCAGCAACTCGTGTTGGCAATCCGCCCGCCGCTTGACGATGCGATAGGCGACGCATCAGCCGCGCCAGCCTGCGTTTCAGCCCGCCCCACGCAAACCAGCCACTGCGTTCCGCTTCGTATACAATCTTGTTGAGAGCAATCGCAGGGAATATGTAGAACACCTGGTACACCCCGGCCATGCGTAGCAATTCCGGTGGGTGGATGGTCAGCATGGTGGAGAGCAGCAAGCCCACCCAGAGCCAGAGGTCGAGCAAAAAGTAGCGCGGGTCGCGCCAGCGCCACAGTGCGTAGGCAATCCCCAACACCGCCAGTATCGCAGGTATCGTCGGCAGCAGCGGTTGGCTGGTCTGGTAGAAGTAGGTGGAGTCATGGTAGAAGTTGAGCGCGAGATAGGTGTGCTTGGCCTGTTCCAGCAGCAACCTGCTCCAGATTTGCCAGTTGGCGAGCATTGCTTGCGGGGTAAACCCCAGTCCGCCCGCCGGATAAGCCATCCCCCAGTCCTTGAATGCCAGCGCTGCGCCGAAGTTGCTGAAGATCGAGACCTCCTGCAAGTGCTTGAGCAGCACCGCCTGATGCTGGATGGTGTAGACGATGGTAGGCGCGGCCAGCAACCACAGACCCAGGCCCATGCTGACAAGATGCTGCCAGTAGTTAACAAGGAAGCGGCGCTGCGTGACCACCAGATAGACAATCAGCAAGCCGAGCAGGATGAAGATGGCACGGGAAGATGGATAGAAGAACAGGCTAGCAGCAGCGGCATAGCCACTCCACACGAAGTCGAGGTAGCGCTTGCTGCGAAGTCCCTTGAAGAAGAAATAAAAACTGAGCGTCCAGAACAGCGCCATTTGCTCGGTGCCTGCGGGATAGAGCGAGAGGTGCAGGCTGGGGCCAGCGCCCGCCAGCAACGCAGCGGCAATCAACGCGGGGCGCGACCCCCACAGCAGCCGTACCAGCAGGAACAGGGCGAAGATGTCCAGCACGCTGAACAATGCGCTGCTGAAGTGGATACCAGCGGGGGTATCGTCGCCGAATAGAGCCATGCCTGGCAGCATCGTCCACATCGTGCCGCTGGGGAAATAGTACCAGTTGGCGCTGGTTAGCGGCGGGGCTGCCGCAAAGTCGCCATGCAGTAGCGATTTGGCGATTAGTCCGATCTCCGCCTCGTCGCTGTGCAGGCCAATCGCGTTGTAGCTGAGGCCATAGGCGCGAAACCAGATCGCCGCCAGCAGGATGAGGCCGAGTAGCAACCACTCCATATGACGCGGTTGGGTTGTATGCCGCTGGATTAGCCCATCATCCTCAGCGGCGATCAGTTCGTCGGGGTTGGCAGCCGCCAGCGGCCACAGGCCAACCTTCTGTCCGGCGCAGGCGCGGGCAAACAGCGCCAGGCTGGCCGCCCACAGCAGCAGCGCCCGCCAGTCAAGCTGATCCTGCTCGTGCAGCGCAACCGCAACAACGCTGATGCCGATGGCAAGCGTTGCAAGGGCTAGCCGCCAACGCTCCTGCTCGGCGATCGCCAGCCAGCGGCGAGGCTGCTTATCCAACAATTGTAGTGGCCGTTCCACATACACCCCGGTGAAGTAGCGCGTCTGCAGATCGGGTTCGCGCTCCGCAGGGTCGGGCAATGGCGCGGTCACGCGGCGCACTGGCAGCGAGGTAATAAGCGCTGTCGCACGGCTGGTGGGATAGCGGCCAACGCGGATGAAGCGGCGATTCTTGTAGCTGAGCAGGTAGCCGATCATCAGCACACAAGCGGCCAGCAGGTACAGCCATGCGCCGCCCAGGTCGTGCGCTTCATAGGCTAGCTGCCCCTGCCAGGCGATCAGTAGCGCAGCAATGCTGGCAATGAAGCCCCTGGCCCGCAACGGTTGACGGCCCAGCGTGCGAAGCAATTTTATCATCCGATGCGGAGAAATCCGGGTTATGCTCATAAGTAAGGGATTGAGGGCGATCACCTGATAAACAAAGTGCTGATAAAGGTACTAGCGGACTCCGCTCCCATAGGGAGGGGCATAATTGCCTCTTTGACACCGTACTACGGTGTGCCACTGTTGGTTGGCGCAGGTTGGGGCGTTGTTACTGGCACGTGGGTGGTAGCGCCTCCGAAGCTATCCTGGTTGAGCGGCTTGCCCAGGTCAGTAGCCTGAACCTGCTGGATGAAGCTATCCTCGTCTTGCTGGGTCAACTGCCCGGCTTCGACCAACGAGTCTAGCTGCGGCTTAATAGCCTTGACCACGGTGGCGATCAGATCTTTTTCGCTGATACCCCGCATCTTCGCAAGACCAGCGATGGTGTTCCCTTTTGCTAGTTCGCTCCTCAGCGCGTCGACGCTGCTCAGGCCCAGCGCTTTGGCCGCCACTTCCAGCATTTGCTGACCCAACTTCTGCTGAAGCACTTGCGTGTTCATCTTGCCGTTGCGGTAGTCATAAACTTTAGCGCCTGGTGGTGGGGTAAAGGTGAAGGTCGCTGCATCAATCGGTACGTTGTACTGCACGCCAGTTGCTTCGGTTATGCCATAGCTGGTACTGCGTTGATCGTAAGTTACAATTCGTAGCACGAAGTAAGTCTGCTGATCAACCCAGATTGCCTGTGCGAAGCTGGTCGTGTCAGCGAAACAGTAATAGCCGCCAAGGTCAATCACGTAAACGGCGCGGCCTGCAACCGTATCAACCCCACTTACCGATGGGTGATAGCAGTTATCGGTCAACCAACTCAGGCTGTAGTTATTGCCCAGCACGCCTTCGAGCGGAGATGGGCTGCCTTTAACGTTGTTTAGCGTATCAAGGGAAGCGATAGTAACTACGTTGCTGGCGCTCTCGTAGTTCGACAGGGTTGTGCCATCGCTAACTTCGACTGCGTATTGCTTCTCGCTAGGCGACTGCGTCGCAGCGGCCAGTGTTCCCTTGCCTTCAATCCGCCAGAGGTTAGGGGATTGGAACAGGGTGGTACGCGACCCCGTAACATTGCCGCCTCCAGGGGCAGTAATCGGTTTGCCTATCAGATTGCCCAAATGGCTGGGGTCCTGAGCAACTCTGGCTGTATCAGTCATCACAAAGCTCTGAATCTGGCTGGTTTTCAGTGCTGCCGCAGCGTTGCCGCGTAGCTGATCTACACTTGGCAACTGTGGTGTGGGTGATGCGAATGCAGAATTGCCCCCATTACCCACTGCCGGATTGCGCCCCGATAGGATACCAGCCAGCAGCGCTGCGCCAACCACCAGTAGCGCCAGCATAATCGCTGTTGCCAGGCGGGGCATCAGCCAGCTTTGTATTGGGAAGCGGCGCGCAGCAGCAGGCATCGGTCTGGCTGCCGGATTGGGGCGCTGGGCAACAGGCAAGGTGTGAGCGGCGGCAAGCCGCTGCTCCAGCCGCCAGGCGAAGGTGCTGGATGGCTCGGCGCTGACAGCCTGCTGGTAGAGGCGGTGCGCCAGGCTGACGAATTGGGCATCGAGTCCAGCAGGTGGTATCGCCTGCAGGTTCTGTGCCAGCGCGGCGCAATACTGCTCAAGTAGTGCGGCCTGCTCTTGCTGATAATTTGCCATGTGGTACCTCCCGTGTCGTGTCGCTGCGGCCCTTGATTAGTTCGCGCAGGCGGTCGAGGGCGCGGAAGCGCATCATCCGCACTGTGCCAGCGCCCTTGCCGATTGCTGCGCCAATCTGTTCGCTGTTCAGGCCCGCCAGTTGTAGCTCAATCACGGTGCGCTGTGCATCGGGCAGCAGCGACAGAGTGGCGTGCAGGTCGTCGTAGTCGGCACGGGCAAGGCTGACATCTTCGGGGCTGGGTGCGTGGTCAATCATCTCGTCCGCCTGTGCAAGCGGCACATGGGGGCGTTGCCGCCGTTGCGCGTCCACCACCGTGTTATGGGCGATGCGGAACAACCAGCCCGCGAAGCCCTCGTTGCGATATTTGCCAATCGCCGCCAGCGCCTTGAGGAAGGTGTCGCTGGTGGCATCCTCCGCCGCCTCATGGCTGCCCAGTCGGATGTAACAGTAGCGGTAGACTGGTCGAAAGTAGCGGCGATATAGCTGAGTGAAGGCCGCAGCATCCTCGCGGGCGGCGGCCACTAGGGTCGCATCGTCCATCTCGGTCTCTGCCTCCGATATATGTTCAATTGCCTCCGCGTCATTGGCCCACGAGCGTGACCAGATCGGCATAACCAGCTCCTCAATTGGGGGCAACGGGTAGTGTTCAAGGCGGCGGGGTGGGTGGTTGCAACCCACCTCGCATTTTACACTAATGGTTGTGCGGTTCACCAGTGGTAAGGCAAGACCCGAACAATTTAAGGCTTGACCACCTGATGTTCCTTATTCGGAGGTGTGTCGAGGCCGACGAGCATCGTCTTAGGGTTCTGGCTTAGGTCGGCGTTCTGGATGCCAGTCATCGTCGCGTTAGAGAAGTCCTGAGTAACCTTGCCAGCCGCCACCGCCTGGTCGAGCGCGGCCTTGACCCCGTTGACGATCGCCGTCTTCAGGTCAGCGACGCTAATATTCTTGCTCTGGGCCATGTCAGCCAGGCTTTGGCCTTGCTTCAGTTGGTCGTTGAGCTGCGCTTCAGTGATGCCCAGCTTGGCCGCCGCTGCCTTGAATACCTGCCCCAGAACCTGCCGCATCAGGCCTGAATTGCCTGCGTCGAAGCCGAACTGGTCAAACGGCTTGCTGAAGTCGTCGTTCTGGATACCCTGGATGATTGAGTTCGCGTTGGCCTGGGTGAACGTACCAGCGGTTACCGCCTGGTCGAGGTCGGGCTTGACTGCGTTGATTACTGCCGTCTTGATGTCGCTGACGCTGACGTTCTTCTCAACGGCCAGATCGCCCATCGTCCTGCCGATGCTGCTGTCGAGGTCGCTCCACATCTGGTCGACCGTCATGCCCAGCTTGCTGGCAGCCGCTTGCAGGGCGCTGCTCATTGCCCGCCCGCTCACTTGCCTCATAGCATCACCGCCGGAGTTGCCGCCGCCGAGCGCCTTGCCCAGGTCGGTGTTGCGAATAGCCTGGATGAAGCTGTCCTCTTCGGCCTGGCCGATCTTGCCATCCTTTACGGCCTGGTCGAGGGTGGGTTTGACTGCGTTGATCACCGCATCCTTCAAGGCTTGTTCGGTGATGCCCTTGCTGGCAGCGATCTGCGCGAGGGTCTGGCCGCTACCCAGCGCCTGCTTCAGTTGATCCAGCGTCATGCCTAGCTTGGCCGCCGCTGCCTGGTACATCTGCTCGGTCGCCTGCCGCATAACGTCGCTCTTCTTGCCGTTGGCAGAGCTACCATTGTCGCCCAGGAACAGCCCGGCGAAGAACTTGATCTGTATATTCGTCCATTGCGCGCTGCGCTCGTCGGCCTGCGCCTGGGTCAGTTTGCCGTCCTTGACCACCTGGGTGAGGGTGTCCTTGAATGCCTGATTCATACTGGCAGTCAGCTTGTCCTGGCTCACGCCCAGGTTGGCGGCCAGCTTCTGCATATAAAGGTTGTAGTACGCGCTAACCTCTGCTGGCGCTTGCTTGCCGCTATCGCCTGTGCCGGGGGTGCCATCGGTTGGCGCTGCCGCTGCCGCCACGTTCACGCGAGTAGTTGCGCCCTGGGCGGGAGCCGAGGCACCACTGCCAGAGGTTTGTGCGGCGGCGAATACCACCATCGAGATTACCATCAATGCGGCTACGGCCACGCCCGCGACAAATGCCATGCTTGACTTCTTCATTTTCGGGTTTCTCCTTTGCGGATGTTGACAATTCAGGAGGATTGGCGCTGCGGCTAGCAGTGCAGTGCGCCATCCACTAATATAGACGCTGTGGCGAACGCAAGCGCAACATAGATTTTGCGCGAGTTTAGCGATGTGGAGTAAGCTACGGTGATGGTGTCGGTTGTTGGATGTTGCCCTGCACAGGAGCATTGGTGATAGGCACAAAGGTAAAGATAGCAGAGTCTATGGAAGGGTTGAGCTGCATAGCGGCTACCTGCCAGGTGTTGAGGGGCTTATTGTCGCGGGGATAGTAGCTGACATCCTTGAGCAAAAAGTAGGTTTGCTGGTCGAACCAGACGGTGCGCTTGCCAAGCAAGTCGTCTGGAATCATTGCCGGACAGTTAATGCGGCCAAAGTCAACCTTATGAGCAATTCGGCCCAGTATTGTATCATTGCCTTGCAACGTACCGGGAGTGTAACATCCGCCATCGAGGCTTTGAAGTGTATCGCGGGTATGGGAGAATATATCCTCAGCACCAATGCGGTTGAGGCCATAGTCTGCTTGCAAGGGATGAACGCTAGCAACTTTGGTCTGGTGATCGTAAGTCCAGAGATTGGTGCCGTCACTGACTTGTATCGGTGGCGCGCCATTCGGCGCGTTGGGGTCGGGTGTGTCGCTCTGGATTGTCTCAATTCGCCATTTGTCGGGGCGCTGATACCAAACGGTGGTAGTGCTACGAAGTTGCTCTTCACCAGTGACAACTAGAGACATATTCGTGCCACTAATTTGCTGAGTGACAATACGGGAGCTATTAGTTGTAGTGATGATGTAACTTTGAACCTTGCTGCTAGCCAACGCATCCAGCCCGTTTTTGACGAACTGTTGCGTTTCCTGACTAACTGCCGAGGTAAAGAGATCGGCAGCGATCGGCTGGTTGAAGCTGAACGAGAGACTGGCAAACGCCTTGCTCCTGGTTTCCTTCGTGCGGGCATTATAGTACACATCCTTGAGCAGCAGGTAATTCTCCTGGTCAAGCCAAACCGTTCGTTCGGTGTGTTCCTCCTGAGGTATGGCGGATGGACACTTATTGATTAGGTGGATTACATAAGCAGCGCGACCCATAACCTGCTCAGGAGCTTGCAAAGTGGCAGTGTAGCAGCGGCTAATGTCTTGCAGTAGCGCATCGGTGCTGTTCGCCATACCACGCGAAAAGGTAGCCAAGCGCAAATCATGAGGCTCACCCGCCAGGCTACCGCCATATGTCCCGTCATCTGCGCGGTACTGCCACTGCATCTTACCATTGGTAGAGATTATATCTTTACTATGGCTTATCCCCGAATATTCCACCCGCCAGTGGTTGGGTGCCTGATACCAGACGTTGTAGATAAGCGGACTATCTGCACCCGAAGATACGATTGGTGATCCATTTTTCTGAGCATAGCTGAGGGTTATGACATTGGTTTCACTGATCATGTAGCTATGCGCCGTCTCTGCGGCAAACACCTGCTTGGCGCGGGCAATTACATCCTCGGCGCTGCGTGAGGGCAACGACGTGGGTGTGTTCTGCTGCTGGTTGGGGGCAGGAGGGGTGGGGGTGCTGTCGCAGGCGGCCAGCAGCAGGCAGGCAGCTACTACCAGCGTCAGGGTTGCTAGCCAGGGTTTGTTTGATTTGCCCACTATTCACCCCTCATATGTTTACTATCCCCAAATGCTAGGGAACGTTGGTTTGCTGTGCAAGCGGCAGTTCAGGTACACTGGATGGGTCAGGTGGGTATAGGCGGACAGGGCAAGATTGCAAGGTTGGCTGCGGGGTTGGAAAGTAGTGTTCTGGTGCTGGTGTAACGGTCGGTAGTATCTCAGCATCGCTCAGTTCCGCCGTGTCCGACAACGAGTTGGCAACCTTGATAAAATCATCTCGTGTCAGTTGCACGCCAGCGTCGGACGTAAGTGAGCCATACACCAGCAAATCAAGCCCAGCCTGCTGCCAGGACACCTCAACATCATCACTTTCATCACTTCCATAGTTGCAATTAGGAGGAAGAACGGTAACGTAGGCAGTTGCGCCACTGTGCAGAACAACATTATTATGATCGAGGAAGGGCGCACTAAAGCCTGCTTTACCTTTGCTGCTCACCACAGTGAGCATCCGCTTGCCGTTCGTATTATGGTAGATGACAGCCACACTAGCGTCGCGCTCCAGGTTGTTGGTGGACATGATCGACTCGGCGATCAATCCGGCAGGAACGTAGGTTGGCACATAGACGGAGTAGCCAACTTTCTGTCGCACCTCGGCCATGTTGAGAGCGCGGGAGCGGCTGTCGTTCACATGGGCATTGGCGGGCAGCGTGAAAGTGAAGTTGGTAAGATCAATCGGTACGTTGAACTCCGCGCTGGTCGCTTCGTAAGGTACAGCTGGCGGTTTGATATTGTTCTTGAAGTAGAACTTAGCCTTAAGCAGCACGTAAGTTTGCTGATCAATCCATAGCTCACCTTTATCGCTCTCGTATTCCCAAAGGGTGCAGCCATAGGGGGCGGTCAGCGCGAGATGATAGGCACTGCGCCCGGCGATTTGCTCATTCGGCAGCAAGGTGGGGATTGTGCAATCCTTACCCGTGCCGACTATGCCAAGTTCGCCGGTCAGTGGGCCAAGGTCAGGCAATCTGCTATACAAATCGGGCGTATCCAGCAGCAGCTTGATGCCCACATTGTTGTTGACTGCCGAGTAATACCATCGGTTGACGCTATCGGTTACTTCGGTTACGGTATCTTCGTATTGCTTTCCGCTCATAGAGAACCCATCTGGTTTTAGTTGGGGGCCGGTGGTCTCTATCCGCCAGCGATACGGCTCCTGATACCAGATCTTGCGGCTGCGCTGCACCTCACCATTCTCTACCAGAAAGGTGCCATACTCCTGATCGCTGACTATATAGCTCTTGATTGAGTGATTGCTTATGACCGCCAACGCTCGGCTGATTATCTGTCGTGCATCGCTAGTGGGCGGAAATGTGGGCGGGCTGGGAAAGGTAGGATAAGGAGTGGGGGTGTCGAAATGCAGATGCGCTGCCGGGGTAGGCGGCGGCCAGCTGCTGGTCGCGCCAAAGTTGCAGCCCGCCAGTAGCAGGCTGACCATCACAAGGGTAGCCATGCCTGTCAACGATTTCCTGTTCGCCATATGTATCATCCTCTCCCCAACCAGATTATCTGCTGGCTAGTATTATAACCGACGTAGCAAGCGGAAAGTTCCCGAAGGGTGCATATGCAACATATGTGTGGTGTAGGGGCGGATTGCGTCCGCCCTGGGGGCATCTTATATTACAGCCTCAGTTGCTGGGCAAGATAACGTAGTCACGATTGGCCTGGACACTAGGCGGCAGGGCGTATGCGATTCGCCCCTACACCAATCTGGTGCATTTATGCTAACTGAGGCTGTAATACTTACTGCGTGCCAACCGCGCCGCGCTGTGCTATAATCGTAGCAGAGAAAATTCAGGCAAACCACTCATACCTCAAACCTCGTGCCTCATACCTGAACACCATGCCTACACTCGCTGCCAACAAGCTGATTACCCTTACGATTGACTCGACCTCCGAAGTAGTGGAAGCCGATGCCAGCACCATGCTGCGCCTGGGGCAACAGGCGCTGGCGGTGCGTAACTGGGCGCTGGCCCGCCGCTACTTCAAGCGGCTGCTAGAGCTACAGCCCGACCATCAGGACGCGCTCTTTCACCTCGCTGCTATCGCGCCCAGCCCACAGCAGACGGTGGAGTACCTCAAACGCATCCTCGACCTAAACCCCGACCATTACCGCGCCCGCACCGCGCTGCTACGCACCCAGCAGATCATGGTCAAGCAACTGGATACCGCCCGCGACCCAGTAGCCGCGATTGCCGAGCTGATTGCCTCCTGCTATGGCCCCAGCCAGCCATTCACCGAGGACGACTGGGCGGCGCAGCAGGCCACCATCTTCGCCCGACCGGCCCGCCACCTGCCCGCCGCCAGCCTGCTGCGCGTCGCGATCGCAGGTGGCGACTGGGTGCTGGCGGGCGACATAATCTGCGGCAAAGGCGTGCATCCTGACGAGATGCGCTTCATTCATGTCGAGACCGAGCTGGCCGAGCGCATCCGCTGCGAACTGGCTTGCCAGCGACGGCAGCGCCACGCCGAGACCTGTTACCAGGCGGCCCGCGCTCTCTGCAATCACGGCGAGTGGCGGGCGGCCCGCCACCAGCTTGATCGCGCTCGTCACTTCCTGCTACCCGAAGAGCGCAGTGGCGGTAGCCAAATGAACCAAATTGGCGAACTCGAACGTATAATTGACAATGGCCTCAATCCACCACTCAGCGCCGCGAAACGCTCAAGATCGAGGTTGACGCGCTAGCGGATCGGGGCGAACAACGAGTCGCCCCGACCGCACGCTTGCTCACTAAGAACGTGACAGGCAAATCCTACAGAAAAGAGGTTGACGCGCTGACCCGCTTGTGCTAAACTGCTGTTACACTGGCCTGGGGCGCAACATTCGGGTTGTGAACATCCACCCCAACTCCTCCCCCAATAGGGGAAACCCTTACCGCCGAGTAGCTGTGACATCAACATTCTATCCTCTACCTTCTACATTCTACATTCATAACCCTGGGAAGGAACCCAACCGTGAAACGCCTGCTCCCTGCCCTGCTTCTGCTTGCCGTCCTGCTCACCCCCAGCCTGCCGCACCCTACAGTGGCTGCCGCCGCGCCCACTGCCGATGTCGCCCCCGCTAATGACTCCGCTTTCGACCACGTGTGGGAGCGCACCGATCAGCTGGTGGTATCGCACAACGTAGCCCGTACCTGGTACTGGGGCATCAACCCCTTTGCCCGCCTGAATGAGCCGTTCGCCGACGCAGCGGGCGGCAGCCGCCTGGTACAATATTACGATAAGGGGCGCATGGAGATCAACGATCCCAACACCGACCGCAGCGACCCATATTTTGTCACCAATGGTCGGCTCGTCGCCGAGATGGTGCAAGGGCGGGTGCAGGTGGGCCTGAACCAGTATCAGCCGCTTGCCGCAGCGGAACAGGCGATCGTCGGCGACGGCGCGGGCAACCCGGCCCCCACCTACCTTAGCTTGAAAACGGTCGCCAACGTCGGCCCCGGCAGCAGCGGCGCGGTTGCGCCTCGTCGCATTGGTCAGCTTGCCAACGCCACCCTCGATCGGGCGGGCAATGTTGCCACTAACGATGCGCTGGCAAACGCTCATTATGCGGCCACCCGCATCGCCGCTTACAGTCCCCAGACCGGCCACAACATTCCTGCCGTGTTCATGAACTTCCTCACCCAGAGCGGCCAGGTGCTGAACTGGCGGGTACTATATACCGACCAGATCATGAACTGGGTCGCCACCATGGGCTATCCTGTTACCGAGCCGTACTGGGTGCATACCACCATCGGTGGGCGGACGACTGATGTGCTGGTGCAGGCGTTCGAGCGGCGCATCCTCAGCTACAATCCGAATAACGATCCCGCCTGGCAGGTGGAGATGACCAACCTGGGCCGTCATTACTACGCCTGGCGCTATGGCAGTGATACCCCTGGCGCACTGGGCCAGCCCACCCCGATTGCGGTGCGGGTAGTTGCCCCTAGCGTCCATGTGGACACCGGTATCATCGAGACCTACGTATTGGATAACGCCTGGCAGGTGGCAGATTATGCAGCGGGCCACCTCTACGGCACCAGCTACCCCGGTCAGCCCGGCAATGCCGTTTACGCAGGTCATAACAACTGGCACGGTGAGGTCTTCCGCGACCTCTACCTGATGCAGCCTGGCGACACCTTCACCATGTACATGAGCGATGCCAGCGTCCACAACTATCGTGTAGATCAGAACCTCAAGCTGCTAGAGAACGGGGTAGACCCAGCCATCCGCATCGCCAATGCCAACAAGTACACCACTGGTAACACCCCCGACGAGCGAGTGACACTGATCACCTGCTGGCCCTATACCACCTACGATCATCGCATCGTGGTTATTGGACATCCGGTGCAGTGAGTGAGTAATGATACCAATTAGCCGAGGCGATGCTATAGTTCGGTAGGGGCGAACAACGGTTCGCCCTGCCTCAATCTATAGCAGCACTGCAGCTAATTAGTATGAGTAGTGAGTAGCTCTTCTACCTTCTACCCTCTAGGGTTTGGTATAATATCCGCTGACAAATAATATGAGCCAGCCCGCCGCCGCTGCCGGGCGCATAAGGAGGCATCACCTTGAAACTGGGTGAACTAGTGGCGGCCAGCCCGATGGCCGAGTTGCTGGGAGACGCGCCCGCCGATGCGCTGGAGCGAGAAGTTACGGGCATCGTCTACGACTCGCGGGAGGTTAGGCCAGGCAGCCTGTTCGTCGCTCGCCACGAGAAGGGCTATCACGTGGACGGCCATCAGTACATCGCCGCCGCCGCCGCCAATGGCGCTGTCGCCGCTGTCGTCCAGCCCGAATACCTCAGCGGCAACTATCCTCCTGAAATCAGGGGAGGCAACGGCAATCCACCTCCTGAAAACACAGCAGGCAGCGGCAATCCACCTCCTGAAAACACAGCAGGCAGAGGCAATCCACCTCCTGAAATCAGGGGAGGCAACGGCAATCCACCTCCTGAAAACACAGCAGGCAGAGGCAATCCACCTCCTGAAAACACAGCAGGCAGAGGCAATCCACCTCCTGAAATCAATGAGGGAATCAGCAGCAATCCACCTCTTGAAAACACAGCAGGCAGTCATAATCTACCTCCTGAAATCAGGGGGGGCAGCGACAATCCCCCCCCTGAAATCAGGGGGGGCAAGGGGGGGACGTTGCCCCTCATCGTCAGCCCCGACACTGGCACAGCGCTGGCCGACTTCGCTGCCGCCTTCTACGGCTATCCCGCCCGCAAGATGCGCGTAGTGGGCGTGACTGGCACCGATGGCAAGACTACTACCACTTTTCTGATCAGCAAGGTGCTGGAGCAGGGTGGGCATAAAACCGGGCTGTTCGGCACCGTCTACTTCAAGGTCGGCGAACGGTTGTGGGACAACCCCACCCGCGCCACTACCCCTGAGGCGGTCGAGGTGCAGGAATTGCTGGCCGAGATGGTGGCAGAGGGCTGTGATTATGCGGTGCTGGAGTCCTCGTCTCATGGGCTAGCCCAGCATCGCCTCGACCATTGCGAGTACGATGTCGCGGTGCTGACCAACATTACCCACGAACACCTCGACTTCCACGGCACGGTGGAGGCGTATCGGCTGGCAAAGGCCAAGCTGTTCGATTTCCTCGGCACCGCAGTGGACAAGGGTAGCCCTAAAGTCGGCGTGGTCAACCTTGACGACCCCCAGGCAAAGATGTATATTGAGCGCGTGCCAGCTAATGGTCAAGTGCTGACCTATGGTGTGGAGAACGAGCGCTCCAACGTGCGCGCTCTAAACATCGTTTCCAGTGCGAATGGGTTGCGCTACACCGCTGCCACACCGATTGGCAACGTCGACCTGAACCTGCTACTCACCGGCAGCTTCAACGTCTACAACTCGTTGGCCGCGATTGCAGTGGGTATCTCGCAGGGTGTTAGCCTGACCGACATCAAGACAGCGCTGGAGCAGGTGCCAGGTGTGGCGGGGCGGATGGAGCAGATCCAGGCGGGGCAGGACTTCACCTGCATCGTGGATTACGCCCACACCCCCGGCGCAATGGACAAGGTGCTGGGCATCCTCCGCCCGCTGACGACCGGCAAGCTGATTGCCGTCGTCGGCAGCGCAGGTGAACGCGACCTCGCCAAGCGCCCCATGATTGGCGTAGCGACAACCAAGTGGTGTGACTTCGTAGTGTTTACCGACGAGGATCCACGCTTCGAGGAGCCAATGGCAATAATCAATGAGATTGCCACTGGCGCTGAGGCCCAGGGCAAGCACGAGGGCCGTGACTTCCTCAAGATTGTAGACCGCCGCGAGGCGATTGCCACCGCTTTCGACCACGCGGCAGCAGGTGACATTGTGGCGCTGCTGGGCAAGGGTCACGAGCAGTGCATCATCGTGGGCAAGGACAAGCTACCCTGGGATGACCGCACTGTGGCCCGCGAGTTGCTGCTACACAGAGTTGAAAGTTGATAGTCGGTTTGGTAGGGGAACAACGGATCGCCATCGTGGATGTAGGGGCGGCTGCCCGCCCTGCTGAAGCGCATCCAAGCCGATTGTAATACCAATTAGCCGAGCAGATAGTATAAATTGGGCCAGGGCGAACAACGGTTCGCCCCTACAGAAATTATAGCGGCACCACGGCTAATTGGTATAACTACGAACCTTGGCGTAGGGGCGCATCGCATATGCCCTGCCGATCAGCGCTGATGCCCATCGCAACTGAGGATCCTGGAATAGGGACAAATCGCAAACCCCATGCCGCCTAGCTGGTAAGATTGAGGGATTATGAGACCAACCCGTCGTATAACCTCGCTATTTGTGGTCGCCGCTTTGCTGCTGGCTGGCTTCGGTGTGTTCAACATCTTCAGCCGCACTGCCACCAGCCATGCCGCGCAGTTCAATGGTAGCATCCTTTATACCCATGCCAATCAGATCTGGCAGTGGCGCGATGGCAACAATAGCCGCATCTCCATCGCAGGCAAGGCCAATCCCAATTCTGCAACTGACCCCGATGAACTTGAGACCCAGCCTACCTGGTCGCCCGATGGCGCTAAGTTCGCCTATGTGCGCTACGGTGACTCCTACTCCGACATCGTGGTTGCCCGTGCCGATGGTAGCAACGTGGTACATCTTACCAGCAACTTCAGCAGCGCAATCCCTGGCACCATCAACTACACCAGCAGCACGAACTGGGCGTTCAGCCCCTCCTGGCGGCCTGATGGTCAGCGGCTGGCCTATCTCTCCGACCGTAGCAGCGACCCGCTGGCTGTCTGGACCATGGCTAGCGTGCCGGACGACACCAGCTTCAAGCGCATTAGCCCCGCCGCGATCAGCAATGTCGGCTTCGAGCGCCCCCAATGGTCGCCGAACAACGATAGCATCGTCGCCACCAATTATGAGAGCGGCAAGGCCGAAGTCTGGAAGTATGTGGTCGACAGCGACAACTGGATAAGCATAATCAAGACAGACGATGCCGATTACGACCCCGCCTGGTCGCCAGACGGTAAGTACATCACCTACGCCGCCAAAGTAGGGGGTAAGACTAGCATCTGGGTGGCCCATGCCGACGGCAGCGGCGCAAACCAGCTAATCGGCAATGGCGATATTGACAAGGGTGTGCGTACCCCCACCTGGTCGCCCGACGGCAACGCGATTGCCTATCTCAAGATGAACAGCAACGGCTTCAACCTCTATGCGGTCAGCCTCGACACTAGCGGTGGCAGCTTCAAAGCGGGTAGCTCCCAGCAGCTTACCAACGACAATCAGGTAAGCGGCACTGGTGGAATAGCTTGGGGCAAGTAAAACTACCAGTTGATAGTTGCAGATAGGTTAGCGACGTGTATGTGCTGAAGTGGTTAGTTGGTGGGTGCACGTCACGTTCTAGTATACCCGACCAGGGCGAACAACGGTTCGCCCCTACTGAACGCTTGCTCTGCGAGAACGTGACGCGCACCCCTAGCTGGTTGCCGGGGCAACATTTCACCCTTACAAAACCTCTACCTCCCCGGGCTTATCCTGACCTACAAATAGAAATATCCAATAGCACACGATGCTGCAAGACAACAGGCGGCGTTCCCAGCTACCGGGGGTTGGGGGCGTAGCCCTCTCAGTTGGCACAATTAGGCCAGAATGGTGTAGGGGCGAATCGCATACGCCCTGTCGCCCAGTGTCTAAGCCAATCGTAACTACCGCACCTGGTCTAGCAACTGAGGCTGTAATATTAAACCGCTACCCTGGTTGGCGCATTCAGGCTTTCAATCAGCATTGATGCGCTTGAGCGCACGGAGCTACGCTCCTAACCCTCAGTAACACGGCTAGCAGCGGCCTACACCCACGACTACTGCCATTTCCCACATAGCCATTTCCCACATATGGGTAACGTTTAGCCCGCTGGGGAGGAGTTTTGCTGTCTCCCGTTCCCCACCGTTATTGTGCTGCACCATTCTCCCTCACCCAACCTCTACCACTGGGGGAGGGGTTTTGCACACTTCATTCTAAAGCCAGCAAAGGCGCACCGAAGTGCGCCCCTGCAACATAATCTACAATCTACAATCTACAATCTGCAATCTGCAATCAGGATTACTGGCTGTTATCCGGAGGAGTGGGCTGGCCGGGCTGGCCGGGCTGCTGTTGCTGCCCAACGATGTCCACCTTGCCGACAAACCACTGGCCGTTCTGCTTGACCAGGTGATAGGTTTCGTGCATGGTGTTCGCTGGTTCAG
>JANXYP010000271.1 GCA_025355955.1 Chloroflexota bacterium
TGTTCAAGACGTGCTGCATCTGGCTAGCCAGATGTGGTATATTGTCCATGAGGGAGGCTGCTTTTGGTGAGTGAGTTAAGTTTCTACACCCATCATGACATATGAGCTTCCCTTTGTCTAGTTAACTTAATACGCATGGGGCGAACAACGGTTCGCCCTGGCCCAGTTTACTCAAGACCGTGCCGTTCCGCTCGATGACACAATGATACATGGCGACCATTGTGCGCCCTGGCCCATTTTACTCAAGGGTGCATCGCGGGGGGATTGCTCTGAGTGCCGAACAGGCCGACATGGGCGGGGGTGAAGTTGGGAAACAGGTCGGCGAAGTCGTTATCTTGCAGGCGATACTGCGAGATCTCCGCCAGCACCGAGCGGAAATCGGTGGTCACTTGCAAGTCGCCGGGGCCGTAGAGATGGTCGGGGCTGAGGCCGGGCCACTGGCTGAAGACCTGGCCGCCATTGACCGCGCCGCTCAACACCATCATACAAGCGCCGTGGCCGTGGTCGGTGCCGCCGCCGTTCTCCGCCACGCGGCGGCCAAACTCGGTCATCAGCACGATAGTTAGGTGGTCGACGCGGTCGCGCATATCGTCGATGAAGGCAGCCAACGATTGACCCAAGTCGGTCATCAGGTCGGCCATGTAGCCGGTCGAGCCGCCCTCACGCACGTGGGTATCCCAACCCTCGACATCCACCCAGGCAACCTCCATGCCGAGGTCGGCGTGGGCCAGGGTAGCAACTTGCTTCAACTTGCTAGCAAGGTCGCTATTAGCGGGGTAGGGTGGGTTGGTATTGTGCTGCCCATCATGTACGTTACGCAACTGCTGGATGGCGGTAATCACGCGGCTACCCATCTGCCGCAGCAAGGTATTGCCGGTGTAGTAATGACCGTTCATCTCCTCGGCCAGCGCCTCCACCTGGGGGTCGTCGCTGAGGACGAAGCCACCAATACTGTCGAGCGAGGTGGCAAGCACCTGGCCGCGCAGCGCCTGCGGCACCCGCGAACCCATTGCAAGGGCGCGGAAGACGCTGTTGTTGCCGCCCTGGGTCACTTGCAGGTGACGGGCCAGCCAGCCGGTCGGCTCCAGGCGGTTGCCGGGCGTGCCGCACTCCATGTACTGCATCGCATCGAAGTGCGAGTGGCTGTCGTCAGGTGAACCGGCAGCATGAACCAGGGCCAACTGGTGATTGTCCCAGATCGGCTTGAGGTGATGCAGCGCGGGGTGCAGGCCGAAGAAGCCGTCAAGGTTGATCGCGGAGGTAGGATCGTTGGGGTTGGGGCGGGGGATGGCGATGGTAGGGCGGGCGGTATAGTAGTCGGGGTCGCCGTGTGGCACGATCACGTTCAGGCAGTCCGCTGCGCCGCGCAGGAAGATGGGAACCAGCAGATCGCGGGCGGTGGCCGGTTTAGCGGTCAGCGTATCGAGCGCAGCGGCGCGCACACGGCTGGGCAGCAGGGCTGCACCGCCCATCGCGGTCAGCGCGCTCAGGCCCATCACTGCCATGCGGCCCATAATCTCGCGGCGGTCGACCGCGATTTTCTCTTCGACAGACATGGGTTGGTTCTCCCTTGTTTGATGAGTTGAAAGTTGAAAGTTGAAAGTAGCTAAAGTTGCTCGTAGGGGCGGGCGGTGCACGCCCCGTCGTCCTCCCCTCCCACCAAGAGCGGCTGGGGTGGGTCCGTGAAGCGCGACTCGCTCCCTCCCCAACCCCTCCCGCCGGGAGGGGAAACTATGCCCCGCGATCAAAACTTCGCTTATGCTCTACTCACGTCCTTAATGTGGGCGGGATGAGCGGGCAGCAGCGCGGTAGGGCAGCCAGCCCCAGCCAGCCCGCCCCTTGCTTAGGGACAGTGCCACGATCTTCTTGTGGCTGCGGCGATACGGCTGGTGAGCAATTACCATCGACAGGAACATGGCAGACCTCCTTGTGGTTATAGCAGTTGGAACTCTGGCGCACAGAACATAGTGGCAACCACCAGCGGCACGGTTTGCGGCCACTGGGTGGGGTCCTCGCCTATAATCGCGGCGAGGCGCTCGTTGTAGAGCGGCCACATCGGCGTGCCGAACAGCAGGGTCTCAAAGCGACGTAGTACGTCGAACGAGTTTTGCGGCTGCCAGTAGGTAAGCCACTGCTGCACCGATACAGTAGTGCCGGTATAGGAGCCGGACAGTAGGTTGATGGCATATTGCCAGCGAGCGATCAGGCCATCAGTGCTGACCCAGGCAGCGGCCACATCGGGGTAGCCGGTGGGGGCCAGGAAGCTGAACAGCGACTGGCCGTGCTGATCCATCTCATACTGAATGTCGTCACCACCATCGGTGTCGCCCGCCATTACCCGCACGATGGCGGGAACGTAGTGGAAGGGGGTTCGCAGTTTCTGACCTGCCGCTGCAACGAACTCGGTGGAGTTGAGCATCTGGCGCAGCATCGCCTTGATGTCGCCATCGGTGGCGATGAAGGTGGCAGCTACGGCGTTAACGAGGCTATCGGGCGGCGTGTCGCTGATGAAGTGGCGACAGAGCTTGAGGGCGATGAAGTGGGCGGTAGAAGGATGGCTGAGGAGAATGTTCAGCACGTCGTTGCCATCCTCGATGCCGCGCCCGCCCGCCAGATTATGACCCAGCACCGTTTTGGGGTCGGTGTCGTGATATTCGGGGTGGAAGATAAACTCGTAGGTGGGCGGAGTGTTGTCGTAGTCAATACTCCAACCGGAGAAGGCGCGGGCGACGTTACGCACATCGGCCTGGGTGTAGCCGCCAGTCACGCCGAGGGTGTGCAGTTCCATGATTTCGCGGCCATAGTTCTCGTTGATGTTGTCGAAGGTACTCAAAAAGTTGTCGAGATAGAAGAGCATCGCCGGGCTGTGGGCGCTGGCGGTAAGAAGGTCGCGGAACTTGCCCAGCGCGTGGGCGCGCACTACGTTGCGATCGTCGCTGGTCTTGTACCAGACGCAGTCGTCCTTATCCTGGCTGATGTTGAAGTGGTTGGTCCAGAAGTCCACCATCACTTCAAGCAGTTGGCGCTTGCTATAAGTGGCGCGGATCAGCGCGGCCTTCCACAGCTCGCGGCTGCAGGTGTAGCTGTTAGGGGGCTGCTCCTGGTTGGGATAGTTTAGCTGCAACTGCGCGTTGTTCATGGTCAGGCTGGGGATGCTGGCGAGCAGCCCGTCACAGATGTGGTCATCGATGCCAGCGGGGTTTAGTTGCTCCTCGATATAGGCGGTGCGGCCAATCTGCTGATAACGCTGCAAATCGGCCTGACGCACCCCAAAGCTGATGCTGTTGAGCAGGTGCAGGTCGGGCGTAGGGACAAAGCCAGGGCCAGCCGCGGCGCTGCCCTCAGCGGCTGGCAGTGGCGCGCCGCCCAACATCGGCGCAGCCTGCACCGCAGTGAGCGGCTGCCACATCGCCGCTAGCACACCCAGTGCAGCGGCGGCGCGGCTACCACCAACTACAAAGTCCCGCCTGCTCACGTCTTTTGCCATACAGAACCTCCTTAGACTAAAGGAAAGATTTCGCTGGCATTATCATAACCGCGCTACAGCTTAGTTGCTGGACGAAAGGGGTACGCTTATCGGGCGCAAGTCGGGCGGGGGTTGATGAGTGCTAAGTGCTGAGTGCTGAGTGCTGAGTGCTGAGTGCTGAGTGCTGAGGGAAATGGTGAATGGTGAATGGTAAATGTCGAGGCGCATGGCATACGCCCGCACGATGTAAATCACTGCCCATCGCATACGCCAATGCCGAAATAGGGGCGGCAGCAAAAAGCCTCTCCCTGGCAGGGAAACCCCTTGCGGGTTCCCTGTGGGTAGGTTTGGTGAGGGTTGAATGATGAAGCGCAAACAAGGCACAATTTGACTTAAAATTATATCATTGACCCAAGTACCGCTGTAGTGAAAGTTAAATTTTGTACCAAACTCATTGGTT
>JANXYP010000273.1 GCA_025355955.1 Chloroflexota bacterium
AGACCGCTCCTGGCGGCGACTTCATCCGCGCCCTGCTTGGCAATCAGCCTACCCTACTGTTGCTTGACGAAGTGGCCCACTACGTCAGCCTTGCCCGCCCGGTACCCATGGGTAATACCAACCTCGCCGAACTTACCCTCAAGTTCATGCAAACCCTAACCGACGTAGTCAGCAAGATGGACAATGTCGTAGTCGTCTACTCGCTACCCAAGAGCAAAGGTGAACAGAACCAGGCCGACACCGACATCATCGTTGAGCTAGAAGGTCTCACTACCCGGGTTGAAGCTCGCCGCGAACCAGTCAGCGGTGACGATGTGCTGTATGTGGTGCAGAAGCGGCTGTTTCAACTGCCTACCAGCGGTAAGGCGAAGGATAAATGGGACTCGGCAGTAAAGGTCGTTGGTGAGGAGTACGAGGCGGCGCAAAATCGCCTTGACCACTCTCTTAGCGTGTCAAGCCAGCAGTCGAAGCAGGATGCCGATAACCTCGCGGAGCGTATCGCTAAGAGCTATCCTTTCCACCCTGCTCTGCTTGACCTCATGTATCAGCGCTGGGGCAGTCTACCCAGCTATCAACGTACGCGGGGAGCATTGCGATTCATTGCTCTGGTCGTCCGCGCCCTCTGGGAAGACAAAACCACCATTCCGCTCATCAGCCCCGGCGATGTTCTGATGAGCGATGTCCAGGTGCGCAATAGCTTTCTCGGCCAAGTTGCTTCCGGCAATGAAAGTAGCAGCTACAATTCGGCCATTGATGCCGACATCAGTGGCAGCACCTCACCCATCCGCCAGATAAATCACAGTGCCGAAAACCCTGCTCTTCGAAGTCTCAACCTCGGCACTCGTCTGGCTACTGCCATTATGCTCTACTCCTTCGGTGCCAGCACCGCTGAACAGGAAGGGGTACGGCGTCGCGAACTGTTCAGCGCTGTTCTCACCCCTGACCTCGACAATCGCAACATTCTCGCTCCGGTGCTGGAAGACCTTACCCACGAGCTAATTTACCTGCACACCAGCAGCGATGGGCGCTATCGCTTCCGCACGCAGCCCAACATCAACATGATGATTCGGCGAGCCAGTGAAGACGTTGACCCCACTGCTATAGCCACCAAAGTGAAGATGGTATTTGATGCCATACTAGGCAAGAGTGCCGCGTTGCCAATCGGCAGCTATGTTTGGCCCAGTTCACCCACCGATGTTCCTGACCGGCAGGCCAGGTTCGTCATAGTTTATCTCGGCCCCGACGCTGCCGGACTGAGTGAGGAGCAGCAAACCACTAGGCTTCTTAGCTATATCCAAGATACCAACACTCGCGGCTCACGCCAATACCGTAATGCCTTTGCCCTCGCTGTTCCCACCGCTAGCCGCCTGCAAACTGCCCGCGAACTCGCCCGCCAGTTGCTGGCAATTGAGAAGTTGCTGCGTAACATCGCTAGTGGTTTGCTAACCCAGCCACAGCAAGACGAACGAACCGCGCTCACCAACCGCAAGGACGAAATAGAGAATAGTTTGAAAGAAAATGTGGCAAATCTATACGACAATGTCTATCTCCCTATCGTCCCTGCCAGCGGTAATGCTCCGATAGCCTTCGCCCGCGCCAACGTAAGTGTACTCGCTACTCAGGGCAGCAGCATCCACGAGCGTGTGGTTAGCGCCATTACTTCAACTCTTGGTGAGCGCGTTGTCTACAGCACCATTACTCCGGCGAAACTTGCCACCCAGCTAGGGCTGGTCGAAGCCGATGGTACCCGTGGTCGGGTCAAGTTCCTCAGCGGTCTGCAAGTGCTAGACATAATGTTCGGCTCCCCCGATAAACTCAAGATGGTTAATGGCGACGCGCTCAATACGGCCATTGCTGACGGTGTGCGCGGTCCTCGTTTCGGCTATGCTCCTTCCGCACGTGTTGAGGGGGATAATATCTATCCAGACCTGTCGCAATTCCGCTACGGCACCGAGTTTCCCCTTGATGTCAAGGATGTGCAGCTCGTCACCGACAGTTACATAGTCGGCCCAGAGCTGGCCGAAGCCTTCGCCTCCAAGCGTCGCGCCCTAGAAGAGCAAGTCCGTCAGGCCGCCCAAGCCGCCATGACATCTTCTATTAGCGAATCTGGTGTGCCATACGCCATGAACGATAACGGCACTGCTCTCCCACCATTGCTCACCTCTACCACATCGGTTGCTTCATCTACCGATACCAATAGCGCAACAGCACCCACTAGCGCAGCCATCACCGTGCGCACTACTGGTGCTGGCTTGATGGCGCTAACTTCCGGCCTGGTTAATGTCAGCCAACATATCACTGCGGCCACCGTATCCATTCAACTAACCCTCCCCGACCAGGATGCTGGCGATGCGCTTGATCGCGCCATCAACCAGCTGAAGCAGCAGGGGATTGATGTGCAGCGGATAGGGTAGTTTGCACGCGCTACGCTGACCTGAGGCAACATATGATAAAGCTCCATTTCACCGACTTCTTCAATGTCAAGCCAGATGTGCTGGATGCATATGGTGCGTTCAACATCTCCTTGCTCAACGATCTACCTCTATTCATTGACCCATTCCTTCTTTTCAATAACCCAAAATATGTTAATCTACATGACGAGATTATTAGATACATGGTGTTTTTGAGAAATAGAGCCTTGGCTGCTGGGGCTATGCCTGGCGAAATTGTAGCTCTGTACACTTTCAGCGAGGTAAGACAGAACTGGCTTGGGTATTCTAGTATTGGCAATGGTGGCCGAGGACTTGGACTTCAAGCCGCCAGTTCAATGCGTGCGAACCTTAGTATGTTCCCTACCTTCGGCCAATCCTCCATTACCAGAAGCAGTCACATTGAGCAACTTAGCCTGGTCGCAGATGGTATAGGACGTGATATCATTAGTGATTTTACCACTAATTTGATTAAGTGGTTCTTGCTTGAATACACGCAAGGCTTTGCCATGAAGCATCTTAAGTCTATTCAGGTTCGCAAGTTTGGGGTCAAAAAGGTAAGGTTCAATTTCCAGACGCAAACTTGGATGTCTGGAACTTATACCCTACCCAGCTTTGGGGGTAGCTTTATTCTACTCACCCCCAAGGAAATACTGACCAAGGACAAAAACTGGATTAACAAATTGGACCTCTACAGCGAATTTGAAGAGATCGTTGATGCTATTAGCAATGAGGAACTAAGGCACAACGTAAACAACTACTTTAGGCTTCAGATAGATGAACTTTCCCCTAATCCAAGAAAGAAAGAAGTTGAGGAGGTTATCACCGACACTATAAGGCATTTTCCTCAGGTTATAGAGTACTACGTTATGCTCAAGGAAGAGAATGGTGAGGAGGCCGTAATGATTAGCGGCCGAAGAGTTGCTCAAGCAGAAACATTGTTTGTCAAAGAGGCTAGCGTCTTTGCTGATCTTCTTGCTAGATACACAGACTTCTTTGCTCAGACAAACTACACTAACACTTATGATGAGACAAGAGCCAGAATAATGTATATGAAAAAGGCCATAGAGAATAATGATGGTTATCGCATTTTCTACGACGCACATACTGGCGCGCCCATTGAGCGAGAGGTAGACCTCGATATATTGTTCAGAATGGTTTGGTGTGGCTCCCCTTCGGATTTCAATACAGAAGTTAATAATGGCAGAGGCCCAGTAGACGCAGCTATATCTCGCGGTAGCAAGGATAAAACTCTAGTTGAGTTCAAGCTAGCTAGTAATAGCCATCTGAAGAAGAATCTTCAGCATCAGACACCCATCTACGAGCAGGCAAGCGGGGCAAGCAAAACCTTCAAAGTTATTATTTACTTTACTGAGCAAGAGATGCTTACAGTCAAGAACATCCTTCGTGAGCTTCAGCTAGAGGACGACAAAACGATAATTCTCATAGATGCTCGTAGGGACAACAAGCCCTCAGCCTCAGTTGCCACTACTCATTAGGCCAGGGCGGTACGAGCATAGAACACGCTTGGCAATCACTGGTATGGATGTCAGCAATTGAGAACCTACCTGCGTTGCGCCCTTACTCAAACCCCACCCTTCGGCCTCAGCGACACCAGCGGCTCTGGTCACATTGGCTTACCTACATTCCTTCTTGCCGCTGCTTAATGTAGAGAAGCGGCCGACCATCTCGCTGTTCCAGATGAGCAAAGGCTATACGCGCTCTAATGCTCTCATCCTCTATTTCTGCCAAATAGCTAGCAAGCTCTGGGTTGATGTTGTAATGCACAGCAAGTATTTCTGCCAACTTCATCTTACGGATTGCACGGTGTAGCGTCTCCTCCTCAATGTTTTCAAGCTCAAGGTCGTATAGCTCTGCTGGCTTCGCTCCAAGCACTCGTGCCAGCGTAATAATCACCTCATCACTGGGATTCTCTTTCTCCGGGGCTGTCTCCAACTTAGAAAGGTAAGCTCGAGTGATACC
>JANXYP010000275.1 GCA_025355955.1 Chloroflexota bacterium
TGCCAACCCAGACCCCCGGTGGCCCCACCGCAACCACGGTACCACCCACCGTCACGCCACTGCCGAGCGCCACGCCCACCGATTGCCCCAACCCCTTCGTGGACATCACTAACAATATCTTCTACGTCGCCATCCACTACCTCAACTGCCGTGGCGTGGTCAACGGCTTTGACCACACCCACTACTCGCCCGCTAGCACCTCGACCCGCGGCCAGTTCGCCAAGGTGGTTATCCTCGGTTTCGGTACCCCCTTCTACACGCCAGCCACTCAGGACTTCGTGGACGTGCCGCCCAGCTACTTCGCCTACCTCTACATCGAGACCGGCTTCCACTACGGCATCCTTAGCGGCTTCGACCATGCCAGTTGCACCGCGCACGGCGTGGGCTACCCCTGCTACTTGCCGAACATCCCCATCACCCGCGGCCAGCTCACCAAGCTAGTCGTCAACGCTGGTGGCTACACTCTTATCACCCCAACCGGCGGGCAGCAGGACTTCACCGACGTGCCGACCAGCAACATCTTCTACGTTAGCATCGAGACCGCCTACCACAACAGCATCATCAACGGCTACCCTGACCACACCTTCCGCCCCAACAACAACATCCGCCGCGATGAGATGGCCCAGATTGTCTACGAAGGCATCATTCACCGTCCATAGCCTCACGCCCAGGTTTCAGCTTCAGCGCTGAACCTTGAGGGCTGAGTACAAACCTGCCAGGGGCGCACCAGTACGGTGCGCTCCTGCTGTTTGCTGCACTGATTGCCAAACTACCGATCCCCTGCTATAATTCATTTGTAAGTTGTTCATAAGCAATAACTTGCGTACATCAGTACAAGGAGGGCCAAGGTTATGTCATTTACCCAGGGTCATGCGCTGGTGGTGGGCGTGGGTCAGTATCAGTATGTGCCAGCCGCGAACGTGGCACAGACCTCCAGCGATGCCGCCAACTTCGCCAGTGCGCTAACCAGCCGCGGCGGCTACCCGCCAAACCAGGTGACGCGGTTGCAGGATGGGGCTGCTACCCGCGCCGCCCTCATCGCCGCCTTGCAGCAGCTTGCTAGCATAGCTCAGGAGGGCGACACTGTGCTATTCTTCTACAGCGGCCATGGCGACATTGCATCCGACGGCAGCTTCAATCTGACTACCACCGACACCCAACTGCAGAACGGTCAGATCAAGGTGGGTACTGGCCTCAGCCAGGGCGATTTCCTCAGCCTGCTGCGCCAGATCAAGGCGGGGCGGCTGCTAATTATCCTCAACTCTTGCTTCTCTGGACATCTCAACCCCACCCTCGGCTTCAATGCTGATGCCAACGTTGCGCCCGTTGCGCTGGGTAGCGGCGTGCCGAATGCGGTCACCTCTGCTGCGCTGGCAACTGGCAGTGGGCGAGTGATCATTACCGCCTGCCAGGCCAACGAGCGTTCGTGGGTGGGTGGCGGCAAGCTGACCATCTTCGGGCAGGCGCTGGTGCAGTGTGTCGATGGCAGCGCCAAATTGCCGGGCGCTAACCTCAACGTCTACGATCTTTATAACTATCTGTTCGCCACCATCCCCCCGCTGGTGCAGCAGGTTCCCGAAGTACAGCAGGAGCATACGTCGCAGGAGCCAGTGTTGACCGTGCTGGGGCAGGTCGGCCTACCGCTAGTGGTTGCAGAGAACCCGGGTGGCGTAAATCTGAGCTTTGACCGAGCAACCTCGCTCGCCAGCCAGCCGCAAGGCAATATCCGCACCGTTGACCTCAGCGAGGCGCAGAGCCAGCTAGACCAAATCATGAACCAGTACAATGCTGGACGCGACCAGAACATCGGCAATCGCAACGTCAGCACCGGCAGCGGCACGATTAACGATTATGGTGGGGTAAGCGGCGGGATAAACAACTGGGGTGGGGTGAATGGCAGCGTGAATAGCGGCAGCGGCAGCCAGACCACCATCACCACTGGCAACATCAGCAGCAACCAGGGCAGCGTTGCAGTGGGCAGCGGTATCACCCAGAATTACAGTGGCGGCAGCGCTGCGCCCGCCCCGCCCCCCAACCCACTGCTCGGCCAAATCCGCACCCTGCGCGACAAGGTGAGCGCCGCCCCCGGCATCAGCCCCGACGACCTCACCTACATCCTCGGCCAGTTGAACGGCGCGATCCGCCAACTGCGCGACAACCCCAGCGCCGACCTCGGGCCAGTCAACACCGCGCTCACCAACGCGGCGAATGGCCTCGGCGACGCGAACCAGAGCGATCTGCAACGCCAGGCCCAGCAGCTAATCAGCGCGGGCAATTGATACCCATTAGCCGAGGCAATGCGATAAAGCTGTAGGGGCAGCATCGCTAATTAGTATAAGGCAAGCTCTCCCCTCACCAACCTCTCCCCGCTGGGGAGAGGCTTTTTGGCTGATCGCATATGATGGGCAGTGGGGTAATACCAATTAGCCCGCCCTGGTAAGCTAGCTAGCCACCCAATAACTTGTAACACACCCCCACCTGGCGCAAAAGTTGCACAAGGCAGTTTGATTGTGTTAGAATATTCTCTGGATATTCTCCATGTATGAGTGGTGTGCCTCTTACGCACCGCCAGCCCCGCCCTGGCAGAAGGGCGGCGAGTCTTTTCCCCAAAGCACGAAAGGAAGAAGAAAACCAATGAGGAAGCTAGTACCGATTATCAGCGTAGTGATGCTGCTTGGCTTGATGTTGAGCGGTTTCACCCAGAACCAGGCGGCAGCACAGCCCAGCGCCAGCCAACCCCAGCAGGCGCAGCAGGCCCCCGCCCAGGCAAATGGCAAGGGACACCCGCAGGAGGGTGGCGGCCAGTACGTCATATCCTCCAGCAGCGCGCCGTCCAACTCCGCCTCGTGATTGCCCATCACCCGATGCAGCGTCTTTTCGCGCCCGAATTCCCCGCGGCAAGCCTCGCAGCCATCCAAATGTTGCTGT
>JANXYP010000294.1 GCA_025355955.1 Chloroflexota bacterium
GTTACCTCGTCGTACCACTCCCTGAGCCAAGCCATAGCCGCATCGTAGCGTTCACGGCGCAGGTTCTTATATGTCTTCACCTCATAGCGGCGGTAAAGCTCACTGTACACGCGGGCGTAGCCGCTCTGGTAGGTGCCGACCTTACCGCGCTCCTCCAGCTCGTAGGCCAGGGTCTTGACCGCAATCGCCAGCGCGGCCGCTTGCTCCTCGGTAATCACCGCTGTGGGGTCGAGGCGTAGCTCCAGTGCGCTGAGGCGACCGCGTGTGTCCTGGATGAAACCGCGCATGAAGTTTTCCAGCGTTCCCTGGCGGCCTTCCACACCGGCGAATCGGGCCTCCATCATCACCTGCTGCTCGGCAAGATGCTCCATCACTCTAATCATCTCCAGCGTCTGTTGCGCCGAGGTCAGTCCCGTTGCTGGCGGCAGCGCTGGCAGAATGTCATCTTTGAAGGCATTCCAGAGTACGTCATAGCAATCGGCACGGTAGCGGTTGAGCTTCTCCTGAAGCTCCGGCTTGGTGCGGCTACTGGCAATGCCGAACAACCAGCCAGGTATCATCTCGATGGGCAAACACATCAGCACCAGCAGACGACCATCACCAGCGTGCATCTCTACCTGTTGGAGTTTGGTCGACAGCACTGGATCGCGTCCGATACGCTGGCGCTGACCGCTGAAGTCAACGCCGATGTTGTCACACAATTGGCGCAGCGGCACGAACACCTTACCCGCTTCATCTTGCGCCGCAGGGATGTTGTCGCCGTAGAAGTCCACCACCTTCTCCACCCGAGGGCTGATTACTCTTTGCTCATCGTCGCTCAAGTATTATCTCCTGTAGCATCGTGGGTATTATACCCACGATGCTATCAATGCTAGTTGCTCCTAGACGACAGTTCGTCGGATCTTTGTCACTCGTCCTTGAACGCATCAAGGAACTGATCCATCGCCTCACGCACCTCTAGCGCCTGCCGCCGCGCTTCGCGGCGTTCGTCAATGTCCATGCGGTCGCGCACTTCGAGCAGCTTCTGGGCGGTCGCCTTGGCATTGCTCCACGTTCGGTATCCAGAGTGCGGACGGCGCGGCGCCGGACGTTGCCGGGCTAGCGGATGTCCTGCATTACTACCACCGCTAGATGATTCCAAATCATTTGGTTTTCCCGTTGCTGCGGCGATGCGCTGCTCCCTAGTCTCGCGGTTGCGTTCGGCGATGGCCGCCATCATCTCAGGCTGGGTCATGCTGCCGCTCAGTAGCTCGTCGAGGAGGTCAGGATGTTCTAGTGACACCACTCGGATACGAACATACTCATTAGTCTTATGCACCTGCTCGGCGATACGATCCACCGACCAGCCATAGGCATCGAGCAGATGTTTGAATGCCCCCGCCTCGTCGTCGAAGCGCATATTGGCGCGCTGCACGTTCTCGGCGATAGCGTCAACATCTACATCTTCCCTGTTTGTGTACTCCCGCACCAGTACCGGCACGCTGGCAAGTCTCAGCTTGAGCGCGGCTGCCCGACGGCGTTCGCCTGCGACTAGCTGGAACCCGCCATCTAGCAGGCGCTCCACTGCAAGCGGTTGCAAAATACCGCGCTGGGCAATATCTGCCTCAAGCTCGGCCTGCTCTGCCGGGTCGCTGTACTTGCGTGGCTGATTGGGGTTGGGCAGGATGTCACGGGGGTTGAGTTCGGTAACTGGCAGGTTGATCGGCTCCGTGGTGTCCTCAAATAGCGCGGAAACACCGCCTGGACGGTTCATGCCGGTAGCCTGGCGCAGTGTCTGGCGGGTAGGTCTTCGGTTCATCGCTGGCCTCCCTCGACCCGCTTTATTACCTCTCCTGCAAGCTGGCGCATCTCGGCGGCGCTCTCACTCCTGGGCGCGAAGGCCAGCACCGGCGCATGGTACAGCGTGTCTTCCGGCACCCGCACCCGCCTGGTGGTGCTGGCATCGAAGACCTGACCATTATATGCTTCGCGTATCACCATCGCGGCCTCTCTGCTGACGTTGTTGGTATCAATCATGGTGATCAGCACGCCCACAACTTTCAGCTCCGGGTGCTTCAGCTTGCGCCGCACTGTCTCGATAGCGGAGAGCATCCGCTCAGTGGCCCGCACCGAACGCGGCTGCGCCTGCGCTGTGACCAGCGCGTAATCGGCGGCGACCAACGCATTGACCGTGATCAGGCCCAGGCTGGGCGGGCAGTCGAGCAGGATGTAATCGTAATCATCTGCTACCTCGGCCAGCGCCGTCTCCAGCACCCGCTCCCGTCCCATCTGGGTTGAGAGGTAGAGTTCCAGGTCGGCCATGTCCAGCGTACCAGGTACCAGTGATAGGTTTGGCCAACTGGTGGGCGTTATAATGCCCCTGATGCTGCCCTCTTCGCTGGCGAGGATAGTGTAGAGATTGGGGCGGGAACGCACTGTATCCACATCCACGCCAAGGCCCGCCGATAGGTCGGCCTGGGGGTCGAGGTCTACCAGCAGTACGCGCTTACCTAGCTCGGCCAGCGCCGCACCCAGGTTCAGAGTGGTGGATGTCTTGCCGGTGCCACCTTTGTGTTGTACTATGCCTATTGTCTTACCCATTATTCACCGCCTGGCTGCCCTTGTGTAGGTAATTGTCAACCCCTGTCTGGCTGACGAGTTGCAGCCGTCCCAGCTTCTTGACTTCACCGAAGTCGCCGCGCTTGAACATATTCTGCACGGTGCGTTGAGTGAGCAAGTCGTCGCGGCCAACCGATTCGTTCAACCTGCCCAGAACCTCTAGCACGGTCAACCATTTCTCTTTTTGTGTAATTTCTTCCATACCTGCTCCTCTTTCGCCTGTTTCGCCTTTTGCACTTGTCACATTCTAACCCAGTTGTGCTAATCCTGTCAAGGGGTTTATCCACAAGTTGGGGAGTTACCCACATTTACGGAGATTGATATCAAAATCACCCCTGACTAACTTATCGAGGGTTCGCCATAGCATCGCCAGCCCCTCGCGGACGGTGGTCAGCATCAGCCTGAACCTCTCAATCGGCCGGTGCATCCCACCCGTCGCTCTTGAGTAGACGGCCCCCAATCTCTTGCCCTCACTGAGGCAGAGTGCACATTATGCATACACTGCCCGTACCATATACTCACCGCTGCCCATATTCGCCGCGCCGGTAGCGGCGAGCCGTCTCAGCTTCAGCAGCACCCTCGCTCCAACCCCCAGCAATCAGCGTGCTGTAATCCCTGTCTATGCGTTCATCATGACACCATCGGCACCGACCAGGGCAGTAGCGACCGGCGCGGCGATTGGCTTCGTGGGTGGCCACATCACGACCATTCTGGCCGCCGCGCAGCAGGATGATAATCAGCCAGGCGACGAAGATACCGACGGCAACCGGGATGGCAAGGTTAATCACTTCAAGCCTCCTGTCAGCACCAACAAAAGCACCATTACCACCACGATAGCCGCCCCGCCCAGTAGCTGATAGAGGCGGCCGTTATCTGTGACTTGTCGGGCAGGTGCCGCCGGTGCGCTGCCCCGCTTTGAGTTGGATTGCGTTGGGGCGGCTTGCTTGCGACCCTGTGCATTGAAGCCGTACAAGAACCTTATGGGCGCTCCAGCACGCCTCAGCGCCTCAGCGTGTTCGTCGCAAAGAGTAGCATTGCCGTTTTTCGGCGGCGGCTTACCAGCACATACTAGGCAAGTCGGCTTGCTCATTACCAGTCCTCCTCCTCACCGTTGGCTGCTTCAATGAGCAGGTCACGGGTAAATGCCGTCTTCGCGCAGTCACGGCACCCTGGAATCCGGCATCGCCGCCACTGCTCGATAAGCTGGGCATCGCTCATCCCATCAGTGTCGCCGATACTGTGTCGGCCTGGGTTGGCTATATACGGTTTGGTGCTACCAGTTAGCGCGGTCATGATCAGCCAGCCCAGCAACACGCCTACGATAATCGGTACAATCAGAAGCATGGTATTTCTCCTTATCTGTGTTGCCCACAATAGCAGTGGGTGTGTTCGGTCGCCATCAGGAAGCCACAATACTCCACCGTCGCCCTGTCTGGTCCCGTTGCCCGCCTACCTGCACCCAGGGCGAGGAACAGCAGGAAGACGAGTAGGAAGACGAGGGCCGCGCCGGTGATGATTAGGCCGGTGGCAGGGGTTATCACTATTGCTGCCCTCCTCTTGCCAGTGCTTCGCGGATGATGGTGTTAATCTCGGCCAG
>JANXYP010000328.1 GCA_025355955.1 Chloroflexota bacterium
TGTATATCTGGGCGCAGTATACGCCTGGCTATTTGGCCTCAGCTTTACCAGCCTTACAGCGGCAACCATGACTCTCAGCCTGGTTGGCGCAATTTCCTTCTACCTGCTGCTCAGGCAATTGCAGTTCTCCCCTAACCTTAGTGGCTTGGGTACGGCGGTGCTGGTATTCAATCCCCTCTACCTCAGCCTTAGTTACAGCTATATGACCGATGTAACCTTCGTTGCCATGATGCTACTGGGCTGTTTGTTCTACGTAAAGGGTTTGTCGGGGCAGGGTCCGCTATGGTTGTGGCTAGGCAGTATTAGCGCCGCGCTGTCGTTCCTCGATCGGCAGTTCGGTCTTGTATTGCCTATCGCGGCGGCGCTTTGGCTGCTCTACGCTGGCAAGCGACACTGGCGCTTGCTCCTGGCAGCGGGATTGATACCATCGCTGGTTGCGTTCGCCTACTTTATCTGGCGCAGCGGCTTTGGCCTAACCTATGGGGATAGCTATTGCTCGAAAGGTGGAGTGCTTGGCTTTGTCCAGGATATAGGCGTGGAACTATTCAGTCGTGGCACGGCGCTATTGCTGGCGCTACCGTTGTTCGGCCTCTCTATCCCGCTGCTAGGTAAAGCTCATCGCCCTTCGCTGGTTTTCTTCTGGCTGCTCATGTTGGGGTTGGTTGCTTACTCTTTCAATCAAATTAGTTCTTCAACGGGCCTTACGGATTCGCTGGAAGGTGAGATCAACGCTGGCAATTTCAGCCTGACTAGCACGCTATTTTGGTGGCTAGGAGTGGCGTTGGCTGCCTGGTTGCTGGCTGGATTGAGCCAGCAAGCCTGGCAGTGGTTTACTGCCCTCGCGTCACGCCGCCCGCAGCAAGCAACTGACTTTATCTACCTTGTCGCCATTGTACTCTTTATCGGCACATTTGTTGTAAATCAGATATTGTACGCCCGTTATTTGCTACCCCTGGTGCCTTTCCTCATCATCGTTGCGCTAACCTGGCTGCGTGATTGCCGCCCGGCCATCCTGATGATGAACTGGGTGCTAGTGGTGCTGCTGGCTGGCTATTCGGTTACTGCACATCTGGACGAGTACGATTCTGCCGCTGCCCGTTGGCAGGCAGGCCAGTATCTGCTCAACCATGGGGTTGCTGCCGATAAGATTGACAACGGCCTGGCCTGGGATGGTCTTTACCTTTATGGCGAGGTGGGCAAGCAGCTAGATACTTCAAAGCTGGGCGCAGGGGACTTTCCGCCATACAGGATAATTGATCGCCAGTACATTATCGCCATCCGCCAACAGCCCGGTTACCGCGTAATCCAGCGCTTTGCTTACTTCAATCGGCTAACCGGCTTCACCACCAGGGAAGTGCTAGTGCAGCAGCGTACCTCACCATAAGCTACTAATGACGCGAGTCATATTTGCTTGCCATAAAGTCTAGCAAACGGGCTGCAAAGTGGTCGACATCGAACTGCGCGGCGTGAGCGCGACATATCGCGGGGTCAAAGGTATCAGGATCGAATGGCTGCATCGCAGCGGCGAGGGCGAAGGCAGTTTGCTCGTGGAAGAAGGTGCCGGTTTCGCCCTCTACCACCGTCTCCAACGCGCCGCCCTGGGAGTAGGCGATCACCGGGCGACCGGCGGCCATCACCTCGATGGGGGTGATACCGAAATCATCAACGCCGGGGAAGATGAAGGCGGTGCAGCCCGCGATATAACGCAACACCTCGGCGCGGGGCAGGCGGCCCAGCATCTTCACCGTCGGGCCTGCTTCGCGCTCCAACGCAGCCCGCTCCGGCCCGTCGCCGATCACCACCAGCGGCACGCCGATCTGGTTGGACGCCGCCACCGCCAGGTCAATCCGCTTGTAGGGCAAGAGCCGCGAAAGGCATAGGAAGTAGCCACCCTCGCTGATTAGGGCTGGCTTTCGTAGTTCAACACTTTCAAACTCCGCCAGTCTGATGGGCGGGTTGATCACGATGCTATCGCGTTTGTAGAAGCGGCGGATGCGCTCGGCGGTAAGCTGCGAATTGGCAATGAAGTAGTCAACCCGCTGCGCGGCGTGGTAGTCGAGGTCGCGCAGGCGATTGAGCAGTGGGCGGAGCAGCCGCTGCTTCAGCCCGCCACTCCCCTCGCGGCTGAGATACTCGTCCTGCATCCAGACGAAGCGGGTAGGGGTGTGGCAGTAGCAGAAGTGCATTGCCTGACCCTTGCGTACCCACTTGGCGAACGAACTGGCACTGGAGAGAATGATGTCAAAGCCGCTGAGGTCGAACTGGCGAAAGGCGAGCGGATAGAGCGGCAGGTAGCCCTTTGCGATCGCCTTACGCTTAGGCAGCCGCTGCATAAAGCTGGTGCGTACCTCATGCTGGCTGAACGCCGCACTCATCACTCTCGGCTCGAACAGCGAGGTATACAGTGGCGCAGCGGGGAACAAGGCGATGAACTCCTCGACCACGTTCTCCGCCCCGCCATGCTCGTTAAGGTAATCGTGGACCAGGGCGATGCGGGCATTTTGGATTTTGGATTTTGGATTTTGGATTTGCAAACCGCTCAATTCATCACTCATCACTCATCACTCATCATTCGCTTGTATATCTGATAGCGGGCGGCGGCCACCTGCGGCCAGGTGAACTCGGCGCGGGCGCGGGCCAGGGCGCGACGGCTGAGGTCGGCGGCCAGTGCGGGCTGGGTCAGCAGTCGGAAGGCGGCGGCCAGGGCAGGAACATCGGCTTCGGGGAAGATCAGGCCAGTATCACCCACCACTTCGGGGATCGCGCCACTGTCGCTGCCCAGCACTGGCACGCCGCACAGGAACGCCTCGACGATGATGCGGCCAAACTGCTCCTTCCACGCGGGCGTGGTATGCGACGGCACTACCAGCGCGTCCATTGCGTTCAGGTAGCGCGGCGCGTCCAGCCGATTGACCGCACCGCTGAAGATCAGCCGCTCCGCCACCCCCAGCGTCGCCGCCTGCTGCTCAAGCGGCCCGCGCTCGCCTCCGCCCACAATCAGCAGCCGCACCTCATCAGGCAGCAGCGGTAGCGCAGCCACCATATCTTGTACCCCCTTCTCCGCGCTCAAGCGGCCCAGGTAGCCAAGCACTGGCGCATTTTGCTCTATGCTCAACTCAGCCCGTAGCGCGGCCCTTGCTTCAGGCATCGGTCGAAACACCGCCTCATCCGCCGCCAGCGGGATAAGGGTCAGCGGCTTCTGGTAGCCCTTGCGCCGCAGCACCGCGCCCACCTCGCTGGCGCAGACGTTGGCATAGCTGGCAGTGCGAAACGCCGCCTGCTCGAACCGACTAAACGGCAGTGGGTAGCGCTTGTAGATATTCTGCGCCGAGTAGAACATCAGCCTGGCACGGGGCGCAAGCAGCCGCTTCAGCGGCAGCAGTTGGCCCATCACCAGGCTAAACGGCTCCTCGTAGAAGTCAATAATGTCGGGCTTCACCTCGCGCAGCGCTTTCGCCAGCCCGGTGCGGAAGAGAAACAGATTGGGCTTGGGCTGGCGCAAGTAGCCGAGCTTGCCGATGCGAATCTTATAGCGCGGGTCGGCGGTCTTCTCCTGGGCCACATGGCGGCTCTCCTCATCCCACCAGGGCGGGGTGAGGACTTCGAGGCGCAGGTCGGGATACGCGCTCAACTCCTCCGCCAGGCGGTGGTTCGAGTGCGTTACCATAGCATGAGAGACGAGCAGCACGCGCATGGCTGGATTATACCGATAATCCGACGTTTGTAGCAAGCGGGAGCGGGGTGTATAATGGCGACGCGGGAGCAGTGATTGTGTAATACACTCTGCTGGCTGGCAACCGTGTTCATTATGAACACGCTTCAGCGGCAACCGGAGCTATAAAGGCATTGCTTGATGACCAACCAGTGCCATTATGGCACCAGTTACCTAGTCAGTTGTGTCATCCAATGACACAACTGGTTTCAGTTGATGCCATTATGGAATCAACTGAGTGTAGTATGAGCAGCGGATGGCGACCGATTATCTTCATCAACCAACAAAACTGCAGAATAGCACCGTATTCATTATGAACACAATGCCTAACGCATCGTATTCATAATGAATACGGTGCTAACGAAGGAGAAAGCAATGCTCGAGGAAGGACATGAGATCAACAGTCTGGAACAAGATGAACAGGCAACCCCGGCAATCGTACCACGTACTGAGAAGGTTGTCAGTTTCTATGGCGACGATATCCCCGTGGCCCAGCTTGTAGATGAGGAAATCTATGTACCCATTCGTGCGCTTACCACTTTCCTCGGTCTGTCATTTGGCTCACAACGCAATCGCATTCTGCGTGATGAGGTAATGGCCGAGCGTATCCGTCAGGTGCAGATGAGCGCTGTCGATGGTCGCCAACTTGCCATGCTCTGCCTGCCTTTGGATCTACTCCCCGGCTGGCTCTTTGGCATTACTACATCTAAAATCAAGCCGGAGCTACAAGAGAAACTGAAACGCTACCGCGCTGAGGGCTTTCGCGTGCTGTGGGATGCCTTCAAGGCCAACGTTACATCCGCAGCCGTGCCGCAAGCAACCGGCCTGAGCAGCGCGGAGCAGACGTTGGAGATGGCGGCGGTGGTCTATAACCTGGCCCAGCAGCAGGTGGAGTTCGAGCGGCAACTGACCGACGTAGCCACTGCCCAGGCCGTTGACCGTGACCGCCTCGGCAAGATGGCCGACTATATGCGCGGCTTCATCCAGCAGACCAACGCCCGCCTCAGTAGCCTGGAACTGCGCCTCGATCCCGCCGCCGCGATTACTGACGAGCAGGCGGCGGAGATCGCCCTGGCGGTCAAGAACGTCGCCCACGCGATGGACGAACACGGCACGGCGGGCAGCTACGGCAAGGTCTACTCCGAACTCTACCGCCGCTATCGCATCAGCAGCTACAAGAACCTGCCCCGCGCCCGATACGACGAGGTGCTGGGTTGGCTGAGTAGGTGGTATGACGAGGTGGTAGGGAAGGATAAAGGTGAGTAGTTAGGCAGGTAGATGGTTGTGGCAAATGGGGTGGTATTGTATAATGTCAACATACCGAACATGAGAGGTATCAAACCTTGGTAGTTATCATTGACCCCCACGCTGCTGAACGCATGGCAGAGCGCGAAGCTAGAGAAGACGAAGTTATCGCTACCGTCGAACAGGGGGAGCAATTCCCTGCCAAAAAGGGCAGAACGGGTTTTCGCCGCAACTTTCCTTATAACGCGGATTGGAACGGCAAACGATACGCAACCAAACAGGTAGAGGTCTATGCTATTCAGGAAGATAGCAACTGGATAGTTGTCACAATTATAACCAAGTTCTTTTAAGCTGAAAGAGAGATAAGCAGAATGAAACTAACATACAATCCCCACCTAAACGTCGCTTACATTCGGTTTCAAGAAAAGCAAACCGGCGTGCAAGCTATTCAGCTAAGTGATGACTTTATTGTAGATATTGCCCCCAACGGCACTATATACGGTATCGAACTGCTGAACGCCAACGAGCAGCTACGTGGTAATGAGGCTGGCAAGCTCTTGCTGGTCAACGAGGAGACTAACGAGGAGGCCGAGCTGCAGCTAGCGGTAGGTTAAAATACAATGAGGTGTTTTTATGAACGAACGCATTAGCATCAACCCCGACATTTGCAGCGGGCGACCAGTGATCAAGGGTACTCGCGTGCCGGTGGCGCAGATCGTGAGCGCAATCGCTGGCGGCGACACAATCGTGGGTAATAGCACAACGCGAACAGAGAATGGTCATAAGCACTGATAGACACTTTGAGCGTTACGTTAATGAGCAACATAGTGGCGTTTTGATTGTATGCGTGAGACAAGGACTATATAACAAGATAAATAGGCGTATCATGTACGCCTTCGCCCGTTTCAGCGCGAGAAAGTGGTCGAACCTCACCGTGGTCGTAAAAGACGAAGTGATGAACGTCTGGCGAGATGGTGGGTGGGCGCAATATAAATTGCCAAAGCTATAGAATCAGGAGAGTGAGACTTGCAAGAAGAAATCGCCACCGCCGCCATTGCAGCGGCGAAGCGCCTGGGCGCGGATTACGCCGAGGCCCGCATGGTGGACAACACCACCGAGAGTATCAGCGCCCGCGACGGCGCAATTGAACATCTGGGCCGCGAACGCGACAACGGCTGGGGTGTACGCGTGATGGTGGACGGCGGCTGGGGCTTCAGCAGCACCGACCGCACCGACAAGACTGCGGTCGAGGATACCGTGGCCGAGGCGGTCAGCATCGCCCGCGCCAGCAGCACCGCCCGCCGCAAGCCCGCCGCGATTGACGACCTGCCACCCCAAGTCGGCGAGTATGCTACCACCGTCGAGCGCGAACCCTTCGATGTGCCGCTGGATGAGCGCATCGCCCTCGCCCTCGAAGCCTGCAACAATCTGGCGAAGGGTGAGTTCGTCAAGGTCGCATCCGCCAGCTTGCTGTTTCAGGATACGGTCAAACTCTTTGTCAACAGCACCGGCTCACAACTCCGCCAGCGTATAGTCGAGAGCGGCGGCAGCCTGATGGCCCTGGCGGTCAAGGATGGCGAGAGCTATATGCGTACCTACGGGCGGGGCGGCAACTTCCACCAGGCGGGCTACGAATACATCGCGCAGCTAGATCTGATGGGCAATGCCCTGCGCGTGGGGCAAGAAGCCTCCGATCTGGTTGCTGCTCCCTACGTGGTGCCTAAGCGGGCCACGGTAGTGCTGGGCAGCAACCAACTTGGCTTGATGGTGCATGAGAGCTGCGGCCACCCCATCGAGCTTGACCGTGTGCTGGGTTGGGAGGCGGCCTTCGCTGGCACCTCGTTCCTCACCACCGACAAGCTGGACCACTTCACCTATGGTTCATCTGCGGTCAACATTGATGCCAACGCCACTCTGCCCGGCGGCCTCGGCACCTTTGGCTGGGATGATGAGGGTACGCCCGCGCAGGATTACCATATCGTCAAGGATGGGCAGTTCGTCGGCTACCTCAGTTCGCGCGACACCGCCCCCGCGATCGGCCGCCCCAGCGCCGGTTGCGCCCGCGCCGAGGGTTGGGGCCGCATCCCCATCGTGCGGATGACCAACGTCAGCCTGATGCCCGGCAGCGGCGGCAGTTTGCAGGATTTGATCTCGCAGGTGGACGATGGCTACTATCTGGAAACCCCTTCCTCGTGGAGCCTCGACGATAAGCGGCTCAACTTCCACTTCAGCGCTGAAGTCTGCTACGAGATAAAGAACGGCAAGTTGGGCCAGCTTTATAAGGGTGCGGCTTATAGCGAACTGACCCCCGTATTCTGGGGCAACTGCCAGGCAGTGGCCGGGGCGGACGAGTGGCAGGTGTGGGGCTTCCTCGGCTGTGCCAAGGGCGAGCCATTGCAGAGCGTCCACGTGGCGCACGGAGCCAGCCCCGCGCTGTTCACCAACATCAACATCGAAAGGGAGGGTTAGCGATGAGCCTGCCCCTGCTTGGGCGTGACCGCGCCCTCACCATATTGGAAGATGCGTTGAAGGGTTCGCCCGCCGATCAGACCGAACTGACCATGCTCGCCGAGCGCACCGCCGTCACCCGCTACGCCAATAACGAGATCCACCAGAACGTGCTGCAAGAGAACACCAAAGTAGGTGTGCGCGTAGTAGTTAACGGCGCAGTGGCCCGCAGCCAGGCCAACAGCCTCGCCCCCGCCGACCTGGCCGCCGCCATCGAGCAAGCGATTGCCCTGGCGCGGCTGTTGCAGCCCAACCCCCACTTCCACTCGCTGCCTGCGCCACAGCCCGATGCCGAAGGGCCAGCCGCTGCGCCCTACTTCTATAAGAGCGTCTCCGAGCAGAACCCCCAGGCCCGCGCCGATGCCATCCGCCAGATTATCGCGGTGGCCGACGAGCATGGCTTCAGTTGCTTCGGCACCTACAAGACCACCGTGACCGAACTCGCAGTGGTCAACTCGCTGGGCGTGCGGGCCTACGCGCCCAATACCTCCGCCTATTTGCGCGCCCTATTCGACAATGGTGAAGGCACTGGCTACGGTGATATGCTAAACCGCGATGCTGACACGCTCGACCCACTGGCGATTGCCCGCACCGCCGCCGAAAAGTGCCGCCTCAATCGCAATCAGATTGCGCTGCCCCTCGGCGATTACGCCGCTGTGCTGGAACCCGACTGCGTTGCTGATATGGTCTACTTTCCGGCTGGCTACGCCTTCAACGCCCGCAGCGTGCAGGATGGCCGCAGCTACCTGACCGGCAAGTTCGGCCAGCAAGTGACCGGCAAGCTGGTAAGCTGGTGGGACGATGCCCACGACCCGCGCTGTATGCCGACCGCGATTGACTATGAGGGGATGCCCACCCAGCGGGTCAACATCATCACCGCTGGCGTGGCCGAGGGCGTGGTCTACGACAGCCTGGCCGCTTCACAAGAGGAAGGCAAGCACAGCACCGGCCACGCTGCCAGCCCATTCGATGGCGATGGTGGTTATCCATATCCCCGCAATCTGTTGATGCAGTGGGGTGAGGCGACCACAGCCGACCTGGTGCGCGGCATGAAGCGCGGCGTGCTGATGACGAGGATGCACTACACCCACTGCCCCGACCCTGCCCGCGTGATCGCCACTGGCACCACCCGCGATGGCACCTTTCTGGTGGAGAACGGCGAGATCGTCGCGGCGGTCAAGAATATGCGCTTCACCCAGGGCATCTTCGACCTGTTCAGCACCACTGAGGCAGTCGGCCAGCCCAAGGTCTGCCAGGACTGGTGGTGCCAGAACGGCATGGGCGACATCAACTACTACCTGCCTAGCGTGCGCGTAGGCAAAATCAGCTTCACCGGCGTGACCACCTTCTAGAACCCCTAAACCAGGGAGAAAGAAAAGCGATGCACGCCACTTTGACCGCTGTCGAAGCCAAGACCCGCCGCGCCAAGCGCGGGCTACTGCGTCGCATCACCGAGTTTGCCGTTTTCCTGGCGCTTCTCTACCTTGTAATCTGCTTCGCTGCCGCCTACGCCCTGACCAGGGGTTCGCACATCCCGGTTACTACCAGCCCAACTAGCATCGGCGCGAAGTATGAGAACGTCAGCTTCCTCAGCCACGAGGATGGCATTACTTTGAAAGGCTGGCTCTTCGCTGCCGCCAGCGCCAGCAGCGGGCGTAGTGTGGTGATGGCGCACGGCTGGCAGCAGAACCGCGTCAACGGCAACTACACCGCTGGCGTGGCCCATGACCTGATTGCCCACGGTTACAGCGTGCTGCTGTTCGATGAGCGCGGTTGTGGCGAGAGCGGTGGCGACAGCTACACTCTGGGCGACAAGGAGAGATATGACGTGCTGGGCGCTTACGATTTCATGAAGCAGCGTGGCTACACCCCAGCGCAGATGACGATGATGGGTCTGAGCATGGGCGCAGCGGCGACCATCGAGGCCACCCCACAGCTGACTGATATAGCTGCGATCGTGCCAGATAGCTCATTTGCGGAACTGCGCCCCGTGCTTGAGGCGCAGTTGCCCAACCACGACTATCTGCCCAGCTTCTTCAACTGGGGTATCCTGGGCGCGGCTGGCATCTTCGGCGACAACCCCGATTTGCGCCCGGTGGATGTAGTGCGTAGCCTACCGCACCGTGCCTTCCTCTTCTTTCATGGCGGCAGCGACACGCTGGTGCCGCTCGAACAGGCCAGGGAGCTACGCACCGCCTCCGCCAACCCTGAGAGCGACCTGGTAATTGTTGCGGGCGCGGCACACACCTTCGCCTATCATAACCAGCCTGTCGCGTATATGGACCGGCTGTACAAGTTTATTGACCAACAGATCACGGAGAAGAGCAAACAACGATGAAGATGCAGGCCCCTCCCATCATCGAGTGCATCAACCTGAACAAGTCGTATGACCGCATCCACGCCCTCAGCAACCTGAACCTGACCGTGCATCAGGGCGAGAGCTTTGGGCTGCTGGGCGAGAACGGCGCGGGCAAGAGCAGCCTGGTACGCCTGTTGATGGGCTTCACCTTCCCCAGCAGCGGCCAACTGCGTATCTTCGATGATGCCAACCTCGGTCGCGCCCGCCAGCGCATCGGCTACCTGCCGGAGCAGCCGCAGTTTGATCGCCGCTTCAGCGCAGTGCAATACCTTGGCTACCTGGGCAAACTGGCGGGTGTACCCAGCGACGAACTGCGTCCGCGCATCGCCGATCTGCTCGAACTGGTCGGCCTCACCGCTGCCGCTGATCGGCATATTAGCACCTACTCGAAAGGGATGACCCAGCGGGTGGGCATTGCTGCCGCCCTCATCCACAAGCCCGCCCTGCTCATCCTCGACGAGCCATCGGCGGGTCTCGACCCCGGCGGGCAGTGGGATATTCGCAACATCCTCGCCCGCCTGCGCGCCGAGGGGGTGACGATGCTGCTCTGCTCCCACCAACTGGTGGAGGTCGAAGACCTGTGCGACACGGTAGGCATCCTGCGGCGGGGCGAACTGGTGCGTAGCGGCGCGGTGTCCGACCTGCTCAACCTCGCCAACCTGGTCGAAATTGTGGCTGACGAGATCAGCGCAATAACGATCACCCGTATCCAGGCGATGGAACTGAACACCCTCGACGTTGATGGCAACCGCCTGGTCGTCCCCGCCGCCGCCAGCCAGCGGGTGCTGCAAACCCTGCTGGAGGAGGGCGCACGCATCATCTCGATGAACCCCTTGCGCCGCAGCCTGCAGGATGTCTACCTGCAAGTCAGTCGCGGCGTACCCACCAAAGTGCCAACCCGCCCAATCACCAGATAGCCCTTCCCCCAAAGGGGGAGGCTGGGAGGGGGAGTACCAACCCTCGCCAAATAACCCCTCCCCAAAGGGGGAGGCAGGGTGGGGAAGTAGCAACCATCACCAGATAACCCCTCCCCGTAAGGGGGAGGCAGGGTGGGGGAGTAACTAACACAACACTCACCCACCCCAACCCCTCCCGCTGAGAGGGGAGTTAAAGGATAATCCATGCGCTCAATCTTCACCATCACCGGCCACACCATCAGCGAACACCTGCGTAGCTGGCAGTTCTTGGCCGAGTTGCTGCCCGCCGCTGCCATAGTGGCGCTTTTTTTCAAATACCCGTCAGACAAAGGAACCTACAATGAGTTCGCCGCGATTATTGGCGCATACCTGGTGCTGCAGGCAATCTTCACCACTGCCCTGATCATCACGTCGGCGACCAAAGCGCGTAGCTACCCGGTGCTGGCGCGACTGACCACTCGCTGGCCCTTCTTCATCGGTAAGCTGCTAGCGGCGATACTGCTGGTGTTCGCCACCTATGCTCTGCTGCTGGCTTACCTGCTGCCTACTCGCCTGCTCAGTTTCGCCCCCGACCAAAACCCCTGGCTCTACCTGGCGGTGGGCAGCGGCGCAATGCTGCTAAATGTCGTCACCATCAGCGCGATTACTGCGCTGGCGATGCCCCTGATCAGCCGCTCTGCCGTGCGCCTCACCATCCTTGCATTGTTCGCTCTCAGCGTCTTCAGCTACAGCGTGGCCGACGTGCCAACCCAGTTGCGCTTCCTGATCGCCCCTTTCAATGCGCTGACCTTCCCCATCCTGTTTACTTACCAGCTAGCCCACAACCCGGCGTTTGAGTCTTGGACACTGCTGGCGCTTGCCACCAACTTGTTCTATCTAATCCTTGCCCTACTGCTGGCCCGTTACTTCTTCAGCCACCGCGAGTTGCTGCTGGCCTAGCATGGTCTCCTCGCCACTGACTCATCATTACCCACAAATAAAAGTCCAATAGCACGATGCTGCAAGATAGCAGGCTTCGTGCCGAGTTACCGGGGGTTGGGGGCGTAGCCCTTGGCTGCCGCCCCGCCATGTTTATCGGCTGCTTACCGACCGCCGATTTTATCGTGCAAGTTGGCGCTATAGCCATGTCGCCTCTTTGCGTGGTGTTCATCTCGCCCCACTACCCACCTTATAGCTGCTATTAGCATTGGCGCATTTACGCTTTCGATAAGCACTGATGCACTTGACCGATCGGAGCTACGCTCCCAACCCTCAGTAACCCGGCACGCGGCGGCTTATCCCCACCACTACTGCTCTCTACCACTTGTAGGTTAGGATAACTAGAGGGTAAGCGGTATTGTCGCAAAATCACCCCTCGGCGTTACCCAATTACCTATCTATCCCAAATCAATTTTCAATAGCCGAAAAGTACCGCTTGCCGCGATCGGGATTCCGTGTTACAATTCCTTCATATCGTCAATGTTGGCCGCCCTCGTAATAGAAAGGACCCGCAGTAAAGTTATGCAATCACCCACCCGCCACATCGCAGCCCACAACCCGCTCCACTGGCTGCTCCTGCTCAAGTGGTTTATCACCGCCCCGCAGCAGCTAAAACATTATATCGTAGGTCTCACCACCGAGGACCAGCGTGAACTGCGTCATGCTACCACCTGGACCGTTACCAGCCTCTGCTTCCTGCCCCTGCTCATCCTCAGCGGTTACGCAGGAACGCAATCCTCACTAATGGCGAAGCTGGCCGACTATGCTGCCACCCACCGTGACGGTGCGACCCTATGGGTTAGCCAGCACTGGTTCGTGGTGCCAGCCGCGCTGGCCGCTTGCTGGATTAGCGCTATCCTGTTCGACTTCCGTGCCAGCGGGCGCATCGTCAACTTGCTGGGGGTTGCCGCCAGCGGTCTAAGCACCCTGGCCGCCGCGCTGCTCTCCGGCTGGCTGCTTGGCACGTTCGTTCTCGGCCTCAGCGTGGCACCCACCTGCGGGCTAGCAATCGGCCTGGCCCAGCGGGTTGGCTCCAAACAACTTAGCGAACTTACCATCCGCATGGGCGCAGGCCTGATGCTGGGCGTAATTGCCGCCTTCTTCCTCGGCATCGCCGCCGACCCGCTCACCCTCGGCTTCCTCAGCATTGTTGTGTTCAGCTTGCAGATTCTCGGCGTTTACAAGCTGCTAGATCGGCAATACAGGCAATCGTAAATTACAAAGACGGCAGCTCCTGCAAGCTCGACAGACCAAAGTAGCGCAGGAAGGCTGCCGTCGTGGCGTAGAGGATGGGGCGGCCCGCCGTCTCCAGCCTGCCCACCTCCTCGATCAGCCCTCGCGCCAGCAGGGTATTGACCACTCCGCCGCTATCCACCCCGCGCACCGCCTCGATTGCGGCACGGGTAAGCGGCTGGCGGTAGGCAATCAGCGCCAGCGTCTCCAGCGCCGCTTCGCTCAATCGCGTGTTAGCCTGCACCCCTAGCAGCCGCGCCACCACTGGCGCAGCAGTGGGCGCACTTACCATCTGCACCTGCTCACCGATACGGTGGACCCGCAGCCCTCGCCCGTGTGTGATTAGCTCATCCTGCAAGCTAACCAGCGCATCCTCCACCTCGCGCCCACTTGCCATCAACACCTTCGCCAGCGCCACCACCGTCAGCGGCTCACTTGCCACAAACAGCACCGCCTCCAACAATGTGCTGATCGGCACCTCAGGCGGCGGCTCCGGCTCGTTACGCGCCCCATTCTGTCGTCTTCGTTCGCTCATGGCCGCAAGTATACCTCATCCTAACGAATTGCTGCAATCCTTGCCCCACCATCGACTCCTATGCTATACTCCGCTCATGAGCGATGCTCCTAACCCCCAATCCAAAATCCAAAATCTAAAATCTAAAGTCGCCACCCGCCTGCCCGCACCATATCAGCAGGCGCTGACCGCTGTGATCGAGTCGGCACAACACTGCGGGGTTAGTGTATATCTGGTGGGTGGATTCGTCCGCGACCTGCTGCTCGACCGCCCCAACCTCGACCTCGACATTGCGGTGGAGGGTGATGCCATCATCCTCGCCACCACTGTCGCTGCCTCTCTCGACACTTCCCTTGCATCCATAAATAACTCAAAACTCAGGGCGGACGCAATCCGCCCCTACGAAAACTCAAAACTGGTCACAACCCCCTTCGGCACCGCCAAGCTGACCTGGCCCGGCGCAGACCCGCCCGCCACACTCGTCTACCTCGACTTTGCCACTACGCGGCAGGAGAGCTACGCCCAGCCAACCGCGCTGCCCACAGTCAGCTTCGTTGCCGACATC
>JANXYP010000387.1 GCA_025355955.1 Chloroflexota bacterium
GAACCGTTGTTCGCCCTGCCTCAATCTATAGCGGCTTCAGCGTGCGGTACAGGTTGGGGTCGAACACTCTGGCGAACCGTTGTTCGCCCTGCCTCAATCCTATCGCGGCACCCACGCTGGGGAGCTTTTTGCCGCGATAGCTCCAACATAGGGTGGGATTTATCACGCCCAAGCAGCCGACTTTGCAACAAACCTATTTTTATGCAATTTACCTTGCGCCTGCATAAGTGACACGCTATACTTGTGCCATGGGCAAGATTGACGCAATCACAACCGAGGGCAGCAGCCTGAGCCGCCGCGAGTTCATCACTCGCAGCGCCAGGGTAGGGCTGGCGGCTGGCACGCTAGTGGTTGCCGCCAACGTGCTGGCTGCCTGTGGAAGTTCCAACCCACCCCGCTATGTGCCAGTCGGCAATCTAGCCGACTTCCCCGCTGGAGCAGTCGTGACCAAGACTGTTACCGATGCCAATGGCAATAACGCCACCATCTTCGTCGAAAACATCGCCGGTCAAGCGCCCCTGATTCTTAGCAGCGTCTGTACCCATAACGGCTGCACCGTGCAATGGGTCGCCGACCAGAGTATCTTCGGCTGCCCATGCCACGGTGGACAGTACAACATAGATGGCACGGTCAAAGCTGGCCCGCCGCCCGCGCCGCTCACGCACCTCCAGGCCAAGGTGGAGAGTGGCGTGCTATCGGTGCTGGTTTAGCAGCAATAAAAAGCCTCTCCCTTCAACTTTCAACTCACCGCCTCTGCCCAATGATGATGCACAGGTCATTGACGTTGGTGCCACTCGGACCGGTGATGATTTGCTGGTGGGGCTGGTCCGGCCAGGCAGCGGTGGCGCGTTGGTCGAGCAGTTGCCAGAAGCTGTAGCTATCGTTGGCGGCAAGGTAGGCATGGGCATCCAGGCCGAGCATGGTAGCACGGGTCACGGTGTCGGTATCGGCGATTGCCCCCGCCGCGCCGCCGCTGCCATCGTCGCCGTCGGTGGCAAAGGTAGCGATGGTCAGCCGGTAAGCAGCGAGTTGGGCGCGACGTTCGTCGAGGGCTATGGCAGCGGTCAGGGCCAGCTCCTGATTGCGCCCCCCTCGACCCAGCCCCCGCACTGTCACGCTGGTCTCGCCGCCCAGCACGATCGCCCAGCAATCAGGCGCAGCAAGCTGGTTGGGCGCGATATTGGATACCGCGAAACTGTCGGCAGGTAGCAGCAGGGCGGGATGTTCGAGGTTGGCACTTAGCCGCTCGACCAGGGTGCTGCCAACCTCTCTGGCTTCGCCGTAGAGGGCCAGGGGTTGTCGCAGGCTGCTACTACCCACGCTGCTTGCCCCCACCGCCCGCACACTGCCGAGTAGGGCGTGCTGCACTGCTGCAACCGCACTGGCGTTGCTGGCAACAATGGCCTGGCGGCAGTTGGCGAATACACTGCTGCCTGGCTTGGGGGTGTCGGGGTGTTCGCCGCGTGCGCCCGCTTCGAGGTGGCGCAGCGCCGCTCTGGGTAGCGTGGGGCCAACGCCAAGCCGATCGATTACCGCGAGGGCATCGGCGTAGCTGCTGGGGTCGGGGGTAGTCGGTCCGCTGGCAATAATTGCGGGATCGTCGCCGATCACATCACTAAAGATGATGGTCAGCACCTGCGCGGGCGCGGCCAACCGGGCCAGGCCGCCACCCTTTACCTGTGACAGATGCTTACGCACGATATTTAGCTGGTGGATGTCCGCGCCAGCATACATCAGGCTCCGAGTAGTGGCCTGCAGATCGGCGAGGGACAGGCCCGCCGCAGGCCACTCTAGCAGCGCGGAACCGCCGCCGGAGAGTAGCACGATTAGCAGGTCGTCGGTTTCTGCGCCGAGCGCGAGGCTGACGATGCGGCGGCTGCCCTCCAACCCACGCTCGTCGGGCAGCGGGTGGCCCGCCTCCTGAATGGCGATGCCGCCAACCCGCTCCGTCCCGCTGCTGAATCCCTCCTTGACGTTGATGCAGCCGCGCAGCTTGTGTCCAGCGCGATCGAACACCTGCCGTAGCCCCTCGGCCATACCCACCCCCGCCTTGCCTGCTCCAACTACCAGCACCCGTCGGATCTGGCCGAGCTGATAGCGGGTAGGCTCATCCAGCGGTAGCACTGCGCCATCCGCGCTGTCGGCCGCATCCAGCACGGTAAGGAAGCCCGCGTTGAGCGACAAGGCGCGGGCAACCGCCGCCTGGGGGTCAGCCGCCCGCAGCGCAGCCGCCAACGCCCCGCCAATTAGTTGATAGTGCAGAGGGTCAACAGGTGGGATTGTCGGCATCGGCGTTCCTTACCATGTAGCCACCAGGGGTCAATCTCAAGCCTGGGATGTATAAAGCTCATGCTTCTGGGATGTGATACCAAATAGCGGTGGTGCCACTATAGATTGAGGCAGGGCGAACAACGGTTCGCCCATACAGAACTATAGCCTCGCCTCGGCTAATTGGTATATAGATTTAGCCAGGGCGAACTACGGTTCGCCCCTACAGAACATTAGCATCGCCTCGGCTAATTGGTTATGAGGAGTCAATACATCTGCAATGCAAAAAGCCCCCAGCGGGGGTTGGGGGAGAATAGTGGAGCGCTCTCAATGGTTATCTTCAGCGTTAACCCAGTTCGAGATTTCTCCACCAACCCCTGCTGAGGGGCGTAGATAATCGCGCTCCCGCCATTTATGTTAACTACCAGTGTGATGGCGCTGCACAGTCCCACCAACCCCTCCCAGTGGGAGGGTAGAACATCAGAACTTTGTTTACGAGGCACTTATGCCTGAAATAGCAACGCACCTGCTCTGCTCCGAACAGGCTGATCTGCGGCACCCGGTTAGCCCCTTATCGCTGCTACCTTTCGGTCCTGACGAGGTTCGAGGCATCCCGCCGCGCAGGGCCTGTCCGGAGCGGAATAGGCGCGTCGCTAACTTGCAGTGGTAATTATACCAGATGAGCGGGTTGGTGGCAAGGCAGAGTCAGGTTTTGGATGCGCGTTATACCAAATAGCCGAGGCACTGCAATTGTTCTGTAGGGGCGAACCGTGGTTCGCCCTGGTTGGTTATGCAAAAACGCGAGGCGTACCTGCAGGTTTTCCCTCAAACAAATTGCAGCGTATATGTTGGTTGATAGAGAGGTGGATTTCATCCGCCCTGCTGGGTATCGCAAAACTATGTACTGCACCCCACCTTGACGCTGCTAGCCCCTACAGATATAATAACGTAACCGGATTATAAGCCAATATAGGGGTGGGTTGTGTTCGCCCTGCTGACGAATCGAAGGGAGATTAGCCTTGACCCTAACCACTGCATCAACCATGATGCCCAAGCTGGTACTGGTAGACGCTTACGCGCTCATCTATCGCGCCTACCATGCGGTGCCGCCCACCTTGATGACCTCACGCGGCGAGAGCGTGAACGCGGTATTCGGCTTCACCGCGATGCTGCTGGATGTGCTACGCAAGGAGCAACCGGAGTATGTGGCGATGGCCTTCGATGTGGGCCGCACCTTCCGCGACGATGTGTACGCCGACTACAAGGGTACTCGTCCCGCAATGGCCGACGACCTCCGCGTGCAGCTCATCCGCGTCGAGGAGCTGGTCAACGCCCTGAACATCCCTATCTATCGGCTACAGGGATATGAGGCCGATGACGTAATCGGCACCCTGGCGAACCAGGCAGTGGATAAGGGCGTGTTGACCCTGATCGTGACTGGCGACACCGATATGCTGCAACTGGTGCAACCCACCATCCACGTGATCACGCCGGGGCGCGTCCGCTTCAGCGATGCGCGAGTCTACGATATGGAAGCGACTGAGGAGCGCTACGGCTTCGCTCCGCCGCTGGTCGCCGACTACAAAGCGTTGATCGGCGACACCTCCGACAACATCCCCAAGATCCCCGCCATCGGCGAGAAGACTGCCACCAAGCTGCTGCAACAGTTCGGCCCGGTCGAAGAGATTTATGCCCACCTCGACCAGGTGCAGCCCGCACGCATCCAGCAGATTTTGCGCGACCACACCGAGCAGGCCAAGCGCAACAAACACCTCACCACTATTGTCTGCGATGTGCCGCTTACGCTCAATTTGGAGGATTGCCGCACCCGCGACTATGACCGCGAGGTGGTAATCGAACTGTTCCGCGAACTGGAGTTTCGTTCGCTGGTCAGCAAGTTGCCACGGCCAGGCATGAGGGATGAGGCACGAGGCGCGAGTGGCAATGAGGTAGGAGCAACCCCCAACCCCCAGCCCACAATTGTCAATGTATATGAGGGCATCGAAATCGAGGGCGAGGCATCGCCGACCGCCAGCGCCAAGTCGCCCGGAACGCCCATCTTTGCCAGCGGTGGCGGAGTGCTACACCTGCTGCAAGCAGCCAGCCAGGCGGTGCAGGAGGCGCAGGTCGAGGCCGAGCAGGTGCCAGAGACCAGCCAGGATTATGAGATGGTGACGACCAGCGCCGCGCTGCAGAAGCTGGCCGCCGAGCTGCGCCAGTCGCCCACCGGCTTCGCCTTCGATACCGAGACCGACAGCCAAGATGCCATCAATGCCAACCTGGTCGGTATGTCGGTGGCGGCTACGGCGGGCAAGGCTTACTACATCCCGGTGCGCCACAAGCGGGTTAAGCCCGATGTGGCGGCTGATGATGCAGCCACGACCCACCCCCAGCCCCTCCCGACGGGAGGGGAAAATAACCAGCCCCTCCCAGCGGGAGGGGAGCAGTTGTTCGAGCTGGTGGCGGGGCAATTGGCAGTGGATGAGGTGCGGGATGTGCTGGGGCCGCTGTTTGCCGACCCCAATATCGCTAAGGCAGCACACAACGCCAAGTTTGACATGGAAGTGCTGAACGGCGCGGGCTTCAGCGTGGCGAACCTCGCCTATGACACCAAGATTGCCGCCTATGTGGTTGGCGAGTCGTCAACCGAACTGAAGGACCTGGCCTTCATGCGCCTGCACAACGAGATGACCCATATCCAGCAGCTGATCGGCAGCGGCAAGAGCCAGATTACCTTCGACCTGGTGGATATGAACCGCGCCGCGCCCTATGCCGCCGCCGACGCGGACATGACCCTGCGCCTGCGCGAGATGCTCACCCCCCAGCTAGAGCAGATGCAACTGCTGGATTTGTTCAACAAGGTGGAGATGCCGCTGGTGCCGGTGCTGGTGGAGATGGAGCAAAATGGCATTGCCGTGGATGTAACCGCGCTGCACGGTCTATCGCAGCAGCTAGACGTTCGCATCAAGGCGGCAGAGGAGCAGATATATGCGCTGGCCGGTCACGAGTTCAATGTCGGCTCGACCCAGCAACTCGGCAAGGTGCTGTACGAGGAGCGTGGCTTGCACGGACGGGGGCGGACCCAGAGTGGCTACTCCACCGACAAGGAGACGCTGGAGCAACTGCACGACATCGACCCGGTATTCATAGATCTGGTACAAGAGTTCCGTAGCATGAAGAAGCTGAAGAACACCTATGTGGACGACCTGGCCGAGCAGGTCAGCCTCCGCGATGGGCGGGTGCATACCAGCTACAGCCAGACGGTTGCCAGCACCGGGCGGCTATCGTCCAGCAATCCCAACTTGCAGAACATCCCAGTGCGTACCGAAGTGGGCAGGCTGGTACGCAAGGCATTCATCGCCGACAACTCCTCCGCCCATCCGCTGGTGGAGCAGCCCAGCACGTTGATGAGCGCGGACTACTCACAGATTGAGCTACGCCTGCTGGCGGTGATGAGCGGCGAACCCTCGATGCTCGATGCCTTCCGCGAGGGGTTGGACATCCATAAAGCGACCGCCGCCGAGGTGATGGGTGTGCCGCTCGACAAAGTGACTGGCGATATGCGCCGCCTGGCGAAAACGGTCAATTTTGGCCTTATCTACGGCATGGGCGTTTACGGCCTGGCCTCGCGCACCAGCATGACCGCACAGGAGGCCGACGAGTTTATCAAGCGCTACTGGGCGCGCTATCCACGCATCCGCAGCCTGTTCGACCGCACCCTGGCCGAGGCGAAGGAGCGCGGCTATGTGATGACCCTGCTAGGCCGCCGCCGTTACATCCCGGAGCTAAACTCGCACAACGCCGGGGTACGACAGCAGGGTGAGCGGATGGCGATCAATATGCCAGTGCAGGGAACGGCGGCGGACATCATCAAGATCGCGATGATTCGGGTATACGATGAACTGAAGAAGAGCAAGCTGGGCGCGAAGCTGCTGTTGCAGGTTCACGACGAGCTGCTGCTGGAGGTGCCACGTGCCGAGCTGGAGGAAACCACCAAACTCGTCTGCGACGTAATGGAAGGGGCCATGACCCTTGATGTGCCGCTAATCGTGGATGTAGCAAGCGGCGACCGCTGGGGAGATATGAAGGAATAGTGGCCACTAGCAACGAACCAACGCCGCCCGCCGAAGATACTGTAGAGGCACAGTTCATTGCGCCCAACTCACCCAACCCCGAATCGCCGACCACCGCAGAGCCACAACCCACCGTGAGGCAGCGCACCGACTCGACCAGCCACCCCGCTGCACCCGCACCGGGGTTGTACGAGCCGCTACCGCAGAAGGTGCAGCGGCGCAACTTCACTTTCGGCGTGCTGAACGGGGTGTTCTTCACCCTGGTAGGGGCGTTCGTCTCGCCCACCCTGGTGCTGGCCCTGTTCGTCAGCAAACTGGGGGGCAGCAACACCCTGATCGGCCTGCTGCCCGCGATTGCCAACGGTGGCTACCTGCTGCCCCAACTATTCGTTGCTGGGCGGGTACAGGCGCTGCCGAAATTGATGGGTTGGTATGGCTGGCCGGGGCTGGTGCGCTGCATCGCCTACGCGTTGCTTACAGTGGCAGCCCTGTTGCTGGGCGGCGCAACTGGCAATTACGGCCTACTGCTGCTGCTCTTCTTCGTGCTATACACCATATACTCGCTCACCTCTGGGCTGGGCGGGGTGCCGTGGATCGTGATGGTGGGCAAGGTGGTGCCGCCACGCCGTCGCGGACTATTCTTCGGCCTACGCAACTTTGGTGGCAGCATCCTTGCCTTGTTCGCCAGCGGGCTGATCAAGGTGCTGCTCGATGGTCAGGGCGGGCTGGCCTTTCCCATCAACTTCGTGGTCATCTTCGCCATCACCACTGCACTGGTCGTACTCGGCATCGGCAGCTGGGTGCTGGTCAAGGAGCCAGCGCAGCGCACCTTGCAGAAGGCGATGAGCGTGATGGAGATGATCCGGCGCGGGCCGGGTAATCTGCGGGCGGATCGAAACTATCGCTTCTTCCTGATTGCCCGCATCCTGCTGGCGCTGGCGACGATTGCCGACCCTTTCTATATCGTCTACGCTAGCAAGCAATTGAACGCGCCCGATAGCGTGGCCGGGCTATATGCTGCCGCGCTGACGGTTGCCAGTATCGTCGGCAACCTGGTCTGGAGTCCGCTCGCCGACTATGCGGGCAACCGCCGCATGATGATGCTGACCGGCGTTGCGGTCACTGCCGTGCCAGCGATGGCGGTATTGATCCCGCTACTGGCGGCGGCGGGCTGGCTTGGCTGGGTGGTGAATATTCCGGGGGTGAGTGGCTTTACCAGCGCTTTTGGTGGGGCGGCCAGTGTACCGTTCGCCCTGGTGTTTGTGTTCAGCGGCTTTGCCACCAGCGCATCGGGCATCATCAACAACAACGTAATGCTCAACATCGCGCCGCCGGAACGACGCAGCGAGTACATTGGCTATCTCAACACCATCCTGGGAGTGGTCACCTTCATCCCGGTCATCGGCGGCCTGCTAATTGACTGGTTTGGCTTCGTACCGGTCTTTATGGTCGCAGGCGCACTGGCGCTTGGCGCAACCCTCTCGGCAATGGGGTTGAGCAACGAGCGGGTAGTGGAATGAGGGCAGAGCCGGGTAGATAATATAAAGCGGATGGGCGCGATAAATCCCCGCCCCTGCTGAGATAAATTGGCTGAGGGCGAACGACGATTCGCCTCTACAGAAACAGCACCTACGTCTCTAATATTACAGCCTCAGTTGGCGTTAATGCGCCAGAATGGTGTAGGGGCGAATCGCATACGCCCTGCCACCCTGTGTCAAAGCCAATCGTAACTACGCTATGTTGCACAGTAAGTGAGGCTGTAATACTAATGGGTATTACAAAAAGAGGGCCGCCGCAAACTGCGACGACCCTCTTGTGTTTTATTTAGCGCTCAAACCTCAAGCGTTCCGCGCTGCCCTATGCATCGAGTTCGTTGCCATAGCCCTGGAACTCCTGTACCAGGTCGCGGCCCTGGGAGAAGAGGTTCTGTAGATTGCGCCATAGTTCGTCGCGCTGCTGCTCTTCAGGGGCGAACAGGAACACGAGCGCCGCGCCTGCTGCTGCAATCCAGAAGATGGTGGAAACAGTTTCGTCGGTGGCCTTGCGGGTGGCGTGGCCTGCGCTGGATAGCGCCTTACCAGTGGTCTTGCCTACATTCTCGGCAACATCGCCAACGGTGCCACCGACATTGCTGAGAAGGCCGTCATGATGACCGTTGTGGTGGAACATCCCGCCAACCGCCTCGCCAACGTTCTGCGCCGCACTACCGACTGCCTCGCCAACATTGCCAAGCGCATCGCCAACGTGGGGAGCGACTTCGCGGTACGCCTTCTGCACCCGATCGCTGGTCTCGCTGAGGAACTCGCCAGCAGCGGGCAGGGCGGTTGCGGTTACGTACTCGGCCACATTGCTTGCTGCGTCGGCCACATTAGGAATAGCCTCTTTACGCACATAATCGGCCACATTGCTTGCTGCGTCGGTCACATTGGGGATGGCTTCCTTACGCACATAATCGGCTACGTTGCCCGCGGCATCGCTGACGTTGGGGATGGCCTCTTTGCGTACATAGTCGCTGGCAGGGAGTACGACCTGGCCGCGCACCTGCTCACCGGCCTTGCCAGCGGCGCGGGTCAATTCGGGCAGAGTCTTACTGGTGAAGTCTTCGAAGAAGGTGCCAACTGCGTCGGTGATAACACCTAGCCAGGAGCCGCTTTGCTTGCCAGCCTTCTTCGCCATCTTGCCTGCCTCATCAGCAGCGTGGCTAGCCGTCTTACCTGCATCGCGGCGTAGGCCGCGACTGTCATGCTCGATTTCCTTCGCCTTCTTGCTAACCGCGTCACCCGCATCGCTGAAGGTCTGACCCAGGTCAATGCTGCTGATCGCGTCGCGGGCGCGGGCAGCGAGATGGCCGGCCTGGTCGCCTAGATTGGCCTGGTCAATCGCCTTGCCCAGTTCCTTAGCCTGCTGCTGGATGGCTTTACGCGCCTTGCCGGTGCGATCTTCAACCTCAAGCGAGGCCAGCATCTGCTCGGCCCGCTTGCGTAGGGTGGCCGCCCGTTTACGAGCCTTGCCCTGATACTTCTCGAGTTCGATGTTGTCAATCATACCAGCCAGGTGGTCACGTATGTCTGACACCTGACGAGCGGCCTTCTTTACCTCGCGGTTGGAAGTAACGTCATCGACTGTCTGACCGATGCGTTTACCCGCCACCTTGCTCAGTTCGCCTGCGCGCTCGCCAACGGTATCGGCAACATCGCTAGCGCGGTCACGAGTGTTTAGCATGGCGCGGGCCACCTTCTTGCTGCTACCCTTGCCCACCCACTCGTCCAGCTTGCCAGCAGTAGCCGCTGCGATAATTTGTTGCAGCTTCTTCTCTTCCTTGGGCTGGCCCAGCTTGCCTAGCCAGATGATGATCAGACCGATCAGGCTGGCGATACCAGAGGCCAGCGCGATTACCGCGATGCCGCTGGCATCGAGTTGTGGCCGCTCATTCTCGCCGCTGTCGTAGCCCTTCCAGGCGCGGCGGTTGTACTCCCCGTACTGGTCGCCTCGATAATCCTCCATTGTCACACTCCTCCTTTTACGCAGGGCGCAATAAATTGCGCCCCTACAAACATGGTGTTCTGCTACTGGGGGTGGCTTTAGCTACCAACCTTGCGCCCCCATTTTATCAGCTTTGCTCCTACCCGATAAGGGTAACACTTACATCCACTCTTGTCAAGGCAAAATTCATGCCGCTGCGGGGAGGTGAAAGTTGCAGGTGCTAGCAGGAAGACTGAGGGTAAGCTACCTTGCCGTAGGCATTGTAGATGAGCAATTATTGTGCCAGCATGGTAGGGGCAGTGATGATGGGGTGCGCGTCATGTTCTTGCATACCCGATCAGGGCGAACCACGGTTCGCCCCTACTGAACGCCTGCTCGGTGTGAACGTGACGCGCATTGAGCTCACCACAATATGTTGACAGCTATGATATACTTGCTTAGTCAGCAACAAGTCCACCCAAGTTTGACTACTCGATAGTAATACCAATAGCTTTGGTGCTGGTGTAAATTGACCAGGGCGAGCTACGCTTTGCCCTTACCGAACACACCATCTCCACGGCTAATTGGCATAGGACCTTCATGGTACAATCGGACTCCCGATATCATGTATTTTGAACAGGAGGCTAGCTATGACCCAGCAGAACGTAATGCTACACCAGCTTTGGCAAAACCAGCCACCCCAGGGCAACCGCTTCCGCGCCATGATCAAGGCTGATCCCTACAGCTGGGATGAGGGTCGCTCACTATGGCTACTGATAAACCCCACCTTGGTGCAGAGCCGCACGGTGTTGGCCTCGCATATGTGGGTGAAGCAAGATCATAGTATGACCTTCTCTCCGCCGATCGGGGCGACTATCACCTTCAATGCAGATGTCAGTCCCTATATGAGGAAGAATGGTATGTCAGGCTTCGGTCTGATCAATCTCCGTAATGTGTTGGTCGAGGCAGAGGCGGGCGCATATGTGGCGGGGGCTGATTATGAGATAATCAGGGATGACATTACGGTGGATGAGTTTGCCTTGCAAGCAACTGCACTACTGGCCCAGATTGATGATGGCGAGCTGCTAGTGGAGCTTGACCTGGTGGATGTGGCGAGTGGGCGGCTGGAACAGAGCATTGTAGCCGGGGTGAAATCGCGAACCGGCAAGTTGGCCCAACGTATGCAGTTTAATGAGCGAATCGCCAACCTGGCGTTGTTGCAAGAGGAAGTGACGGGTAAGTTCCTGCAGCTATGGCAGCAGTCACAGGCTGCTGCTACGGAACTGGCGCGACTAGAAGTGGAGATCGGCGACGATCCCGAGTCGGAAGCGGAACGTCTTGACCTACAACAACTGGCGACCCGCCAGCGCGAGATGGCCGCCGCCTATTGGCATTGGCAACCACCCCAGCTTGCCGAAGAAATGTCGAGCGAAGCTGCGAACGCGGCTAGTGGCGATGCGCCCGCCGATACGGTTACTGACCAGGCCGAGACCACTATCTCACCACCAGTAGTCGTCATTGCAAATGAACAGACCGAGGCGGAGGCGGATGTGGCACGAGCCGCGCTTCGCCGCATGATCGCTGAGACGCTAGAGGCGGAACACCCCAACGCCATGCCCGCTGTCCTTGCCCCTACGGTCAGAACCAAGACCGCCAAACGGCAACCCAAGCTGCCCGCGACGCTCCCATCGGCCACCCTTATCGAGCTACCCGCAGCGATCAGCCCACTAGATGAGCCTACCAATGCTGCCATAGCCGAGCCAGAACAAATCATCGACTCGCTAACTACGCTAGCGGTAGAAGAAAGTTCGGCGCAGAGCTTGCTGGACGAGCAGGAGTTGCCGACTGGCAGGCTGGATGGGGCATCGCTGGAAGAGCCGCCCGACCCTGAGCAGCCCAAGGGTTCGCCTACCCCAGTGACCGAACGGGCGCGCGATATGCGGGGGTGGCATGAGCAAATTGTCGCGGAGGTATGGCATCTGGTACAACGCAAGCAGCCGCACGATGGTCGTGTTGCTCCCTATTCCCTCGCCCAGATCAAGGACGGGCGGCGGCGGGAGACCGATCACCTCAAGCTGATCGGCCTCAAGGCAATCGTCGAACTGCTGGCCCTGGTGGGCGAACGCCCCACCAGCAAGGAACTGGCCCGTTATCTAGGCTACGATCTGCCTAAAGGCTGGTCGCCCAGCAAGCTCCCACTGAGGAAGTTGCCGCAGGAGGATGAGCAGGTACGCGAGGGCGTCGTGAGCGAAGTGCGGACAACCATGCGGATCGGGGCGTAACTACTCCCCAAGATGCACCGAAATAGCGCGGGAGGTGTGGTCGTCGCCGAGGGAGATGCCGTAGACCGACTGGGCGGCGGCGATGGTAGCGCGGTTGTGGGTGATGATGATGAACTGGGTGCGGTGAGCCAACTCCTGCAGGGCAGCGGTGAAGCGGCCAATGTTGCTCTCGTCCAGCGCCGCATCCACCTCGTCGAGCAGGCAGAAGGGGCTGGGGTTGACCGCCAGGATGGCGAACAGCAGCGCGACGGCGGTGAGGGCGCGTTCGCCGCCGGAGAGCGAGGCGAGCGGCTGCCAGCGTTTGCCGGGCGGCTGGGCAAAGATCTCCACTCCCTCCGGCCCATCATCGTTGCGGTTGGCGCTGAGTTCGAGGCGGGCGTTGCCGCCACCGAATAGGCGCACGAAGAACTTGCTGAACTCCAATGCCACTGCGCTGAAGGTGGAGGCAAAGCGTTCGCGCATGGTACGCTCAAGCTCGGCGGAGACTTCGCGCAGGCTAGTAGCCGCCACGCGCAGATCGGCAAGCTGGGTGGTCAGGAACACATGGCGGGCGTTGACCTCGTCGTACTCCTCCAGTGCCAGGGGGTTGACCGTACCAATGCGACCCAGGCGGGCGCGAAAGGAGCTGATCTCATCCTGGATGCGCGTTTCATCGAGGTGGGCAACGGGCTGGTCGTCGAGCGCGACATCATCACCAAGCTCGGCGCGGGCGCGGAGCAGCACATCGTCGGCTTCGAGACGGGCGCGCTCCAAGGCCAGGCGGGCGCGAGACTGCTGCTGCTGTGCCTCAAAGAACCCCGACTGGCGGGCGGCTATCGCAGCAGCCGCACTATCGGCGGCAACCTCAGCGGCAGCGAGTGCGTCGCCTAGCGGCTGCAGGTTGGCCTCCAGATCGGCGAGGCGGGCATTGAGTTCGGCCAGGTCAGCGACTGCGCCTGCCCTCTCGGACTCGGCAGCATCGGCGCTAGCCTGAAGCTGGGCCAGGCGGGTACGGCGGATAGCAAGGGCGCGGATGGCGGCATCGCGCTCGGCGTTGACGGCAATTAGCGCGGTGCGGCGGCGGCGCAGTTCGTCCTCGGCAGCGTGCAAGTTGGCGCGGAGTTGGGCCAGCGCCGCCAGTGAAACGGCGCGGATATCGCGTTCGCCTTGCACCTTCTGGCTAGCCGCTTCAAGGTCAGTGGCCGCCTCTTGCACGGCGAGGCGATGTAGCTCAACCTCAGCGGTGCGGGCGGGGATGGCCGCCTCAGCAACACTGGCAGCCGCCTCGGCCTGCTGCACGGCGGCACGAGCATATTCCAGTTCGCGCCGTTCGCGCTCCACCGTGGCAGTCGCGTTGGTGAGCGCTGCCTGGGCCTTGCTCTGCGCGGCAACCATGGTGTTGAGCGTGGTTTGGGCATCGTGGCGGGCAGTGGTGGCGGCGTTGACCGCAGCGGCGGCCTTGCGTTGGGCAGCCAGGGCAGTGGCAAGCTCGTCGCGGAGGGCGGCTAGCTGGGCTGGCAGATCGCGGCGTTCGCGTTCGCGGGCAAGCAGGCCGCTGTCGGCCTTGCCCTGCCCACCCCCGCCGCTGACGGAGCCGCCAGGCCGCACCAATTCGCCTTCGACCGTGACGAAGGTCCAGGGTTCGTCGCGCTTATCCAGCAAGGCGCGGGCGGTAGGCAGGTCATCCACCACCAGATGGCGGCCCAGCAGCATCGCGGCCACGTCGGCCAGGGTGGGGTCGTAGCTAACCAGGTCGGCGGCCACGCCAATCACCCCTTTACCTATAATCGAGGCGGGCGGATTGAGCTTGCGCGACGGGCGTATGGTATCCAAGGGCAGAAAGGTGGCGCGGCCCGCGCTGGCTCGCTTCAGGTAGGCAATGGCCGCTTCAGCGGCGGCGAAGCTGTCCACCACGATGTCCTGCAGGTGGCCGCCCAGCGCGATTTCGATGGCGGTCTCCAACTCGGCGGGGGTATGCACCAGGCTGGCAACGGTGCCGACGATACCGCTGAGGGTCTTGCGTTTGCCACTGCTGGCTTCAAGCACGGCGCGCACCCCGCTGTAGAGACCCGCGCCGCTCTCGGCCAGCCGCTCCAATGCTTCACTGCGGGCGATTAGCCGCTGCTCATTTGCCCGCAACGGGACGAGCGCGGCATCGGTGGCGCGGTGCTGCTCAATAGTGGCGGCTAGATCCTGTTCCAACGTGGCGAGACGGAGGCGAGATTTGTCCAACGCCGCATCCATTTTGCTGGCGGCATCCTGCGCGGCGGTCAGCGATTTTTCGGCGGCGGCAACTTGTTGTTGAACGGGTGGCAGCTTGTTGCTGGCTGCCACAACCTGCTGGCGTGCCTGGGTCAGAGCATGATTGGCATCGGCGGCGGCGCGTGTAGCGGCGGCGAGGGCGGCGCTGGCGTTGGTGTGAGCGCGGGTGGTGGCGCTCAGTTCGCGCTCCAACGCGGCGAAGGTGGCATCGGACTCACGGCTGGCGCTCTCCGCGACGGTCAGCTCCACCCGCAGGCTGGTGAGCCGTTGCTCGGCGGCGGCTAGCTCCGCCTCAGCGTTAGCGACCGCTTTGCTCCGCTGCTGGATTAGCCGCTCGTCGTCTGCAATGGCGGTGTTCTGCTCCTCGGTCTGGCGCATTAGTGCGGCCAGGTTGGCGGCGGTGGCAGCGGTAATCCGCTCCAACTCCTCGCGGCGGCGAGCGGCGGCGTTGCGTTCGCTGCTGGCCCGCTCAAGGTTGTGGCGGGCGGTCAACACCGCAGCGCGGGCGGCGGCTTCCTCGTCGCGGGCGGCCTCGACCGTGGAGGTGGCGGCATCCACTCCCGATTGTAGGCGGTTGACATGGGCCTGTGCCTCGGCAACAGCGGCGCGGGCAGTGGCGTAGCGCACGCTGTACCAGGCCAGCAGGCGGAGGTCAAGCTCATCGGTAATGCGGCGGGCATCGCGGGCGAGTTTGGCCTGTCGCTCCAACTGGCGCAGGCGTGGTTCGAGTTCGGTGGCGATGTCGTCGAGCCGCACCGCGTTCTCCTCGGTCTGGCGCAGGCGCAGTTCGGTCTGCTCCTTCTGGGTGTAGAAGTGGGCGATACCTGCTGCCGCTTCGAAAAGGGCGCGGCGCTCCTCCGGTCGCTGGCTAAGGGCGGCATCCACCAACCCCTGGTTGATGATGGTGTAGGCATGGTTGAGGTTTGCAGTAAGTTCAGCCACATCGCGCAACCGCACCCGACTACGGTTGATGTAGTATTCGTTGTTGCCATCGCGGTAGGCGCGGCGGGTAAACACCACTTCGCTGAACTCGATCGGCAGCGCGCCGCTGGCGTTGTCAATCGTCAGGCTGACCTCGGCCATGCCCACCGGCTGGCGCTTGCTGGAGCCGCTGAAGATGATGTCCTCGGTGCGCTTGCCGCGCAGCGCCAGGTACGACTGTTCGCCCAGCGCCCAGCGCAGCCCGTCGGCCACGTTGCTCTTGCCGCTACCATTCGGCCCCACGATCGCGGTGATGCTCCCATCGAAGACGAAATCGGTCTTCTGGGCAAAGGTTTTGAAGCCCTGGAGTTGCAGTTTCTTTAGATACATTGTTCAGTGCTGAGGTTTGAGTGCTGAGTGCCTGAAAAGGCATTCCATTATCGTAGGGGCGAACCCTGGTTCGCCCTTTGCGGGCGGCTAGCGATAGACTGCACCCCTACGAATGTCTGGGCGGTAGGGGCGCGGCAATTATACACGAAATACGCGGCGGTTGCCTACTTCTTCAGCGCGGAGGTGTGGTATAACGGGTTGGGGTTGAAAAGCATCCAGTTAGATATTTGACCGAAAATCAGAGCAAGCCGCAATAGCAATCCGCAACAGTGTAGCACAAATGTGCGCCCATTCGCTATTACCAGCTACATCATCGCCAGCAGTGTATGTGATCTGTATTCACCCATTTAATGGTTTATCTTTCCTTTTTATCGGCTGGGTGTGATACAAGTTATTGGCTTGCTAGCTAGCTCACCAGGGCGGGCCACCGCCCGCCCCTACGTTTACCCAATAACTCGTAGCACACCCTTTTATCGGCTTTTTGCTTGACAAAGTGAGCAAGATTTGTTATAATAATCCTAGAACATTTGTTCCAGCAGCCACTCATCTGGCTGCGATATTGAGCGTGAACCGAGCTGCAAAAGCGAGGCGAACAAGTGTAAAGGAGCATAAAAGAGTGAACGAGAACATCGAGACCACACAGGGCGTAACGACTGCTGAAACCGTGGAGCGCAAGAAGGTCAGGAAGGCTGCGCCTGCGCTGCAACCAGAACAGGAGTTGACCGTGAACGCTACCGGCATTAACGAGGAGAAGCGCCCAGCGTTCGAGCCTGGTCGCTATTTGATGAAGATTGATGGCCGCGACTACCTGGAGGTGAAGTGGCGCTTGCTCTGGCTACGCACCGAACACCCCGATGCCGCCATCCACACCGAACTGGTCAAGCACGAGGATGGCTTTGCCCTGTTCAAGGCTGACGTGTTCATTCCCGGCGGATATGGCAGCGCCACCGGCTGGGGCAGTGAGACAGTCCACGATTTCGCCGACTACATCGAGGCGGCGGAGACCAAGGCGCTCGGTCGCGCCCTTGCCGCGCTCGGCTATGGCACCCAGTTCTGCCAGGACTTCGACTTTGCCGCGGTCGCAAGCGCGAATGCCGCCCGCGCTCAAGTGGTTGACGCGCCGATCAATTTCGCCCGCGTTGCGGGGATGCAGCCCACCCAGACCCGGGTGGCTGCTAACGGCAGCAGTGGTGCTTACGCCAATGGCTCGGCACAGACTGCACCTACTCGCCTTCCCGATCGGTCGGAGCGCGCTAACACCAATAACTACCAGCAGCGGGCGTGGAGCAACCGCCCTGAGCAGGAACGTCGCACTGGCTAGACCTAAACTGTGTGGCGGGGTAAGGCAGTAATGTCTTACCTCGCTGTGCTATAATATCTCCATTCGGAGCCTGACTTGATGAGCTACGTATTAGTCTGGAAGGAGTACCTTGATGGAGAGCAAGGAAATTAGGCAGTGCCGACACTGTGGCAATCGCGTAGTTTTCGTACAGCGTGACAGCTACTATCAGTATAGGCAAGGATTGCCTAACGACGGGGAATCACACAGACAGTGGCTTATACTAGAGTGTCCAGTTTGCGCTGAACTCACCCTTGAACAGATATACTACGTGCTTGATGATGTTGCTGTTCAATCCGAATATCGCAATTTTGAAATCAGCACGCAGGTACTCTACCCGCCGATGCGCGTGGCTAATCTGCCCGAAGCGATCGAAAAGGCATATAGGGCGGCATTGAAGGTTCGCCATGTAGAGCCAAATGCTTGTGCCGTGTTGGTGGGAAGAACGTTGGAGACTGTATGCCGACATGAAAAGGCGGTGGGCAATACCCTGGCCGATAAGCTCACTACTCTTGCCAACTCAGGCCGCATTCCCCAGACTCTTGCCCAGATGGCGCAACAATTGAGGCTAATCCGCAACCTTGCTGCCCACGTCGCCGAAGATGAGGTTACTGAGCAGGATGTCCCTATCATCATTGACTTTTTGGAAGCCATACTTGAATACTTGTACTACGCGCCTTCCAAGATAGCAGCACTTCAAGCAAGGCTTAAAAAGGCTCCTCGAGCCTAAACCTAGTTGGGTGAGCGTTTCAATCAGGTCGAGCTTGCAGAATTGCCTGACCGTTCGCCCCATGAAAAGGACAACCCCCATGGCCCGTCGCACCCGCAGTACCCCCGACCAGGAGCAACTGTTTGCCGCGCTGGAGCAGCACGCACCCAAAGCGGCCAAAGTTGCCAAAGAGAAGGCGAAGCAGCAGCAGAGCGCGGAGAACAAGACCTACACCCTGAAGGAAGCCGCCAGCCTGCTGCAGATCAGCGAAGGCGTGCTACGCCTAACCATCCGCTGCGGCAAGATCGCCGCCACCCGCCGTGGGCGCGGCCTGGTGGTGCGCCGCACCGACCTGATGCCCTTCATTGACCCTCTCTACGATACCAAAAGGGCGGCTTAGTTAGCTAAGTTCTTGAAAAAACGCTTAGAAAAGTGCTATAATTTAGACGCTTGCTAGAGCAGGGAGAGATAGATAACGCTTTTTCAAGAAAGTTTAAGGAGGTTTCTATGAGCCAAAAGAAGGGACTCACGGACGAGGAACGAGGCGCGATGAAGGCGCGCATCAAAGAGCTGAAGACGGACGAAGCGGATGGAGAAAGCGCCGTACTCGCGAAGCTCGCCGAGATGGAGGAGCCGGATCGCGCCATGGGCGAACGGCTCCATGCTATCATCAAAGCCAATGCGCCAGCCCTCACACCGAAACTCTGGTACGGAATGCCCGCATATGCCAAAGATGGCAAGATCGTCTGCTTCTTCCAAAACGCGCAGAAGTTCAAAACAAGGTACGCGACGCTTGGCTTCAACGACAAGGCGAACCTTGATGAAGACGGTATGTGGCCGGTCGCCTACGCGCTGATGGAGTTGACCCCCGCCGCAGAGGCAAGGATCGCCGCGCTCGTGAAGAAAGCAGCGAGCTGATAGCACGCCGTCTAGGCGATAGACCGTTCAAGGACCCTGATGACAATCAATTATATGTTGGTATTACAGCCTTAAATAAAGCGGATGAGCCAGCGGATAAGCAGATAAGCGGACACTTTACCCTTGCGTCAGCACACTATCCGCGCAACTGAGGCTGTAATACTAAATGTCATAATCGGCTAAAGGTCAAGGGTAACACGCAACGCTGCGTCCACGAGTTGCATTTCCGGGCAGTGGCCGATTACCTTGTATATCTCTTGCTCCAGCACAGTAGACAGGTTATCGGTCATCACAACCGAGTCAAGAACCAAGCCCATCGCTCGCCCCGTTTTGCTACTTTGTCTAAACAAGACACGGGATGCACCCGTCCAATGCAGGTTAGAAGTTATTGCTACCATCACTATCTGGGGAATGCTTGTTTGCAATCCGTCCGCCTGAACTACCAGAGCAGGTCTCTTTTTGTAGGTCCTACCGTCCGAGTTCGGATAATTGACCAGCACGACATCGCCACGGTTACATTTCGTCATATTCTTCCAGCCCCGGGCCATCCCAAACTAGCGCAAAGTTCCTAAGCCGGTAATGCGTATCCCGTGCTTGCTCCTTTGTCCAGCCGAGATCGCTGATCAGCAGCTCCTTCTTTGGCTTGTTTGTCGCACCAGCGGTATGTTCAGCGCCGTTGCCATTAGCCCAGTGATCATTATTATGCAATAGCCGCTGCTGCCGCAATCGGCGGGTGCGACGCTGGTATACCAACCTCTTCTGTTCTAGAGTGTCCATCACCATGGTATTCACCTCCTCGCTTTCATTATTATACCATTGTGGCGCTAACTTGCCAAATCCCACCCCTTGCGCTAAAATGATACCCAGAACCCACAGGAATGTGCGGCTCTGGGTATTCTTATTGCGGTTACAATGAGGAAAGAGGAGGGCAATGCGATGAAAGCAGTGGTGATGGCAGGCGGCGAGGGGTCGCGCCTGCGCCCGCTCACTCTGGGCCGGCCCAAGCCGATGGTTTCGGTGGTAGACAAGCCGATGATTGAGCATATCATTGACCTGCTCAAGCGTTACGGCATAACTGACATGGTCTTTACCTTGCAGTACATGGCCGACTCGATCCAGAGCTACTTTGGTGACGGCTCCGCCTTTGGGGTCAACATTCAATACAGCATCGAGGAGTCCCCCCTCGGCACGGCGGGCAGCGTCAAGCAGGCCCAGGCGATGCTCGACGATACCTTCATCATCATCAGCGGCGACGCGCTCACCGACTTCAACCTAAAGTCAGCGCTGGACTTTCACAAGTCGCGCAAATCACTCGCCACCCTGGTGCTGAAGCGGGTGCCGAACCCGCTCGAATACGGCGTGATCATTACCGATGAGCACGGCGCGATCAAGCAGTTTTTGGAGAAGCCCTCGTGGAGCGAGGTGTTCAGCGATACGGTCAACACCGGCATCTATGTGATCGAGCCGAGCATTCTGGACTATTTCGAGGAGGGCAAGGTCTTCGACTTCAGCAAGGATCTGTTCCCTATGATGCTGGAAAAGAGTGACCCGCTCTACGGCTACGTTGCCGACGGCTATTGGTGTGACATAGGCAACCTGCCCGATTATCTGCGCTCCTGCGGCGACTACCTAAGCGGTCAGTGTGACCTGCCCATTAGTGGCACCGAGCTACGCCCCGGCCTGCGGGTGGAAGATGATGTGGAAATCTCCCCCAGCGCTCATATCGAAGGGCCAGTCTATCTAGGTCGCGGGGTGAAGATCAAGAGTGGCGCGACGATTATCGGCCCCACCGTCATCCGCGACGATACCATTGTGGACACCCGCGCCACCATTGACCACAGCATCATCTGGCGCAACTGCTATATCGGCGAACGCGCCGAGTTGCGCGGCGCTATCCTGTCCCGCCAGTGCGTAGTGAAGGCACGAGCGATGCTGTTCGAGGGTACAGTCATCGGCGACGATACCCAGATTGACGAGGGCGCGGTGGTGCAGCCAGGGGTAAAGATCTGGCCCGGCAAGCACGTCGAGGCGGGCGCGACCGTCTCTACCAGCCTGGTATGGGGCAGTCAGGGGCGGCGCGTGCTGTTCGGTCGCTATGGTGTAACTGGCCTGGTCAATGTGGATATCACCCCGGAGATGGCCGCCAAATTGGGCGCGGCCTACGGCGCAACGCTGGCGAAGGGTGCGACCGTAATGGTCAACCGCGACGCGCATTACACCCCCCGCATGATTAAGCGCGGCATCGTCAGCGGCCTGCCCTCAGCGGGCGTGAATGTCTCCGACCTGGGCAGCGTGCCAATGCCAGTGGCCCGCTATAATGTGCGGGCTACTGATGCGGCGGGCGGCATCCACGTGCAGTTGTCGCCGTTCGATAGCCGCATCGTGGACATCAAGTTCTTCGACCGTAACGGGCTGGATATTGACAAGAACACCGAGCGCAAAATCGAAGGGGTCTTCTTCCGCGAGGACTTCCGCCGCGCCTATCTCGAAGAGATTGGCCGCATCGAGTATGCCAGCAACGTGATTGGCCGCTACGCTACCGGCTACCTTGCCAATATCAATATCGAAGCGATCCAGAAGAACACCCACGACTTGCACATCGTGGTCGACTACGCCAACACCAGCTCGGCCCAGGTGCTGCCCGACATCTTCAGCCGCCTCAACCTCGACGTGGTGGAGCTAAACGCGCATATTGACGACAGCGCCACCACCAAGATGCAAGAGCAGTCCGCCGAGAGCATGGAACGCCTTAGCGCCATCACCAACGCGCTGCGCGCTGCGCTAGGCGCAAGGCTGGATACTGGCGGTGAGCGGGTTTACTTCGTGGACGATCGGGGGCGGCAGGTTGATCGGATGAAGGCGCTTTGCGCGATTGTCGAGTTGCACCTACGTACCTATGGCGGCGGCATTGTCGCGGTGCCAGTTACTGCGCCCAGTATCATCGAGCAGATCGCCAAAAAACATGGCGCGGAGGTGATCCGTACCCGCGCCAACAACTTTGCGGTGATGACCACCGCGCTACGCAGCGGCGTAACTGTAGCAGGCGATGGCGCGGGCAGCTTCTTCTTCCCAGCTTTCCACCCCACCGCCGACGGTATCTTCGCCATTACCAAGCTGCTGGAGATGCTGGCTTTGCAGAACACTAGCTTCAGCGAGGTGCTGGCTAACTTGCCGCCGTTTGCCATGGCGCGGGGCAAGGTGCAATGCCGCTGGGAGGATAAGGGGCGGGTAATGCGCCTGCTCAACGACCAGTACGGCAACGGCAAGGGCATTCGCCAGATTGACGGCATCAAGATTGAGCTGGGCCGCGAGTGGGCGCTGATCCTGCCCGACCCCGACAACCCCTACTTCCACATCTACGCCGAAGCCGACAGCGAGGATCACGCCCGCGCCCTGGTCGAGAAGTACACCGGCCTGGTCAATGGTTTGCAATAAAGGCTGCTGCCATAGCGGCAGGGTGGACAACGGTTTGCCCCTACTGAACGGGCATTTCTGTAGGGGCGAACCGTTGTTCGCCCCCGGTGTCCGCGTTCCACAATAAGGAGAGAGACTATGCGTAAACTACTAACCCCCCTACTCGGCCTGGCAATGCTGCTTGCCACCATCTGGGCAGCCAGCGTGGTGGTGGCCGCCTCACAGCAAATCAGGGCCGGATTCGCCCCACTGACTCCGATAGTCGGCTACGACTTCGAGGATGGTACAGTGCAAGGTTGGCAGGTCAACACCAACACCCTGACTACCACCTTCGGCCTGACTAACACCACCAGCCAGCACTACAGCGGCACTCACTCTCTGCAGGCCAATATCCACGACACCACGGCCAACACCATCACCCTCTCGGCACTGGATGTGCCTAACGTCTCCACCGGCAACATTATCACTGCCCATGTGCAGTTGCGCTCCGGCAGCATCGTCCTAGCGGCTTACGGTGCGCTGGGGGCCATTGATGCCAACGGCAATCCCCACTTTGGCACGCCAGTCAGTTTGACCACCAACCAGTGGGCGACCATCACCATGGTGTTCACCAATGCAGTGCCGATGCCGCTACAAGAGTTGGGCGTGGGCGTGGGCGTGGGCCGCCTGCCGTTCGGCACCTTTGACGGCTCGTACTACGTTGACGATGTGGAATGGGACACGGTGGCGCTCACTACCCCCACACCGACTGCCCCACCTACCGCCACCAGCACTGCGTCGCCTACAGGTACGCCGCTGCCGTCCACCAACACGCCGCTGCCGTCCACCAGCACGCCACTGCCCTTGACTGTTACCCCCCTACCCTTGACTGGCACACCGCTGCCTTTGACTGGCACACCGCTACCTGTGACGAATACGCCACTTGCTACCAATACCCCTGGCGGGCCGACCAACACGCCGATGGCAACTAGCACGCCCATGGTAACCAACACGCCTGCGCCCGCCACCAGCACGCCACCGCCCTCAGTAACACCCACTGACTGCGCTAACTCTTTCGTGGACATCACTGGCAATATCTTCTACACCGCCATCCACTACCTCAACTGTCGCGGGGTAGTCAACGGCACTGATGCCAGCCACTACTCACCCGCTGGCACCAGCACCCGTGGGCAATTTGCCAAAGTGGTCGTCCTCGGCTTCGGCACGCCTCTTTATACCCCAGCCACTCAGGACTTCGTGGATGTGCCGCCCAGCTACTTCGCCTATGTCTTTATCGAGAGCGGTTACCATGCCAGCATTCTCAGCGGCTTCGACCCTGGCACCTGCGCGGCGCACGGGCTGGGCAACCCCTGCTATCTACCCAATCTGCCAATAACCAGGGGGCAGCTTACCAAGCTGGTGGTCAACGCGGGTGGCTACACCCTCTATACCCCCAGCGGCGGGCAGGACTTCACCGACGTGCCGTCCAGCAACGTCTTCTACGCCAGCATCGAGACTGCCTACCACAACGGCATCATCAACGGCTACCCCAATCACACCTTCCTGCCCAACAACAACATCCGCCGCGACGAAATGGCCCAGATTGTGTACGAGGGCATCGTCCACAAGCCTTAGCTGCAGTGCTGAGTGCTGAGTGCTGAGTTAAAACGGATGGGGCGCATCGGCAGCAGTCCGCCTGCGCTGATTTGTAGGGGCGAACCGTTGTTCGCCCTGTCCTGATCGGGCGCATCGGCAGCAGTCCGCCTGCGCTGATTTGTAGGGGCGAACCGTTGTTCGCCCTGCCCTGATTGGGCGCATCGGCAGCAGTCCGCCTGCGCTGATTTGAGCCTAATAGTGATGGCTCTCTGGGGGTCTGGGAGTGCAGCCCCCAGCTGCTGTCCGCCTACAATGCTGTGCGATTGCCGCACCTTTGCACTTACCGATACACAAAGACGCTGATTACGATGAGCATTATCACTTTTTCAGCAGCTGGGGATAACCCCAGACCCCCGCGCTGATGCCCAACTCTATTAACTTGAAGCGTTTGGACTGTGCTTGCCCTGTCAATTGCCGAATCTGGTGGCCAAAAATCATTAGGTGCGCCTATGTTTCGCCCAAAAGGACTCTTGCGCCACCTCGCAACATCGGGTACAATATTCGTCACCAACCCAATACCCTGGAGAGATTATGCCACGCAATTTGCTTGACGATATTAAGGAAACGCTGATCAGCGCGGAGCAGATCCAGCAGCGCGTGCTGGAACTGGGTCAGCAGCTTAATGCCGATTACGCCGACTCAGAGCGCGAGATCATCTTCATCGGCGTGCTGAAGGGCGCGCTGATGTTCATGGTAGACCTCGCCCGCGCCGTCAACCTGCCGATCAGCATTGACTTCATGGCGGTGTCCAGCTACGGCGCATCTACTCAGAGCAGCGGCATTGTCCGCATCATCAAGGATCTCGATGCCAGCATTGAAGGCAAGGATGTGGTGGTGGTCGAAGACATTGTGGACAGCGGCTTGACCCTCAGCTATATGCTCGACAATCTGCGTTCGCGTAACCCGGCCAGCCTGAAGGTCTGCGCCCTGCTCAACAAGAAAGATCGCCGCACCGTAGACACCCAACTCGATTACCTCGGCTTCGATGTCCCTGATGCCTTCGTGGTCGGCTACGGCCTCGACTACAACCAGCTATACCGCAACCTCCCTTTCATTGGCGTGCTTAAGCCGGAGCTATACCGATAATCCCTAATCCTACTCTATCGCACCATTCGCCCGCGTTGTGCGTATTAGCGGTGTCACCACGCTACTATGGCAGGCGTTGGGGGCAGGTGCTAGCCCCACTCTCAGTTCGGCATCATCGGGAGCTAATATTACAGCATCCGTTGGCATATTGGTGCCAGATTGGTGTAGGGACGTATAGCATACGAGTTAGATGAAGTTGCCAGTTCTCTCCCCCAAACCCCGCTGGGGGCTTAGTAAGGTGAAGTTGCCAGTTCTCTCCCCCAAACCCCGCTGGGGGCTTAGTAAGGTGAAGTTGCCAGTTCTCTCCCCCAACCCCCGCCGTGCCTTAGTTAGATGAAGTTGCCAGTTCTCCCCCCAACCCTTGCTGTGGGCTTAGTTAGATGAAGTTGCCAGTTCTCTCCCCCAAACCCCGCTGGGTCTTAGTTAGATGAAATTGCCAGTTCCCCTAAACAACCACTGGAGGCTTAGTTGATCAAGCTTTGGAGTGCCTCACGGTTTTTGTCCGATAGCCTTTTCGCTTTATTTCCTTATGATTGCTTATTCTGTGAACATCATGGCACGCTTTATGCACTATGATGTGCAGATGCGGAGAGCGGTACAGCGCACGAGGAACTGATAAAAACGGGTTTGTGAATGGCGCGTAACATCAGATCGAAACCTGCGTTACATAATGCAGAAGACAAGCGCGCCAGACACACATAAATCAACCAAGTGCGCGAAACGCTTCATCAGAAGCATAGGAACCAAACGTTACACAGCGAGAGCTGAAAGGAGAAAAACAATGTTGGTACTAGGTATTGACTACGCAGTTAGCCTGATTGGCTGGATTATCGCGGGCCTCATCGGGGGCTGGCTGGCGGGTCAGGTATCCAAGGGCAGCGGCTTTGGCCTCATCGGTGATCTGGTCATGGGTGTGGTCGGCGCTCTGCTACTCGGCTTTATCCTCAACGCGCTGAAACTTTTCCCTGAGAACGTGGGCCTGATTGGCACTATCATCGCCGCCTTCTTCGGCGCTCTGTTGCTCACCTTCATCGTTCACGCCCTCACCGGCAAGCGCGTCTAGCCACATCGACGACAGAACCCAATCTGCGTAAGCAGAATAGCGTATAATAGCGAGAGCCGCGCCCCACGATGGCGCGGCTCTTGCTACTACTATGAGCAACACAGGCGAAAGGAGACAGCAATGGCCGATGAAATTAGGAATGATGCAGCAAATGCAGGCCGCGAGGTAGCGGGCGGTGCGCGCGAGGTGGCGGGTAGCGTGGAGCAGGGTCTCGGCAACGTAACCGGCAACGCAGGCATGATCCAGGGAGGGCAGCAGTTGGCGCAGAGTGGCGCTCAGGAACGCACGGGCATGACCCCTGGCGCAGCGCCGAGTGCCGCACCCAGTTCGGCAGTTCCCGCCCACGAGAGCCTCGCTGATGCGGTGGAAGGGCTACGCGAGGATGCTGGCACGCAAGGCCGTACCCTGGAGCAGGCCGAGCATCAGGGCGTGCTTGAAGTAGGCCACGATGGCGATGCGCCTACCCCCGGCTTCATCGGCGACCACCGCGACATTGACACCAGCGGACAGTTAGCGCTGAGGAGTGATTATCTTTATTGTAGTCTGCAATCTGGCCGTGCCACCTCTGGCACGGCCTCTGCTTTATTTGATGCAGGTACATTGTGGACAACAGAAAAGGAGAAAGCAATGGCGGACAATCAGAACAGCAACCCAAACGGCAGCGAGGACCAAACCCGACCTGCTGGCGACTGGGACAAGCAGTACATCGCGCCACCCGATGCCAATATGGGGGCGCAGGATACCACCACCCAGGGGAGGGCTGCAGGCAGCGTGGGCAGCCACGAGTACGGTGGCAGCGCCACCGACAGCCGCGTAAGCGACAGCCGTAGCAATGCCTCCCACCACCGCGATAGCGGCGCAGAGGCGGGCTTGATGGGCAGCGCATATGATACAGAGCGGCAGATGCAGGGCGGTACGCCCGGCAGCGGCGCAAACGCGCCCACCAGCGCCGATATGGCCGGGCTGAATAGCAGCAACGACGGCGCAACCAATAGCGGCAGCAACGTGGCGGACAACTCGGTGGGCGGGATGTTGAGTAGCCCAACACTGGGCGGCGCGGCCCCCAGCGGCCCGGCTGGCGGCGGCGCAAGCGGCGGGCAGTTGGGCGACACGATGGGGCGCGGCTCACTCCAGGAAGGCACGGCTGGCGGCGCGACGGGCAGCGGCGCGCACGGCATCAGCCCCACTGGCGGCGACCTCAGTGGCAGCCAGAGCATGAGTGGTGACACCACTGGCGGCACACCTGCGCTAGGCGACCCCACTCGCACCAGCAGCATGATGACAACCAACCAGGTTGGCGATGCCGACAACGCGCCAGATGAGAACGCCGAGCGTGTCACCGGCCATCGCTACGACAACGACTTCGGGCGCAGTGGCGCGATGGGAGGTGGGGTGATGCAGAGCGATTTGATGCGCGGTTCCCAGCAGGGCGGCAATGATACTCCCGCCAGTCTTAACTCCCGCGGCACGAAGCCAGGTCCAACCCACCAGGGCGATGACCGCGACTCCACCATTGGGGATCGCGCCGATAGCGCGGGCCGCCACGACAACCCCTATGACACGGTACGCTCCGCTGAAGCACACGAAACGCCGGAGACGATCGGCGGACTTAATGGGAACTCTGGCGCGGGCGACGCTTTAGAAGGCCAGAGCCACCTCTACACCCCTGGCACCACCGAGGAGGACTTTCCGGCAACGTAGGATGGTCGGGAATCCTCATCAGCTACGCCGCACGTTGGTTGGCACGGCGCGCAGTTGCAGGGTGAGGGCATTGGCAAGGGTGCCGATGCTGGGCAGGGTAATGGTGAAGACTGTACCTTTGCCCTGTTCGCTGCTGACGGCGATGCTGCCTCGATGGGCCTCGATGATCTCCTTGCTGATCGCCAGACCCAGGCCGAGACCACGCCCGTCGCTGGCGCGCGACTTCTCCACCTGATAGAAACGCTCGAAGATGCGCGGCAGGTCGGCGGCGGGGATACCTTCACCGTTGTCGGCCACCGTGACTACGATGCTGCCGGGCGCGTTACCCTGAGCTGGCGGGGCGATGCTGGCTTCCATCTGCACCCAGCCACCAGCGGGCGTGTGCTTGATCGCGTTGTCAACCAGGTTGGTGAAGACCTGACGCAGCCGATCGGGATCGCCCATCACCTGAGGCAGACCGACAAGCCCGTTCTGGCCGAGGCTGACATCACAGGCGCTGGCCTGGGGTTGCAGGCTATCCACGCAAGCCAGCAGCATCGCGCCGAGGTCGAGCGGCTGGGGCTGCATCTGCACCTGACCACTCTGCAAGCGCGACAACTCCAACAACGCACTGACCAAGCGGCCCATCCGCAACGACTCGTCGTTGATCACGCGGGCCGCCCCTTGCGCGCTGCGTAGGTCGGGCAGGGTGCCGTCGAGGATGGCCTGGGAGAAGCCTTGGATTGAGGTAAGTGGGGTCTTGAGGTCGTGCGAGATGTTGGCAAGGAAGTCGCGCTGCGCCTGTTGGGTGCGTTGCACCTCGCTTGCCATGATGTTGAAGTTTTGGCCGAGGAAGGCAACCTCATCCTCGCCCTGCACCTGGATGCGCTGGCTATAGTCGCCATGCGCGATACGGTTGGCGGCGATGGAGATTTGCTGGATGGGGCGGCTCATGTTGCGGCCCAGCAGCCAGGCGATCAGCAGCGACAGCAGCAAGGCAATCAGCCCGGCAATGAACAGGGGAAACAGCAGTTCGGCCCAGGCGTTGGCGGCTGGGATCATTACTACCAAATACTGAAGGTTGTGATTGATTATTACCTGCCTGAACTCAGCGGCAACATAGAGATATTTACCATCGGGGGTAAGGCCATAGATTTTGAGATTAACTGCGGCACGGGTGCGCTGCGGATCATTGCTTGGCAGGATGCTGCCTGGTTGCGGCTCGAAGTTCTTTCCAGTGAGGTTCTCGCTGTAGTTGCTGTCAGTATCCTCCTTCACTATGCCGTTGGTAGTTACCAGCATAAGGCGTGCGTGAGCGTTATTAGTTGCCTGACGCAAGTCATTACTAAGCTGGTTACTCACATTCGGGTTCGTTGATTTCGGTTTCAGGCTTTGTGTATTTGAAAGGATCGAGCTCGCAATTTGGCTTTCCATCAATTGGCGAACAATGAATGCCTGCGAGTGCAGTGCTGAAACCTGCGCGCTGCTCTGATACGCGCTAATCAGCAAGCCAGCGGCGAGGCCGACCACTAGCAGGCACAACACTACCAGGAAGATATAGGAGGCGAACAGCTTGGAGCGCAGGCTGGCGAACATCGCATTTACTCCCCCACTGCATCGGCTAGCACCAGCTTGTAGCCTGTGCCACGGATGGTTTGCACCTGCAAGTCGCTACCGGCAATGCGGTCGCGCAGGTGGGCAACGTGGACATCCACAGTGCGGGTATCGCCAAAGTATTCGTATCCCCAGACAAGATTGAGCAGCTTCTCGCGCTCCAGCACCAGGCCGAGATACTGAGCGAAGGTCTTGAGCAGGTCGTACTCCTTGCTCCGCAGCTCCACCAGCCGTCCATCAATCCTGACCTCATGGCGCTGGTCGTCAATTGTGGTGTTGCCGATGCTGATCATCGGATTGGCGGTGCGCTCATTCGCTGCCGTGTTGGCGCGGCGTAGCACTGCCTTGATGCGGGCGACCAGTTCACGCGGGTTGAACGGCTTGGCAAGGTAATCATCCGCGCCGATCTCCAGGCCGACGATCTTATCCACATCATCGGTGCGGGCGGTAAGCATAATGATGGGGGTCTGACTGTCCTTGCGGATGATGCGGCAGACTTCGTAGCCATCTATCTCTGGCAGATTGATGTCGAGGACGATCAAGCTGGGCTTGGCGGCGCGATACTGGCGTAGAGCCTCGCTGCCAGTAAGCGCAGTTTCCACATGATAGCCTTCGCTAACCAGATAGAGCTTGACCAGATCCACGATATTGCGTTCATCGTCAACGACGAGGATAGTTTCTCCCGGCATAGTGATAACCTCCAGTTTCAGCGATTATGCGGCAAGGAAGTTAGAAGCTGGCTAAATCAAAGTAAAATCCTTGTAAAATCCCTATACTGGTGATTATATGGCAGTGGCAAGAATGATGCAAGGGGTGAGGTGCGGTTCATCAGCTGGGTAATACCAATTAGCAGATGCTATAGTTCTGTAGGGGCGAACCGTTGTTCGCCCTGGCTCGATCTGTAGCGGCACCACCGCTAATTGGTATTACGATTAGTGGTGGTGTGCTTCACCAGGGCGGGCCACCGCCCGCCCCTACGCATGGGTTGGTAGTTATACCAATTTGCTGCGGAGATGCTATAGTTCTGTAGGGGCGAGCCGTTGTTCGCCCTGGCTCGATCTGTAGCGGCACCACCGCTAATTGCTATAAGCATAAACGTGACGCACACCTTGTCGAGGCGAATGATAGTTTGCCCCTGGCTTGCAAAACTGCACGTTCCTATAGTACAATATGGCTACGACAGATTGATCGGCTGGCAATGTGGAACAAGCTAGATTGCTGGTCAGACTGAAAAGTGAGTGAAGCAATACATGGCGACCACGACCCCATCCTCGGATAGCGTGGGCAATGTCGGCAGCCTGCCGCCCGCTCTGGCAGCCGGTAGCGAACACGGTGGTTCGCTAATCTACCTGCGCGGGCTGGTGGCCGCGCTGATGCTGGTGGTGCTATTCGTGGCGCAGCGCAGCAGCAGCGAGAGTAGCGCCTATGCCTGGGCCAGCAGCACGGGTATTCTGCTGATCGGCTACGCCGGGGTGGCGTTGGCGTGGATATTGTTGCAGCGGGCGCTGGGCGAGCGCCGCCTGCTCACCCTACTCACTATCCTGACCGATTTCTGCTTCGGCATCGTCCTCTCACTGATCAGCAATGGGCTGTTCTTCCCCTTCGCATTGCTGCCCGCCTTCGCGGTGGCGACTGCCAGCCAACTTTGGGCTGGCATCCTTGCCGCCTTCAGCGTATGCCTGCTCAACTTCCCGGTGTTGCTCAATTTCTACAATGGCACGATCAGTCTACCGCCTGCGCCGATGACCGTCAGTGTAATCGCCGCCCTGCTGCTGGCAATCGCCTATACTGCCCTGGGTTGGAGCAGGCTAGGGGTCTACCTCGGCTTCGACGAACGCAGCAGCACCCTACGCAGAAGCCTGCAAGCGGTGTACAAGGTTAGCTATGCCCTCAGCGCCAGCCTGTCCTACGATGAAGTGATGAAGGCGATCTTCAAGGAGTTCGGCAAGGCGCTGCCATATGGCATGGGCATGGTCTTCCTCTACGACAACGAATCCGATCGCCTCTATGTCGCCAGTTCCTATGGGCTGGACGATGGTGAACGCAAGCGGGCCATCGAGGCCAACGACAAGGTCATCGGCAAGGTGATGCGTACAGGACAATCGCTGATCGTGCGCGGACGATTGCGAGATCAGGCTGCCATGATCGCCAAAGCGTGGCCGCGCCTTGCCAACTATCATAGCGCCCTGGTGGTACCGTTGCGGGCTAGCTATGAGGTGTACGGCGTGATTTTCATCGCCAGCCCGCAGCCAGGCGTATATGGCGGTGAAGAGATGGAGTTGCTCGAAGCCCTGACCAACAACGCGATTATCGCCTTGCAGAATGCCCAACTATATCAGACCATCAGTGAGGAGCGCGACAAGGTAATCAAGAAAGAGGAGGAGGTTCGCAAAGGGCTGGCCCGCGACCTCCATGATGGCCCGGCGCAGACGCTGGCGGGCATTACCATGAACCTCGAAGTGCTGAAGCGGATGATGGAGGTAGACCCCAATCCGGCCCGCGTGCTGGCCGAGATCGAGTCGGTAACTGCGCTGGCCCGCAAGGCCAACCACGATGTACGCACCATGCTTTTCGAGTTGCGCCCACTGATTTTGGAAAGCCAGGGATTGGTCGCCGCGCTGGAGCAGTACGCCCAACGCTTCCCACCCGGTGACGGCATGGGCGTGACAATGGACACCAGCCGCTATACTGTGCGCTTGCCCTATCGCATCGAGTCCACCCTGTTCGACGTGATTCAGGAGGCGGTCGGCAACGCCAAGAAGCACGCAGGGGCGCGTAATGTGTTGATCACGCTTGCCTATGTGGGCGGCTGGGCTAGCGCCACCATCCGCGATGATGGCAAGGGCTTTGATGTGCGAGCAGTGACCAGCAACTACGAGCAGCGCGGCAGCTTTGGGCTGCTTAATATGCGCGAACGAGCCACCAACCTACGTGGCGACCTGAACATCTCCTCCACCCCCGGCAGCGGTACCAGCGTGGTAATTACTATACCTGCTGAGGTGAATGGTTGATCGGTAATAATACCAATTAGCCGAGCAGATAGTATAAATTGGGCCAGGGAGAACAACGGTTCGCCCCTACAGAAATTATAGTGGCACCACGGCTAATTGGTAATAAGAAAAAGGTTGGCGCACAGGGCGAACCACGGTTCGACCCTACAGATTAGCGCAGGGGCAGCACCCAGGGCGAACCACGGTTCGCCCATATAGATTAAACGTCACTCATGACTTGTGATCCTCAGCCTGCCAGTTGCGCGTACCCCGTAGCCGTGCTATACTGGGTGAAACTTTGAAGCGCGACGGGGGATGGGTTTATGGTCAAGGCGGTGGCTGATTCAGGTTTGCAGGAGAGCGAGGTGCAAAGCCTGCTAGAGCAGGCAGCGACTACGGTCGAAGGACCTCTTGCCAACCTACGGCTGACCTACGAGGAGGCCAGGCGAACGCTGGAGCAAGCCGATGTGGAGCAGCGCCAGCTCGATCAGTTGCTCGAGGAACTGAACTATCACCACCAATTTGCCGGGAGCGGTAAGATGAGCGTCGAGGACGACCCGCTAGCTCCCTATCTGGAAGGATTGATCCAGCGCGAGGGGCAACTGAGGCAGCGGGGTGAGCAGTTGCAGACCAGCCGCGATCGGCTGGGGCGGCTGTGTGGTAAGATGGAGATGCTGATCCGGCTGTTGGAAACCAGCGGCAGCTACCTGCTACGCAGTGAGGCGAGTGGTGCGGCGCTGGACGACCCGCTAGAGGCGGCGCTGCGTTTGCGACTGGTGCAGGGTCAGGAGAGTGAGCGGGCGCGGCTGGCCCGCGAGGTTCATGACGGCCCGGCGCAGATCCTGGCGCACATGGCGATGGGGCTGGAGTTCTGCGAACAACTGCTGCGCCATCAGCCCAAGAGCGTGCCGCATGAGTTGGCGAAGCTGCGCGGCAACGCCCGCGAGGGTCTGCGCGATATTCGTCGCTTTATCTTCAATCTGCGCCCACCTAGCCTGAGCGAATCCGGTCTGGTGCCAACTATACAGCGCTTCATTGACGACTTCCGCGAACAGTGCAACATGGATGTGCAGGTCAATGCTATCGAGCCGGGCAGCCTCAGCCCAGATGCCGAGCTAGCCGTGTTCCGCATTGTGCAGGAGAGCCTGCGTAACGTGCAGAAACATTCACAGGCAGCCCATGTGGTGGTGGACATTGCCCGCCAGCCCGATGGCAGCACGCTGATGACGATCAAGGATGATGGCAAGGGCTTCGATGCCAGCGCCAGCACCGAAGGCGCGGGACTGGTGAGTATGCGCGAACGGGCCGAGCTGATCGGTGGCAAGCTCAATTTCAACAGCAGGCCAGGCTACGGCACCGGGCTAACCCTGCTCCTGCCGCCCGGCGTGAGTGATGAGTGATGAGTTGCGAGTTAACGGCTTATAGGTCCGTACCCCATACCTCATTCCTTGTACCTCATGCCTTAATCTACAATCTACAATCTAAATCTACAATTCTTATGGGGGAGCGTAAGCATATGACCGGCGAAAAGCATCGTATCATCATCGTGGACGACCACCCTATCTTTCGACAGGGGATACGCGCCATCCTCGATGCAACCAAGGACATCGAGGTGGTGGGTGAGGCGGCGGACGGCCAACGAGCCATCGCCCTTGCCGAGAGCCTTACCCCCGACATCATGCTGGTGGACATCAACCTGCCCGGCCTGAACGGGCTGGAGGTGACGCGGGTGGTCAAGCGTCGCCAGCCGCAGACCGCGATTATCATCCTCAGCGTGTACGAGGACGATGAGCAGTTGTTCAACAGCATCAAGGTGGGCGCGGCGCACTACTCGTCGAAGGACATCACCCCGGAGCAGCTGGTTTCGATTGTGCGGCTGGTAAGCCAGGGTCACTATCTGATTAACGAGAACGTCCTCAGTAAGCCGTTCGTCGCCAGTCGCGTGCTTAACCAGTTCCGCGAACTGGCAATGGTCGAAGAGGAAGGCGGTGCCATCTTTGCACCGCTAACTGGCCGCGAGGTGGAGATCCTCGACTGCATCGCCAGGGGCAAGAGCAACAAGCAAATCGCCCGCGACCTCAACATCAGCGACCAGACGGTGAAGAACCACATCACCAGCATTCTGAAGAAGCTGCAGGTCAACGACCGCACCCAGGCAGTAGTCTACGCCTTCAAGCACGGTTGGATCAAGGTGCCGGAGATGGATAACTAGAAGGGCAGCAGTGATGGTAGCGCAACGCAAGACGCGGCAGCAGGAAGGTACCGAGGAGACATACGAAGACGTGGTGAGGGCAATCCAAGCCCTGCCGCGAACGGTTATGCCTCGCCTGCTGCGCGAAATCGCCCAGGTAATGGAGCAGGATGCTGATCGCCCCGCTGCTGTGCAGAAGAGGAACAGCCATTTTCAGCAAGCTGCCTTGCACAAAGCGCTGGTGATCCTAACAATGCACAAACTAGACCATAATGACGATACCGATGAGGATACCCTGTTCAAGGCCCAGCGCATAATGCTAAACGCGCTCAGAGACGGCAAGCTAAACGATGAGATTTTCGCCCGCGCAGATCGAGAGGCCGAACGGATATTGGTGGAGCAAGGCAAGCTAACTCCTGAGCAAACGCTTTCGTTTAGTGATGACGAGCTGTCGCCGCTGGAGCGACGGTCGTTGACCCGACCCGATGAGGGGCTACCCATACCAACCGATGCGGATCTTGAGCGATGGAAAGATGAGTACCTGATGGAGAAGTATGGCTGATGAATATCCTCTTCGATACCAATGTGCAACTAGATGTACTGCTAAAACGACAACCCAATTACACAGCCGCAGTTGCGCTGTCGAGAGCCAGCATTAGAGGACAAATAACTGGCTACATGGCTACCTTCGCCCTAACTACAGTTTTCTACACCTGCCAACGTCAATATCGGGCTAAGTTCGATAACAAGCAAGCAGCTAAATATGCACTGGATGATGTCTTGAGTTGTCTTGATCAATTCAAAATCTGCTCGGTCAGCCGCCAGACGCTGGAATCAGCAACGAAAATGCCAGGCCAAGACTTCGAGGACAATCTACAAATCGCCTGCGCGCTGGCCGAAGGGTTGGACGCGATCGTTACCAGCAACATTAAGGACTTTCGCGGCGCAGGCATCACCCTCTACACCCCTGCCCAACTGGTGAAGAAACTGAAGCTGCGCTGACCAGCAGCAAAACGAAGCATCAAAAATGAAGGGGCGCACTGATGTGCGCCCCTCACTCATACTTCGACCCTCATGCCTCGGCTAGAACACCCGCTTCAGCACACCAATTGCGCCCTGCTTCCAGGGGACGCGGTGGGTGACACCCGACTGGTTGGCAAACTGCTTCTCGTGTTCGATGTACCACTGCAGGTTGCGGATCAGCGCGTCCTGGTTGGAATACTTCGGCTTCCAGCCCAGTTGCTTCTCCGCCTTCTCGATCGAGACGAACGAGTCCTTGGAGGCGGTTTCATAGACCCACTTGTACAGCGGCGATACGTGTAGCATCTCCAGGAAGCGCAGGCCGAGGATGGCCGGACCAGCAGGGAAGGGGATTATCTTCCTACCGTAACCCGCGTAGTCCAGCACTGCCTGGTAGTCTTTCTTCATGGTGGTGAACTCTTTAGCGCCGACGTTGAAGGTGTCGTTGGCCTGTTCGGTGGGCAGGGTCATGCACAGGTAGATGGCCTGGCAGAGGTCTTCGACATCGAGGAGCTGGTAGCGGTTCTTGCCGCTGCCGATCATGGGGAAATTGCGCTTATCCAGCGCCCAGTCGTAGAGCAACGCGAACACTCCTAGCCGCTCAGGGCCGACGAACGACTTGGGTCGGATAATCGGCACGATCATGCCTTTGGCACGGTATTCGAGGCAAACCATCTCCGCCTGGATCTTGGCCTGCCCGTAGGGGCCAACCCCCTCTAGCTTATCGGTTTCGTATAGTGGGTGGTGGTCGGGGATGCCGTAGACAGCGGTGGAGGAGATGTGGACAAAGCGCTTGACCCCATGCGCTAGCGCGGAGTCGAGCAGGGTGCGTGTACCCTCTACGTCGGTGGTGTAGATGTCCTGGGGGGTGTAGAGTGGCAACGCAGCGGCGGTATGTACCACAATATCCACGCCCGCCATCACCTTGTCCACCGCCTTGCGGTCGCGGATGTCGCCCTTGACGATGGTGATCTTGCCCAGCATATCGGCATAATCATAGTCGGCAATATCAAGCGAGGTTGGGCTGTAGCCGCCCTGCTTCAGCAGGTAGCGTTCCAGGTTGATGGAGAGAAACCCGGCCCCGCCGCTGATTAGGACTTTCTGTTGCGTGTTTTCTGGTTGCTGCTGTTCAGGCACTTGGTAATTTCCTTCTTTGCTTAGGCAAGGGCGCGATAAATCGCGCCCCTACGATTGGCTTTAGGTTTGTCGGGATACGCTAAATTGCGTTCCGTACTGGCCCACCCCAACCCCTCCCGGCGGGAGGGGGAATATTCATTAGTCGTCGGATAGGCTGTCGCGCAGCTTTTCGATGTTTTCGAGCGCGATGCCGGTGCCGAGCGCGACGCACTGCAACGGCTTGTCGGCGATGTAGCATGGCACGCCAGTCACCTGGGTGAGCAGCTCATTGATGTGGCGCAGTTGTGCGCCGCCGCCGGTCATGATCATGCCCTTGTCCACGATATCGGAGGCGAGTTCGGGTGGGGTTTGCTCCAGCACGGTGCGTACCGCGCCGATAATCGCATCGAGCGGTTCGCTGATCGCCTCGGTGATTTCGTTGCTGCGTACCTGGATGGTGCGCGGCAGGCCCGCTACCTGGTCGCGGCCCCGCACCTCCATAGTCAGTTCCTTCTCCAACGGCAGGGCTGAACCAATCTGCATCTTGATGTCCTCGGCGGTGCGTTCGCCGATCATCAGGTTGTATTTGCGCTTGATGTAGGCGGTAATCGTCTCATCCAGCTTGTTGCCGCCCACGCGGATGCTGTTGCTGACCACAATGCCGTAGAGTGAGATAATCGCTACCTCAGTGGTGCCGCCGCCGATGTCTACGATCAGGTTGCCGCTGCTGTCAGCAATAGGCAGTTGCGCCCCCAGCGCGGCGGCCAGCGGTTCGCGGATCAGGTGTACCTCGCGGGCGTGGGCCTTGAGCGCGGCATCGCGCACGGCGCGACGCTCCACACTGGTCACACCAGCGGGGATGCAGATCATCACTTCGGGCTTGGTCAGGTTGAAGTAGCGGCCACGGGCGCGGCCAATGAAGTGCTGCAGCATCGCCTCAGTTACCTGATAATCGGCGATTACCCCGTTCGCCATCGGTTTGATCACCTCGATGGTCTCCGGGGTGCGGCCCAGCATATCGTAGGCGCTCTTGCCCACCGCCTTCACCCGCCCGTCCTTGGTCGAGATCGCAACTACGGATGGCTCGTTTAGCACGATGCCTTTGCCGCGCACGAAGACAAGCACGTTGGCGGTGCCGAGATCAATGCCGATCTGAGGGGTTAGCCACGACATGGGTACTCCTAGCTGAGATTGCAGGTTATAGATTGCCGATTGCCGATTATATACGATATACAGAAATTACGCAATGTGGGTTGGCGGATTGGCAGGTTGGCGCGGGCTGATGCAAAGTCGGCCGCTTGGGCGGGATAAATCCCGCCCTACATGGCTTCGTGCTTGTAGGGGCGCGAATTCATTGCGCCCTGGCCGAGTTTACAACAGACTGGGCGGGTTGGGGCGGGCGGCAAAATCAGGCCGAACCGCAGTTCGCCCCTACGCCGTTAGCAGATCTTGAGGGACGCGCCTTGCTGCAAGGCTACTGGCTGTTATCATTGGTGCTGAGACCGGGGCGATTGCGACGGCGGCGGGCGACATTGAGGGCGACCAGACTACGGCGCAGGGCCAGGTCGTTGATGAAGGCGGCATCGCCCGATACGCCCCGCGCTTTGTCATCCAGCGCCCGCTGGCGGGCCGCTTCAGCGGCGGCCACGTCAATATCCTCAGCCCGCACCGCAACATCGGCCAGGATGGTGACGCGATTGTTGGACACTTCGAGGAAGCCGCCACTGATAAGCAGGTGCTGCTCGTCCGCACCCTTCTTGACCTTGGCCTCGCCGGTTTGCAGCATGGTGAACAACGGCGCATGATGGGGCAGGATGCCGAGGCTGCCTTCCACGCCGGGGGCAACCACCATATCCACATCGTCGCTGTAAATAACGCTCTCGACGGTGATAATCTCAACGTGTAGTGGCACTTGCGAACTCCCTTCGACAGCAGCCAAGTGAAAAGTTGAAAGTTGAAGGTTGAAAGTGGGACGAGTGACGGTTCGCTCTTACTCAGTCTTCAGCCCTCAGTGCTTTGTAAACTAAGTTCTGATGTTCTCCCCTCCCGCCGGGAGGGGCAGGGGGTGGGTCTACATCGCGCTGCACGGACCCACTGGGCTGCCGGGCGGCGGTTCGACCAGCACTATCCACGCAGGGGTTGGGTCTACAGCGCGCTGCACGGACCCACCCCAACCCCTCCCGGCGGGAGGGGAAACTACGCCCCTCATCAAAACTTTGTTTACGAGACACTCATACCTCATACCTCATGCCTCGTGCCTCGTGCCTACGGGGTGGTAACCCCCTTGTAGACGATCTGACACATCTGGTCGCGCAGGATGTTCTGGTTGGGCAGGAAGATGCCACCGGGGTACCCGTTGATGACCCCCTTGTTGTGCG
>JANXYP010000417.1 GCA_025355955.1 Chloroflexota bacterium
GGGAGAAACTCCCATTAGACCAATGCCGACGGCTGATGATGCAGAAAGCCTCTCCCAGGGGGAGAGGTTTGGTGAGGGAGAAACTCCCATTAGACCAATGCCGACGGCTGATGAGGCAAAATGCCTCTCCCCAGCGGGGAGAGGTTTGGTGAGGGGAGAAACTCCCATTAGACCAATGCCGACGGCTGATGATGCAGAAAGCCTCTCCCAGGGGGAGAGGTTTGGTGAGGGAGAAACTTGCCCCACGTCAATGCCGACAACGGATAGCCAACTTGGGCCGACGGATGTTGTCAGTAGTAAGCCCAACTCAAAACTCAAAACTCAAAACTCAAAACTTCTCTACGCCACCCTCGCCGGGCTACTCCTCAGCCTGGCAACGCTTGTGCGCGGCACCGCGTTGGTCTACCTACCGTTCGCCGCATTTGTATTGTGGCTGAACCTGCGAGCTGCTTCTAACTCAAAACTCAAAACTCAAAACTCAAAACTCATCATTATCTTCATCATCGCCGCCATTGTCACCCTTACGCCATGGGCGGTGCGTAACTATGCCGCCTACAGCCGCTTCATCCCCACCGATACCACCGCTGGTTACAACTTCTGGCTGGGCGCGAATCATGGGCTGGACGGTGGGCGGTTGGCTGGCGATTTGCTGGCGATCCCCAACCAGGGCGCACGTCAGGATTACGCCTATGCGCGGGGCTTCGACCTGCTTCGCAGCGACCCACTTGGCTTCGTGGGCAAGGGGCTGAAGGAGATGAACGACCTGTGGGCGGGCAACTTCAGCGCCGAGGAGCGTTTCACCCAGGGCTACACACATGGCCTGGTGCCTGCCGCACACCTACTTGCCAGCCTCACCCTTGACGATACCCTATACCTGTTGCTGGTGCCGCTGGCGATTGTGGGGCTGTTCGCCGCGCCGCGCCATCCGCTGCGCGGCTATGTGGTCGCCTGGGCATTGGTCAACTTCGCGCTAGCATTCGTTTTCTTCGCAGTGGTGCGCTTCCGTCTGGCCGTGTTGTTCTTCCTGCTACCCTATGCCGCGTGGGCGTTGCTTAACCTGCGCCCGCTATGGCGTAGCCTGACCCAGCGTAATCAGCCAGGGCGTGATAAATCGCACCCCTACAAAGTTGTTATTGCCACCCTTCTTATCGCCGCCTTCCTGATTGCCAACCTGCCTGCCTACCCGCTGGCGCAGACCGCGCAAGGGATGGCCGAGTGGGGCAGGCAGCAGCATCTTGCCGCAGGCGACGCATTGCTTGCAAGCGGCGATATCGCAGGCGCGGCAAAAGAGTATAATCAAGCCGATCAGAGTCTGGCCGAAACTCAAACCGCGCAGGCGAACCTGAGCGTCTGGCGCGGCGACCTGAAGCGCGCACAGCAGCTTGCGGGCGCGATTGACGCGGGCTACTGGGGTCGCTACCTTGTTTTCGGCGCAATCGCCCGCGCCCAGCACGTCGACCCCACCTCCGGCTTTGTCAACCGCGTGGTGCGCGACAACTATGCGGCGGCCAGCGAGTGGGCATGGCACCACTTCATCCCCACCATGCAATGCGACCTGCACGTTGGCGACGAGGGCCAGGATATGGGCAACGTGCGTGGCTTCGCCCCCGCCGAGGCGGATAGCGGCCAGCGCTACCGCTGGAGCGTACAGCCAACCGTGGCGCTACGGCTCTGCCCCGCCAGTTCCACTAGCGCGACGCTTACCCTGCGGCTGCGCGCCTATCGGCCCACCCCGCTGCCCGTCACCACGGTAAGCATCAGCGTTGCGGGCGTGAACATTGGCAGCGTGACCATCACCGCCGCCTGGCATGACTACTCCCTAACCATCCCCACTGAAGTGATTGCCGCGACTGGCAGCGGCACCATCGTAACGCTATCGAGTTCCACCTTCGTCGCCAGCGGCAGCGACCCGCAACTGCGTGGCTTCACGCTAGCCGAGGCACGTTTGGGAGGCAAGTGAGCAACCGCAGTCAACAAGTTAACATATCCCGAAGTCTGTCAATTGCTGCACTGGGGCTGGCGCTGCTGATTGCTGCGCTGCTGCTGTGGCGCACCGCGCAGTCGGCGCAGTTCAGCGCGGGCATCTTTGGCTATCCCTTCCAGGTGGATGAGAGCGAGGGCATGATCGCCGCCGAGACCCTGCTGCTCGACCAGGGCCAGAACATCTATACCTTCCCCGGCCCGCAGCAGTTTGTCGCCGCGCCATATCCACCTGTTTACTATCTGCTCAATTTGCCATTCATCCACTTCACCGGCTACAGCCTGAAGGTGGGGCGGGCGATTACCATCCTATCCACTCTTGCCGCCGCTTCGCTCATCTTCGCGCTGGTCAACATTGCAACTCGCCGCCGCCTCGCCGCGCTCATCGCCGCGCTCGCCTTCCTCGCCAACTCGCTGACCGCCTTCTGGGGCGCAATCGTCAAGCCCGATGTCCTGGCGATGGCCTTCGCCTTGCTCGGATTGTATTTCGTCGCCCGTTATATCCAACCCCCCCGCCTATATATCCAATCCCCTCGCCCCTTGCAGGAGAGGGCTAGGGTGAGGGGTAATGCTGCCCCTACAGATGCAGGGGATGCAAATCAGCAGGGCGAACAACGGCTCGCCCCTACGGATGCAGGGGGTAGCCATGTCGGACCACAGGGCGAACCGTTGTTCGCCCTGCTGATTTGCATCCCCTGCATCCGTTGGGGCAGCATTACCCCTCACCCTAGCCCTCTCCTGCAAGGGGCGAGGGGATTGGATATATAGGCGGGGGGGTTGGATATAA
>JANXYP010000001.1 GCA_025355955.1 Chloroflexota bacterium
CCAGATTAGCAGCATTTTGCTGCCCGTGTTGGTGCTGCTCTACTGGGCGCTGCGCCGTGGCTACTACTTCCTGGCGGGCAGCGCCCTGGCGCTATTTGCGATCAAGCCGCAACTGGCGGTTTTGATCGTTCCGGCGTTGCTGCTATGGGCTGCCTTCGGTTGGCGGGCGACGGACCAGCGGCGGAGACTGCTGTTCGGCTTCGTCGCCACCATGCTTGTACTGGAGGCTGGCTCCGAGGCTTTGCTGCCCGGCTGGCTGGGCGGCTTCATCGGACAACTCCGCGATTATAGTGACTATAACGGAGGCGAAAGCCTGATCACCGCCTTGACTGGCAGCAACCTCGCCAGCGGTCTGACCGCCGTGCTGCTGATCTTGTTGAGCGCCGCGCTGTGGTGGACGGCCCGTCACGCTGCGCCCGCCGATTATAATTTCCAATACGCGCTCTGCTTCACCCTGTTGGCAACCAGTCTGGTCATCCCCACCTTTGCGCTCTACAACCAGGCAGTGCTAGCCTTGCCCGCGATGTTGTTCTGGTGCAGTCAGTTGCGTTCGCGTTGGCCTGCATGGCAAAGCTGGCAGCGAACAGTTGCCATCGTATTGCTCGCACTGCTGGCCTGGAACTGGCTGGCCGAAGCGGGATTTGGGCTACTCTATCTCAGCGGCCTCGCTCCCGCTTTTGTGCAGGATTACTCCTATCTGGCAAAACAGACCGTGCTGTTCCTGCCGCTGCTGGCCCTTCTAGCCCTGCTACTGATCGCACCCAGCGCAACACGCCTCACTACCCCTGGCTGGGAAGGAGCGCAGGTTTGAACAAGCGACTGATTATCTATTTGCTGTTGGCAGTCGCGGCGGTGATGGCGGTGCGCACGGCGCAGCAGGTACAATGGGATAACCTGGATCAGCACGCAATTCGCGCCGACTATATTGGCATCAGGCTCTGTATCACGATGGCGAATCAGGGCTATGGGAACGCGGCCCAACTGTACGATCTGGCGACCGAACAGCAAGTGGAAGCGCAGATCATGGGTCCGATTCACTTTGTTGATGGCATCCTTCCCTGCGACTACCCGCCCTACACCGTGTTGCTGGCAAGCCCACTGTATAACCTCTCAGCGGGGGCTAGCTTTGTCGTCTGGGATGTGATCCAGGTCGGCGCGCTACTGCTATCGCTGTGGCTGCTTCGGGTAATGCTGCCGCCACAGTATCGCTATCTGCTCTGGCTGGGGGCGATTGCCTTCTTGCCGCTTTACCATAGTCTCATCGAAGGCCAGACATCGCCTTCGCTGCTTCTCGGCGTTGTGCTACTCTGGCGGGGGCTACGCGCGGGTGGCCAGGCAAGTTGGTGGGCGGGCGCTGCGCTGGGCCTATGCCTGCTCAAGCCTCAGTTCATTCCTTTGTTCCTGCTATATTTGCTGTTCAGGCGCGATTGGCGGGCGGTGGGCGGATTTGCCGCCGTCTCGCTGGTAGCTTATCTGCTGGCCGCTGCACAATCCGGCTTCGGCTGGCCTGGCCCTTACCTCAATCTGGTCGGCTTCTTCGCGGGGCAGAGCGGTCATTACGGCTTCTATCCCACTGCCATGTTCAACTGGCGGGGTCTGCTTACCCGCCTGGGGCTGGATAACGCCATTCTGCTGTTGCTGATCAGCGGCGTAACCGTGGTGGCGCTTATTTATGCCTGGTGGGTTAGTGAACGCGCCACTATGGCGATTAGCCCGATCGATAAGGTAACGGATAAAGGGGAAACCCTTGTCGCAGATGAGGCAGCGGATAATCAAGAGCGGGTTGGCACCCTTGAACTGCAATTGGCGGCAACCGCTATCGCCGCTGCGCTCACCAACTTCCACCTATACGACCATGACTTGATCGTGCTACTATTCAGCGGCGCAGTGCTGCTTGGCTGGGCGGCGCAGCAGGGTTGGCCGCGCTGGTTGGGCGCATTGCTGCTGGCTGGCCCATTCGCGTCGCTGTTCAGCCTCCTGGGTCTTACCTTCGATACTGTGCTGGTGCTGGTAATGCTGGCAGCCTTTGGTGTGCTATTGTACTTGTTGCTCCAACCGCGCCTCGCCATTACGCAGCGTGGCCCGAACCTGCATTCCGCATGAGGGAGGTTGGTTTGTATACTCGGCTGCTTACCTATGGGTTGCTCGGCCTGATTGTGGTGCTGGCTTATCTGTTCGGCAGCGCCATTTTCGCAGCGGGCTTTGCGACGCACATTGCTAATGCCGATTATATGAACTTTCTGTTGGGTGGAGCGATGCTCGACCAAGGCCAGGGCCGGGGCGCAGCTCTGTACGACATTGCGCGGCAAGCACAAGTGCAGCAGGCGTTGACCGCACCGTTCGGCTTGCGCTTCCACGATGGGCTATTGCCGTTCG
>JANXYP010000021.1 GCA_025355955.1 Chloroflexota bacterium
TAGGGCTGTTGCAAAGTCATAAGCATCAAGTAAGTTGACAACAAAGAACCTTTCTGTGGTACGATGTCTGTGTACCAACACATACTCCCACAGAAAGGTTCATCCATGGATTATACTAACTTCACCCTCGCCTTGCCCGCTAACCCCATCCAGTTCGACCCTACTTCACTCTATGCTGCTTTGCTCACCATACCCGACCATCGTAAGCGGCGCGGCGTGCGCTATCCTCTTGCCCCGATGCTCTTTATCGCCATCTTTGCCAAGCTGCTCGGTTGCCAGAAGCCCCGCGCCATCGCCCACTTTGCCCAACTTCATGCCGCCCAACTCTGTGACCTCTTGCAGCTTGAGCGTTCCATCATGCCGCATCATACCACCTGGTCGCGCTGGTTTAAGGATGCCATTGACGATGAGGAACTGTATGAAGTCTGCGCTCCTTTCTTGCGCCAGATTAGTGCTGAACGTCGCCAACAGCTAGCTCCTGACACCCCTGCCCAACTCACCATTGATGGCAAGACCCTGCGCGGCACCATCCCTGCAGGTCAAACTCAAGGTGACCATCTACTGAGCATCTACGACCCGCACACCGCAGTGGTAATCATCCAGCAGCAGGTTGACACCAAGACCAACGAGATACCGGTTGCCCAAGAACTACTAGGTCAAGTTGAACTGCACGGCAAGATTGTCACTGCCGATGCGATGCACACTCAGGCTAAAACCGCCCGCCAGATTGTCGCTGCTGGTGGTGATTACCTATTCACAGTCAAAGGTAACCAGTGGCAACTGGCGCAGGACATCAGCTTCCTGTTCACGGCCGAGAGTGCCGCCTGGCAGCAAGGCAGCACGTGGGTAGATTTCCTGAGCTACAGCACGATGGAGAAGGGACATGGCCGCATCGAGTGGCGCAAGCTGACTTGTAGCACGATGCTCAACCAATATGCGGGCTTTCCTGAATTGGGGCAGGTATTCATGGTGGAGCGGGTCTGCTGGCGCAGCGATGGTAGCCTACTGCGGCAGGAGACCCGCTATGGCGTAACCAGCCTTAGCCGTGCCGAGGCTGGACCAGCGCGGCTGCTGGAGCTACTGCGGGGACACTGGCTGATTGAGAATGGGCTGCACTGGCGACGCGACCTTGTACTCAACGAAGATGGCACACGGATGAAGCGCAACAGCGGAGGGGCGGTGCTAGCGACGTTGAACAATGTGGTGATAAGTCTGGTCGGGCGGCGTAACCTAGCGGCGGCGATAAGTGAGTACAACGCCCGCCCCACCTTTGCTCTTGCACTACTTACCAGTTCACCTTAGACCCTGACTTTGCAACAGCCCTAGTTCCTCAGCCTTGCAACCTTGACAATTTTGGCGGGCTAGGTTATAATACAACGCAACAAACCACTTGCCGAAGTGGCGGAACGGCAGACGCGCTACGTTCAGGGCGTAGTGTCCTTACGGGCGTGGGAGTTCAAATCTCCCCTTCGGCACCAGGCGGGCCAGCTAACTAAGCTGGCCCGCTTTATGTTGCCCGCAAATGCGAGTGCAACCCACCTAAATAGGTGAGTTGTAACCCGCGCCTACAAAATAAGCATCGCTGCCCCGGCCTATACGATAGAGCCAGACCGTTGCGTAGATGATCACTGCGAAAAGCACCCCTGGCACCAGCCAATCGGTGAAGCTGGGCAGCCCAAAGTAACTCAATTGCGTTACCGCCTGGCCGTGGATGCGCCCCGCCAGCAATGCCTGGGCGTGCAAAGTCAGTTCGGCGTAGCGCGGCTCGAACTCCCACAGCCGATATAGTTGGGCAATATGGTTGCCCTGCGGTGCGTTGATAAAGAAGAATGCGGTGGAGAAGTCAACCAGTACGCCCAATGCTTGTACCGCCAGCCCCAGCGTACAGAGTAGCGCCAGCGCTCTACATCCCCAGCGACCCAGTTGCGGCATAATCGCACCGAGCGGCAGCAGCAGCAGGGGAGTGAACGGCAGCAGATAGCGGTCGCCGTAGCTAAGGTCGCCCGCCCAGAAGCTGAGGCGACCATAGAACAATAGCGCTGCCCCAAATAGAGCCAGCCACAAACCCGCATCCCAGGGCCGCTGCCGAACGAAGCGGGACAGGGCAAAGGGCAGCAGCAGTAGCGGCGGCGAAAACAGGAAGATGCTTTTGCCCACGCTGAATAGCGCGCCGTACACTCCCCCCAGGGTTGCTCCCAGGTCGGGCGCGATGAATACCTGCGGCGCATCGGCGGTGCCGAGCAGGTCAAGCCCACGTGCCAGATTGAGGCTGACAATCTCCGTCACTGCCAGCAGCATCGGCCCTACCAGCCAGGCAAATTGATAGAGCATCTGTCGGGGAGTCGCCCTTTGCGCCAGTCGCGCCCGCAGCAGCCACCAGACCGCCATGAGCAGGCTAAACAGCACGTACTCCTGCTTGGTCAGGGCCAACGCGCCCAGGGCCAGCCCGCCGCGGGCCAACCAGATACCGGGATTGTCGTTACGAGCGGCGCGGAAATATCGCAACGCGCAATATATTGCGGTCAGCAGCAGCAACCCCAGCAGCGGCTCGGTCGCGGTCAGCAACGCGTAGGGGAAGATGATGGTCGCCAGCGTGCCGATCAGGGCCAGTAGCAGCGCGATGCGGCGGTTGGCGTAGACTAGTTGCGCGGTGATGTAAATGAGCTGTGCCAGCAATGCGCTAATTAGCGGGTTCATCAGCGTGACGCTGAAGAGGCGCAGGCGGTCGAGCGGTGCGCCGCGTAGCGCTTCGCCCAGCTTGCCCAACGCCAGGAACGGCGCTTCGGCCAGGATGTGGCTCAGCCCGTAGCGGGCATAGCCGGACGGCCCGAATAGTGGGGTGAAGATCAGGCTGTGGCGGGTGAGCAGGCTGTCGGTAACGTAGTATTTGATCAGGTCGTCGTCGGAGATTATCTGGCCGGAGACGAAGAATAGATAGAGCGCCAGCGCGCCGCCGAACAGCAGCCAACCCACCTTCTGTGGTGCGGGACGGACGAAGCGGAGCAGCAAGAGACCCAGTCCCAGTCCCAGCGCAAGCGCGGGCGCGTACAAGGCGAACAAGGGGCGGTCGAGCCAGAGCAACGACCCAGCGCCTACCAACCCAATCAGCCCCATCAGGCTGCCGCGCCATATCCCTGAAGACAAACCCAGGGTGGCAAGTTGCACCACAATGAGTGTGAATAGCAACACCAGCCATCCGTCGAGGTCGGCGAAGGGCGGCGGAGCAACAGCGGGCGCGATTGCCAGCGTGGCTAGGCTCATGCCACGTCGGATCATGCCGTTTTGCGCGTTCCAGGCGCGGGTGGCAAATATCAGATTAAGCTCATGTGAAGCAGGTGGGGAGACGGTGAAGCTGTACCAGCGGCCCTGCGAGCTGAGTGCTTGCTTGAACACAGTGTTGCCGTCGGAGAAGATGGTGAGGGTGAGAGGGCGGTTGGTTTCGTAGGCGGGGCGGAGGTCGTCGGTGGAGCGGAAGCTGACGGTGAGTGGGTAATTGCCCGATACGCCCGCGATGCGTACCAGCGCCTGCCCGTTAGTCCAGCGGTAGGCGGATGACGCGGCGGGTAGTGGCCCTTCCATGCCCGCCACAAACGGGCTATCGAAGCTGCTACCAATATCGAGGTTGAAGCGCAGTGGGTCGTGGTAGGCGAGGATGCCGATGATGATTGCGCAAAGGGCAAGACTGAGGAGCAGCACTCTTGCGTAGTGCGGGCGCACGTTTAGCGTATGCCCTTCAACTCCGCTGTAACCGCGCAGATACGCACAAAGTCGTCAGGCTTGAGGCTGGCTCCGCCGACCAACGCGCCGTCTAGCTCCGGCTGGTTCATCAGATCGCGCACGTTGGCGGCAGTGACGCTACCTCCGTAAAGAATGCGGGCCGCGCCGCTGACCACCGCACTATAGAGTTCGCGCAATTGCTGACGCAGGTAGCCGATGGTGGCGTTGGCATCCTGCGGCGTGGCGGCGTGGCCCGTGCCAATCGCCCAGATCGGTTCGTAGGCGATCACCATCTCGCGGGCCTGATGCGGCGGCACACCCTCCAGCCCCAGCCGCAGTTGGCTGCCAACTACCCGCTCGGTCTCGCCCGCCTCGCGCTGCGCCAGCGTTTCGCCCACGCACATGATGGGGATTAGGCTGTGCTTGAATGCCAGTTTGACCTTCTTGTTTACATCGGCATCGCTCTCGCCGAAGTATTGCCGCCGTTCACTGTGGCCGAGGATGACGTAATCGCAGAGGTCAGCGACCATTACTGGCGAAATCTCACCAGTGTACGCGCCCGCCTCCTCGTAGTACATATTCTGCGCCCCTAGCATAATGCTGCTTTGCTCCACCAGGTCTACCAGCGGATAGAGCGCGACAAACGGCGGGCAGAGGACGATGGTTGCGCCCTCTACTACGTCAAGGTCATCAATCATCTCCTCCACCAGGTCCATGGCCTCGTCGGCGGTCTTGTTCATCTTCCAGTTGCCCGCAATAATCGGGTGGCGGCGCAAATCGGGCTGTGGCAAGGCAGAACTCCCTTCGGGAATTGTAGATTGCAGATTGCAGATTGTAGATTATTGGCAGCGGTTCAGCCTAGTGTACCAACTGGCCCTATGCAGTCACAGATCGGCTCATTACGAACCCTAGATTCTACAATCTACAATCTGCAATCTGCAATCAGTAAACTACGCCGGTGCTGAAGTCGGGGTCAGGGTGCAGATCCTGGATGTGCATCAGGCCGGGCATCTCCTTGCCCTCTAGCATCTCCAGCGACGCGCCACCGCCGGTGCTGATGTGGCTGATCTGGTCGGCCACGCCCATCTGCTCCACCGCCGCCACGCTGTCGCCGCCACCCACCAGACTATAAGCGCCCTGCGCGGTGCGGCCTGCCACTGCGGTTGCAATTGCCTGAGTGCCTGCGGCAAAGTTGGGCATCTCGAACACGCCCATCGGTCCGTTCCACACGATGGTCTGCGCGTCGACCAGCGCAGTGCGGAACAACTCCACCGTCTGTGGCCCGATGTCGAGGATGCGCCAACCGTCCGGCACTGCATCCGCCGCCACCGTCTTGCGGTTGGCCTCGTTGCTGAAGGCAGCGGCGATTACTACATCTACGGGGATGACCAGCTTGCCGCCCGCTTCGTGGAGCAGGCTGGTCGCCAGTTCCACCTTGTCGGCTTCCAGCAGGCTGTCGCCCACATTGAAGCCTTGCGCCTTGAGGAAGGTGATTGCCATCCCGCCGCCGATTAGCAGCTTGTCCACTTTGGTAAGCAGATTCTCGATTACGCCGATCTTGTCGGACACCTTCGCGCCGCCGAGGATAGCGACGAACGGATGTTTGGCATCTTCCAGTACGCCGCTGATCGCCGCGACCTCCTGCTCCATCAGCAAGCCCGCCACGGTAGGTAGGAAGCTGGTCACACCTACCATCGAGGCAGACTCGCGGTGGGCGGTGCCGAACGCATCGCAAACGTAGAGGTCGCCGAGGCGGGCCAGTTCACGGGCGAACACCGGGTCGTCTGCATCTTCCCCAGGATGGAAGCGCAGGTTCTCTAGTACCAGCACATCGCCAACGTGCATATTCGCCACCGATTGCACGGCAGGGTCACCAATGCAATCAGTGGCGAAATAAACCGGCTGCTCAAGCAACTCGCGGAGCAAGGCAACTACCGGCTTGAGGCTGTACTTCATGTCCGGCTTGCCCTTTGGCCTGCCCAGGTGCGACATCAGGATCACCTTGCAACCATGCGCTAGCAGATAGTTGATGGTCGGTAGGTGGGCGCGGATGCGGGTATCGTCGGTGATGTTGCCATCCTTGTCCTGCGGCACGTTGAAGTCAACGCGCACCAGCGCCCGCCGCCCGTGCAGCCGCACATCGCGGATGGTCTTCTTCTCAATCGCCATTGATCGGGTTCTCCTTGTTGGTGGGCGACCACCCACCACCAGCCCCTCCCGGCGGGAGGGGAATAGCTAGCACTCAACTCTCAGCACTATTCCTCGCTATCGTCGTAGTGGGCGATGAAGTCGGCGAGGTCGGCGACGCGGCAGGAGTAGCCCCACTCGTTGTCGTACCAGGCCATCACCTTGACCAGATTGCCGCTCTGCACCAGGGTGCTGAGGCTGTCCACGATGCTGCTGTGGGGGTCGCCCTTGAAGTCCATGGAGACAAGCGGGCGAGTTTCGTAGGCAAGGATGCCGGTAAGCTCCTCGCTCTCCGCCGCTTCGCGTAGCGCGTTGTTCACTTCCTCGACTGACGTATCGCGCTCGGTCTGCACCACCAGGTCGATGATGCTGACGGTGGGAGTTGGCACGCGCAGGGCAATGCCGTCGAACTTGCCCTTGAGCTGCGGCAGCACCAGATATATGGCCTTGGCTGCGCCAGTGGTGGTGGGGATTATATTCAGCGCGGCAGCGCGGGCGCGGCGCAGATCCTTGTGCGGATAGTCGAGGATAACCTGGTCGTTGGTGTAGCTGTGGACGGTAGTCATGAAGCCCTTGACGATGCCAAAGTTCTCCAGCAGCACCTTCGCCACCGGCGCGAGGCCGTTGGTGGTGCAACTGGCGTTGGAGATGATGCGATGCTCGGAGGGGTTGTATTGGTCTTCGTTCACGCCCATCACGATGGTGATGTCCTCACCCTTGGCCGGGGCGCTGATGATCACCCGCTTCGCGCCCGCCTGCAGGTGCATCTTCGCTTTCTCTGCGTCGGTGAAAAGGCCCGTGCTTTCCACCACGATGTCCACACCCAGATCGCCCCAGGGCAGCTTCGATGGATCGCGCTCGGCCAGGGTTTTGACCTCCTTGCCCTGCACCATGAAGCCGCCCTCGTGTACGGTGACAGCGTCAGCCTCGAACTGCTGGCCGTAGTTCGAGTCGTAGGTAAGCAGGTGGGCGAGGGTGCGGGTATCGGTCAGGTCGTTGACCGCCACCACTTCGAGGTCGTTGCCGCCCTCTTCGTCAACCAGTTCGCGGATCGCCTTGAACACCTGGCGACCGATGCGGCCAAAGCCGTTGATGCCGATGCGGGTAGTTGCCATTGGTAATGCTCCTTTCCTTTGGGCGAGTGCCGCCCGCCCCTACGGAGAACTCTGAACAAATCAGAATCGGTGCGGCCACGCTGCCGCCGACAGAAAAATTGCGTTGTTATGTTTACTGCACCGCTGGTTTTACCTATATGCGATGCTTTGCTTTAATCAGGCGGGTGAATTATACCACACGGCGTGTCCCGCCTGCCTCTACCACCTGCTCCTCCAACCGCGCCGTACCATCGTTGAGCGCCCGCCAGCGGGCATAGAGGTCGAGCAACGCGGCGGTCAATTTGGCGGGGTCGTGGCGCAGCGGGTTCTCCATGCTCACCACCGGGGCAAGCGCGAAGCGAATGCCGGTGGTTCGCTCTGCGGCTATCGCCTCGGCTGGGTTCATCGTTACTACGCTGATGCCCATCTCCGGCTTGATTGTCGCCGCCGAGGTTGCGTCGCTGTTGACGATACAATAGTCTATCAGCTTGTCGCCTGCCTGCTGCTGCAGAGCTTCAACGTGGTCGAGCGCGCTCATCCCGTCGCTCTCGCCGGGCTGGGTGGCGACGTTGCAGATATATACCTTCAGCGCAGGCGAGGCGACTACGGCGCGGGCGATGTCCTGCACCAGCAGGTTAGGGATAACGCTGGTGTAGAGGCTGCCAGGGCCAAGCACGATCAGGTCGGCCTCGTCAATCGCCCGTAGCGCGTCGGGGTAGCCGGGCGCATTGGCCGGTTCACTCATCATGCGGGTAATACGCCCGTGGCTATGACCGACGTTCGACTCGCCGCGAATAATCTTGCCGTCGTTCATCTGCGCGCTAATCGTCAGGTTGGCGAGGGTGGTGGGCAGCACTCGCCCTTTCACCGCCAGCACCCGCGACGACTCGCGCACCGCCTGCTCGAAGCTGCCGGTGATGTCGGTGAGCGCAACGATGAACAGATTGCCGAAGCTGTGGCCCTCCAGGCTGCCCTCCTTGAAACGATACTGGAACAACTCCCCCATCAATGGCTCGGTTTCGGCCAGGGCGACCAGGTTGTTGCGGATGTCGCCGGGGGGTAGCATCCCGAACTCCTCGCGGATGCGCCCGCTACTGCCACCATCGTCGGCCATGGTCACGACGGCGGTCAAGTCGTCAGTCACTTGCTTCAGCCCACGCAACATCGTCGGCATCCCAGTGCCACCACCGATGCAGACGATACGCGGGCCGCGTGGCTTGGGCGTGCTGGGGAAGCGATAGGCGTGGATAATGTCCACCAGCGGCGCGCCCCAGCCATTGGTCTTGCCATTGCTGCCATTGCCGTTGCGGTAGGCGGGGCTGACGCTGGTGGATTCGCCCTGGCGTTCGCTCATCGCCTGCACTGCCTCCAGTACCCCCTTGCTTACCATGGTCAAGGCAACGATTGCAATCACCAGCCCAACGCCGATAATCAGGATCTCGCGCCAGGGGTCGCCTATAAACTTCAGCGCAAGCGTAGCCGCCGGGTCGTTGACCTTCAAATCCGATGGCAGCACCACATAAACGGCGCGCACGGCCACGGCAATGCCGATGCTGACCAGCAGCAGGCCGAGCGTGAGCAAGGTCAACCAGCGTTTGACGTGCATCCCTGGCAGCAGCCAGCGGCGGAGATTTTGCATAGTTAGTTAACCAAACCTGCCTTCTATACCTAAATAATTGCACCTAAATAATTGCTCCCCCTTGGGCGGCTGAATTATACCATACCAGTTGCTTTGGGCAAAAGCGTAACCCCTCGCCGTCTCCCCTCGTCTATATTATGGTGGCTGCTTGCTGATGGCAGCACAAGAACCAGCGGAGAAGTGTTACTATTGCGCCTTATTTGCGCCCAGCAATCTTGCGGCGCTACGGTTATAATACTGCTATCAAAACCAAAGGAGCATAACATGAAACGTATCACCACCATAGTTGCGACGCTGATCGTGTTGATCGGCTTGCTGCTTGTAGGCGGAGGCAACTACCTGCCCGCCACGGCACAAAGCGACTCGCACTACTTCAGCGAGACGGGCCATACGGTCAAGGCTCGTTTTCTCGCTTACTGGAATCAACACGGCGGCCTGGCCCAGTTCGGCTACCCCCTCAGCGATGAGTTCAATGAGGTATCCGACCTGAACGGCAAGCCGTACACGGTGCAGTATTTCGAGCGGGCCATCTTCGAATATCACCCGGAGAACCAGCCGCCCTACGACGTACTGCTATCGCAGCTTGGCACCTACCGCCTGCACGAGAAGTACCCCAACGGTGTGCCAACCCCCGTGCCTGTGCCGGGCGCGAAGATTGATGCAGCCCTGAACGGCATCCTGATGTTCTCTACCGAGCAGGGCTACGCCGTCGGCGATGGCGGCAGCATCTACCACTACACCAACGCTAGCTGGCAGAAGGATGTGCATCTCACCTCGAACAACCTGCGCGGTATCTACATCAGCCCCAAAGGACTCGGCTACGCCGTCGGCGACAAAGGCACGATCCTGGCCTTCAACGGGTATTGGGGAGTGGTGAACTCGCCAACCACTGCTGACCTATACGATGTGGCTCAGTCCGACCTGGGTGTCTATTGGCTGGTGGGCAATGGCGTAATCGTGGAGAACTTCGTCGGCAAGTGGAACGTGCAGCCCGCACCCGACAATGCGACCCTGACCAGCATTGATATGATCAACGCCGACGAGGGCTGGGCGGTGGGCTATATGTCCACTGATGGGCAGAACGGCAAGGGCATAATTATGCACTACAGCAACGGCGCATGGCAGCAGTACAACGGCCCAGCTACGACCCGCCTTAACCGCGTGCGGATGCTTGATGCCAACAATGGCTGGATCGTCGGCGAGGGTGGCACTATCCTGCACTACGCCAACGGACAATGGACAACTATGAGCAGCGATACCACCGCTGCGCTGCACGATGTCAGCATCGTTAGCGCCAGCGAGGCATGGGCAGTCGGCAGCGACCTTCTGCACTACCAGAACGGCGCGTGGAGCAAGGTTGCCAACCCGGTTGCGCCCAACGGCACGATAAACGCCCTCAGCATCCTGTTTGGAGCTAGCCCGCTCGAAGGCTGGGCGGTCGGCGCAAGCGGCAACCCCAGCAATGCGGGCGTGATCCTGCACTTCCTCAGCGGTAGCTGGACAACGTACACCGGGAAGTAGGTTAGTTACGCTACCCTGTAACAACGAGCGCCATCCCATTTGCGTAAAGCGAATTGTGGGTGGTGCTGGTTGTACCTGGGAAAATGCCTCTTTTGCCTGCTTGCAATATGTGGTATGATTAAATCACACGGCCCGTATCTATTTGTGGAAGGAGCAGAAGCATGGCAAAGGTAAAGATCGAGGAACTGCGGCTCAGGAACTTCCGCGCCTTCAAGAACGCCCGCTTCATGCTGGACGACGAACTGACCGTGCTGATTGGGCGCAACGGTTCAGGCAAGTCTACGATCATGGAGGCGTTCGATTTCGTGCGCGATGCGCTAACGGAGGGGCTGTCGGTTGCGCTGGAGCGGCGTGGGGGGGATGTGGTGGCTCAGTCATCGGCCCGCCAACCTGGCACACTAATCCGGTTTTCATGTTGATCATATATCGCTAGCGATTATATTGAGCATAGATGGCTGCCACGCGGTCTACGGTTTTCGGCTGGGCGAACAACTCGAGGAGAGCATATCCATCGAGGATGGTCATTATTTTCACCGGCTAGGGCCGCGCATTTATACTGATGTAGGCGGGCTAGCGCCAGTGCCTACCCCTGCATCCCTGATTATGCCGCTGATTGCGGGTCAGGATACGATTTGGAACGCCGTCTATGGCGCTTTGTACCAATGCTATGCCTATAGCCTTCTGCCTCGGGCGATCGGCTCCTGGCAACCAATCGGCGGCCATTCGACGCTCAACCGCGATGACAGTAATGCTGCCGACGTTCTGAAGTATCTGGAAACAAATGGGCTTGATGGTTCCGTGGATTGGATAGTCGAGCGGCTGGGAAGAATAACCCCTAATGTCGGCACGATCCACACTCATTCCAAGGGTGGCCGAAGGGTTATTCGATTCCAGCAGCGGGCGAACGGAGATGAAGGAACGCCGATGGAGTTCGATGCGGCCCAAATGTCTGATGGGACTCTCCGCGCCCTCGGCATCCTGCTGGCGCTGCGCCAGAAGCCAACCCCAACATTGGTCTTCATTGACGAGATCGAGGACTCGCTGCACCCTGAAGCCATTAGCACATTGCTTGGCGCAGCAGCTGTAACTACTAGGCATGATTTTCAGGCGGTGGTCACAAGCCACAACCCCCAAGTACTGAACGATGATGCAGTAAGGCCAGAAGCGGTGCGGGTGGTAGAATGGCATGATGGTGAGAGCTTCATCTATCCCATTAGCCAGCGAATGATAGCCTATTTCAAGGGTGGTGATGATTTGGGCGCGATGTTCGGCATGGATACCTTCCCCACTGCTGATGAACCAGCGCTTATTGGCGATGATGATTTCTTCAAGCTGCCAGCGCCAAATAAGCATCTCTACCGCAAGGCGGAGACTAAGAAGCGACAAGCTCTACGCAAGGCCAATCCCGCCGAGGAGCAGCAGGATGCCGCATAGCAGTGGGGACTCGGAGGCACGAAAGATAAGAAGACCATCGCCAACCAATACAATCCTCGTTCTGGTTGATGGCCTTGGCGATAAGGATGCTATACGTACCCTGCTGCAGCGTTGGCTTAAGATGTGTGGCCTATCATGGGCAATCAGGATATATTCGGCAGACGGCCATGTGGGTGAGAGCAACATTGAGCGGATCGATCATAGATCTGATGATATATCGTTATGACCCACGCGCCATTCTCGTAGTTACTGATGACGATGGCCGTTGCTTGCGCTACGCCGTAAGGGGCGATAAACTTGGCACTGCTTTGCTCGTGCGGCCAGCCGCACGATCAGGCGAAATAAAGCTCGGTGTAGTGATCGCCACCCGCTGCTACGAAGCATGGCTGCTAGCGATGAAGCTGGGCAAGACGCGGGATGTAGATGCGATGTACGCTGGCAGTGCTCAGTACGCCGCGCACCTGGAGCGCTTGATTGGCCGTAGGTACGATAAGACAAGCGATCAGGGAATCCTCAGCAACGAATTGCCCCTTGATGATGCTGACCGCGTGCGCCACATGATTGCCTGTTCCCGCTCCTACAAGAAGCTGCTGCGCGTACTGGAAGCCCTGACTGAAACACGACCGGTTTCCAACCTCGGTATCAGCCTGTACGAGACTGATCGCCCGCAGCACCATAACATTTTACGGCAGTGCGGCGGCTGTTCAACCAGGGTGTGATACAAGTTATTGGGTAGCTTATTCGCTCACCAGGGCGGGCCACCGCCCGCCCCTACGCTTACCCAATAACTAGTAACACACCCGTTCAACCACCCCCGGTTTGCACCAAACCCCCAAAAGTGGTATAATTACGTTGAACAGACAACCCTCCGCAGTTCTCCGAAAGTGGGCGCACCCCACTTTTTCTATTGCTTGAGAGGATCTAACATTTGCTGACACCCGCCAATGCCGGTGGGTACGGAAGGTGAACCGCACCAATGAAGAGCGAACTATACGCCGCTATTGCCCAAATCGCTGCCGAACGCGGCATCCCTGCCGAGGTTATCATCGAGAGCCTGGAGGCCGCGCTACTCAGCGCCTACAAACGGCAAGTGGGCGACAACGTCAACGCCACCGTCAAGATCGAGCCGAAAGATATGCTGGGCGCACGGGTCTTTGCCCACAAGTTGGTGGTCGAAGGGCCAACCGAGGATATCAACCAGATGCCGCTGGATACGGCGAGGAAGCTAAAGGCTAGCGCCGCAGTGGGCGACACGATTGACGTGGAGAGTACCCCCAACGACTTTGGCCGCATTGCGGCGCAGACCGCCAAGCAGGTGGTATTGCAGCGCATCCGTGAGGCCGAGCGCGACCAGGTGTATAGCGAATACTACGACCGCGTGGGCGACATCATCAATGGCACAGTGCAGCGCCAGGAGCAGCACGCGCTAGTCCTGGAGCTGGGCAAGGCCGAGGCGATCCTGCCCGAAGGCGAACAGGTGAAGAGCGAACGCTATCGCCTGGGCCAGCGGCTGAAGGTCTACCTGGTCGAGGTACAGAAGAGCCATCGTGGGCCAGCCCTGGTGGTCAGCCGCACCCATCGCAATCTGCTGCGCCGCTTGTTCGAGCTGGAGGTGCCGGAGATCTTCAACGGCACGGTGGAGATTAAGTCGATCGCCCGTGAACCTGGCACCCGCTCCAAGGTGGCAGTAGCCGCCCGCCAGGAAGGGGTGGATCCGGTCGGCTCCTGCGTAGGTATGCGCGGCATCCGCATCCAGAACATCGTCAACGAACTGTACGGCGAGAAAATTGATGTGGTGCAGTGGAGCGAAGACCATGCCAGCTTCATCGCCAACGCCCTCAGTCCCGCCCAGGTGGTTAGTGTCGACCTGAACGAAGAAGATAAAACGGCCACCGTGATCGTGCCGGAGCGCCAACTGTCACTGGCAATTGGCAAAGAGGGGCAGAACGCTCGCCTCGCCGCCAAGCTAACTGGCTGGCGGATTGACATCAAGAGCGCCAGCGCAGGCATCCGTGAAGAGGAAGATGACTTCGCCCGCCGCGCCCGCGAGGCGCTAGGCGGCGCAAGCCTGAGCGAGGTCAGCTTCAGTGACATGAGCATCCCTGACTTCAGCGCGGCAGCGGCGCAGGCCGACCAGCGCCGCACCGTGCGCGAGGATAACACCATCATCTACCAGGGCAACGCCTACGGCCCGCTCGAAGGTGAGGAACTGGCGGGCGAACACGTCTATCTCTCCGAGCGTGAGGGCAACCTGCGGGTACGCACCGCCAGCCGCCTCTTGGGTAGCTTCCCGCTGCTCCCGCCCAATCCGGAAGCCAGTGACGATGAGGAAGAATGAACGCGCCCCAACCAAAACCGGCCAAGAAGGTTAAACCCCAGCGGGTTAAGCACGTGCCGACCCGCACCTGCATCGCCTGTAAGAAGAGCGAGGCCAAGCGCGGGCTGGTACGGATTGTGCGTACCCCCGAAGGGCGGGTGATGGTTGACGATCGCGGCAAGGCCAATGGGCGCGGCGCTTATCTCTGCCGCGATCGCGCTTGCTGGGAAACTGGACTGAAGAAGGGCGCGCTGGCGCGGGCGCTGAAGGTGACAATCAGCGACGAAGATCATGCTGCCCTGCTTGCCTACATGGAGAGCATCCCAGTGGGCGAGGATGAAGGAGAGGAGCAATCAAGGTGAACGCACCAAGCCCTACCCAGGCTTATACAACTGATGATTATGCAAGCCAGGCACCAGCGTCGCGCCCTGTGAGCGAACGCACCTGCGTGCCAACCAGCCAGATCAGCGTACCAAGATGACTAACTGAGCGACAAGCTGGATAGCTATTGCTGCCTGCAAGCAAATTGCTTGCGGCTGGCCTGGGCTTGCAAGTCTGAAGCGCAATCGCTTCGACAATGGCCCAGGCTATTTTTGTCTGTCGCCCTGGATGTTGTAAGCACCGACCAATAATACTAGATTGAAACATATATGAGGAGGTAGTAACCATGAGTGAACAAAACGGCAGCGGGCCAAAGCCCCCCAATCCTAATGGCACACCCACTGAGGATGATATTACCAGTTTGCCCAAGAATGTGCGCGAGCTATCGCGACCCGCGCCACCGACCACCCAGCGACCCGCGCCACGCCCCGGCCCACGTAGCCTGGGCGACAACACCGCGTGGCGGCCTAATGGCCCCAGCGGGGGCGGCAATCGCGGGCCGGGCGGCGGCTTCGGCGGCAATCGCGGCCCTGGTGGTCCGGGTGGTCCGGGTGGGGGCAATCGTGGCCCTGGTGGACCCAGTGGCCCTAATGGCGGCAACCGCGGCCCTGGCGGCCCCAGCGGCCCTAGTGGTCCGGGCGGGGGCGGCTTTGGTGGCGGTAACCGCGGCCCCAGCGGTCCGGGCGGGGGCGGCTTTGGCGGCGGTCAACGCGGCCCTGGTGGCCCGGGCGGAGGCGGGTTTGGCGGCGGCAACCGCGGCCCCGCTGGCCCGGGCGGAGGCGGGTTTGGCGGTGGTCAACGCGGGCCGGGCGGTGGCCCCGGACGACCCGGCAGCGGTGGAGGCTTTAGCACACCCCCTGCAGGTAGTCGCCCCCCCCAGCAGCGCAGCCGCACTGCTGACCGCGACCATCGCGCCCGGCGCGATTCCTATGAGAACCGCACTCCTGAGAGCGATGCCCTATTGCGTAATAATCGCTCACTGCTGGGCAACGCCCGTCCGATGGGCGGGGGAGCCGCCCTGTTGGAGCGTCCCCGCACCATTGTCGAACTTCCCGTCCTGATGTCGGTCAAGGAGCTGGCAGATGAGCTGAACGTGGGTTCCGGCGTGATTATCGGCGAACTGATGAAGAATGGGATGATGGCGACCATCAATCAGGAGATTGATTATGATACTGCCTATCTGGTTGCCACTGACATCGGTTTCGATGTGCGCGAGGCCAAGGTTGTAATTGATGAGAATATGGTGCCACCCACCCCTGAGCAGATTGCCGAGGCGATCAAGAGCGATGCCAACGCAGTGCCGCGCCCGCCGGTCGTCACCATCATGGGCCATGTAGACCACGGCAAGACCAAGCTGCTCGACGCGATTCGCTCGGCCAATGTTGCCGCTACCGAAGCGGGCGGCATCACCCAGCACATCGGCGCTTATCAGGTGGAAGTGCAAGGTAAGAAAGTAACCTTCCTGGATACCCCCGGCCACGAGGCGTTCACCGCAATGCGGGCGCGGGGCGCACGCGCCACCGACATCGCCGTGCTAGTGGTCGCTGCCGACGACGGGGTAATGCTGCAGACGCTGGAAGCCGCTGCCCACGCTCAGGCGGCCAAGGTGCCGATCGTAGTTGCAGTCAACAAGATTGACCGAGAGGGCGCGAACCCTGAGCGGATCAAGAACCAGCTTGCCGAAATTGGCCTGGTGCCGGAGGAGTGGGGTGGTGAAACCCCCTACGTCAATGTCTCCGCCAAGATGGGCATCGGCATTACCGACCTGCTCGATGTGTTGCTGCTGGTCGCCGAGATTGCCGAACTGAAGGGCAACCCCGCCAGGCCCGCCGTTGGCACTATTATCGAAGCGCGTATGGACCGGCAGCGCGGCCCGCTGGCAACTGTGCTGATCCAAAACGGCACTCTCAACCTCAACGATCCCATCGTGGTCGGCAACGTATTCGGACGGGTCAAGGCGCTGCGCGACGACAAGGAACGTCGAATGCGTAAGGCCGAGCCTGGCACCCCGGCGGAGATCCTGGGCCTCAGCGAAGTGCCGCAGGCGGGCGACATCCTACAGGTAATGCCTAACGATGAAACTGCGCGGGTGGTGGCCCATGCTCGTTCGCTGCAACGTCGCGCCGAAGCGGTGCAGACGGTAGCCAAGCCGCTTGGACTTGAAGACTTGTTCAGCCAGATTGAGGCGGGCAAGGTCAAGGAAGTCCGCATCATCCTCAAAGCCGACGTGCAGGGTTCGATCGAAGCGATTACCCAGGCGCTGACCAAGCTCTCCAACGATAAGGTCAATGTACGCATCATCTACAAGGGAACTGGCGCAATCGGCGAGAGCGATGTCAACCTGGCGACCGCCTCCGGCGCAATCATCATCGGCTTCAACGTTCGCCCCGACCCCATCGCCCGCCGCGCTGCCGACACCAACCATGTAGACATCCGCTTCTACAACATCATCTACAACCTGATTGACGACATCAAGGCGGCCATGACCGGTATGCTCGACCCCACCTATCAGGATGTGATTGACGGTGACGGCACGGTGCGCTCGATCTTCCGCCTACCTAAGAACGAGCAGGTGGCGGGCATCATCGTCAACGATGGCAAGCTGAACCGCAACATCACCGTGCGCGTGCTGCGTAGTGGCACGGTGGTCTTCGACGGCGGGGTTGCCAGCCTGCGCCGCTTCAAGGACGATGTGCGCGAGGTTGCCGCTGGTTACGAGTGCGGCGTGGCCCTCGAGGGCTTCAACGACTTCCGTGATGGCGACACCCTGGAGTTTCACCACCGCGAGATGGTCAAACCCACCGCCTAACGGCGGAATGGTTAAATGGTGAATGGTGAATGGTAAATGCGGATTGCTGGCTGATGGAGTCTGCGTGCCTAATCTCAACTCATTCACCATTCACCATTTACCATTTACCATTCACCCGAAAGGGGGGTGCCTTGCCTGGAAAATCGAACAATCGGCGGCCTACGCAGGTTGGAGAGGCGATTCAGCGTGAACTTAGCGATTTGCTGCTGCGCGGGCTTAAGGATCCGCGGCTCGGCTTCGTCACCATCATGGGTGTGGAGGTCAGTCCCGACCTGAAGCACGCCCGCGTCTTCATCAGCGCTCTGGGTAGCGACGAGGAGCAGCAGGCCAGCATGACTGCGCTGATCAGCGCAAGGGGCTGGCTGCGCCACGAGCTGGGCCAGCGCATGGATTTGCGCTACACCCCCGAACTACAGTTCCGCACCGACTCCACCACCGCCACCGCCGACCGTATCAATCGGCTGCTGCAGGAAACCAGGACTGAGGACTGAATCCTAATCAGCCCGCAGTAGGTATGCGTCACGTTCTTGCATACCCAAGCAGGGCGAACAACGGTTCGCCCCTACTGAACGCTTGCTCCGCAAGAACATGACGCGCACCCGTCCTGAGTGGGTGTGTGTCACGCTCTTGCATACCCAAGCAGGGCGAACAACGGTTCGCCCCTACTGAACGCTTGCTCCGCAAGAACATGAAGCGCACCCGTCCTCAGTCCTCGGCTTGCACAGCAAGCCGAAACTTGCTATAATTGCGCGGCTTTACACCATCATTATCTTAACCTAGATTGATAGCGGGAGGGATACAACACTCAGTTATGATGCTTCACTCAATCCTCGGCAATGCCCTGACTTTGGGCCAGCAAGCCACGACACTCAAGCCGCTGGCGCAGGCCACCACCAATACGATTGCCAGCGGGGTCGCCACGGTGACCCACGCGGTTTCCGCCGCCACCCCTACGGGCAGCATCCTCAATCAGATTGTGCCAGCGACCCCCATCGTCGCTGCTGCGACCACCAATACGGGTAGCAGCTTTGGCCTGCACTTTCCGCTCGACTATGGCTGGTTGACTAGCTACCCCAACCCTTCGATGGGACCGTTCGCATGGCTCTTCTTTCTCATCTGCCTGGCGGTGTTCCTCGGCTCACTCTACTTCCTGATCATCGCCCGTAGCCACTACCGTGATACAAATAGTCTGAATTATCGGGTGGTCAACAAATATGCGCCCTGGTTCCTGGGGGTTGCAGCTATCGGTCTGTTCTTCGTGCTACTGCGGCTACCCATATGGCCTGGCACCACGGTTGACCCAATTACCAATCAGATCCAGCCCGGCCCGTTCGAGTTCGGCGGCCAGCGCCTCTGGTTCTATCTCATCTTCGCGACCCTGATTGGCTTCGCGGTCTGGTTCTTCCGCTATTACCCGCGCCAGTACCGTGCCGATCTTGCCGACTGGCAGAAGCGGGCGGTGAAACGCCAGTACGACCCCGCCTCGGTACGGCGCGTCGGCGCGACGACTACGCCTGGCGGCAGTCCCACCGGGGTGAAGCGGCGGACTCGGCGCTAGCGCCACGCTTGTCCTATTAGCATAAAAACCTCCAAGTTTGATCAACAAAGCCCCCAGCGGGGGTTGGGGATAAATCTCGCCTTACGCAAATGCTGAAAGTTGGTAGGTTTGCGTGCCTACCCTCAGCATTATCGGGCTTCAAGATTTCTCCCCAACCCCCGCTGGGGGCTTGGATTAGCGCCTACCCCCAGCATTATCGGGCTTCAAGATTTCTCCCCCAACCCCCGCTGGGGGCTTTTTGCAGTTGGCGCTGGGGGCTTTTTGCACCCCCAGCCTTCTTACCCAGAACCCTACTCGACCATATGTCCCGCCTGCCTGAGCGCTACTATGGAGGGCTTGAGGTTCTCCACCTTTACCAGCAGATAGTCGGTGTCATAGGTGGCAATCACTGATACGCTGATGCCTGCTGCTGCCAGCGGCGCGGTCAGCCTTGCCACAATGCCAGTCAGCGCGAAGTCGAGCGGCCCCACTACCTTCAAGCAGCGCCAGCCCCGCTCCGCCTGCACATCGATGGGTACATTGCCTTGCTCACAGACAATTGAAAGCTCATCATCGGTGCGGGTGATCGAGCAGAAGCTGCCCTTTGCCCAGTCCGGTATACCTGCGTCTTTGTCGAACCGACATATAGCGAAAGTGTCGGTTAGGACTATAAGCGTAAGCTGCTTCTGGCTCATATCGGTTAAACCTGCCGCTCTAGCTCCGCCAGTTTCGGTTGCTTGGGCGCGGCCACCTCTGGTTCAGCCGCATCGCCGCCTGTCTCGACCTCGCTCATACCGATGCGTCGGTACAGCGCGACGAGCGGCGCGGGCGCCCACCAGTTGTAGCGACCCATCAGCCGCATTGTGGCTGGCACCAGCAACATTCGCACCAGCGTAGCGTCCACCAGGATTGCCAGGCCGAGGCCCAGCCCGATCTCCTTGATGAACACCACCTCACCGCTGATGAAGCTGCCGATTACTATTACCAACAGCACTGCGGCGCTGGTGATAATCGCGCCGGTCTTCTGCACCCCCAGCGCCACCGAAGCGGTGTTGTCGCCAGTGCGGTCGAAACTTTCCTTGATGCGACTGAGCAGGAACACCTCGTAGTCCATAGACAGCCCAAAGGCAATCGCAAAGATCAGGATCGGCTGGGTCGCGTCAATGCTGCCTAGCGGGGTGAAGCCGAGCAGGTCGGCAAAGTGGCCGTCCTGGAACACCCACACCAGCGCCCCGAAGCTAACCGACAGCGATAGCACGTTTAGGATGACTGCCTTGAGCGGGATGACCAGGCTGCCCAGCATCAGGAACAGCAGCACGAAGATGACCACCACAATCAGGGCGAAAACGTAGGGAGCGCGACCAAGTAGCCCACTGAGCAAGTCGGACAGCAGTGCGCTCTGGCCGCCAACCTGCACCTGCATCCCCGCTGGCTGAGGCAAGGCACGAACGTCTTGTACGATTGCCTGGGCAGCGGCAGAGTGGGGGTCGCCGTCGTATATCAGCTTTATCTCGCTATAGTCGGCATTGGCATATTGGGCGGCCGCTTGCGCGGCCTGCGGATTCTGGGCGCGGCTGGTGTAGAACGCTGCATACGCGGCTTTGTCCAAACGTGGGTCGAGTGTTACCAGGCTATCAACCCGCGTCACTCCCGGCACGGCGGCTAGAACGCGAGTGTAATCGTATAGCTTGTTCAGATTGTTGGTGGTGAGTACGTCGCTATCACTATGTATCAGCAATTCAACCGGGACATTATCGTTGCCTGGAAACTGCGTGGTAAGGATGTCGCTTACTACACGGCTCTCATGGGTGGTGGGGATGCTACGCGCATCGGGAGTGGCAAGATTGACGTGCAGGAAGGGTGTGCCGACCAACAACATCGGTATCAGAGTGACGACCAGCACCACCACCGGACGGCGCATCACCAGTTGGCTGGTGCGATACCAGAAGCCGGTATTGGCTGGTGCGGTAGTCTCGGTTGCGCTGGCCGCTTGCTTGCCCCGCCCGCGCAGCAGTGATTGTATCGAGAGTGCGTTAACCCGCGTACCCAGCGCCGCCAGCATTGCGGGCAGCACCGTAAGCGCGGCCAGCACCGCAACTATCGCCGCTGCTGCGCCGCCCATACCCATGCTTTGCAGCATCATCAGAGGGAATAGCTTCAGGCTCAACAGGCTAATCGCCACCGTCAGGCCGCTGAATAGCACAGTTCGCCCCGCTGTCTGCATCGTCCTGGTCAATGCGGCGGGTACATCGCCTTGATGGCGGCTCAGTTCCTCGCGGAAGCGGCTAACCATAAACAGGCTATAGTCAATCGCCAAGCCCAGCCCCAGTATCGTGATCACGTTGATCGAGAAGATGGACATATCGGTGAAGTTGGCAATAATTCGCACGATGAGGAACGCACCGAGGATGGATAGGCCGCCGACCGCCAGGGGCAAAGCCGCCGCCACCAGGCTGCCGAAGATGAGGATGAGCAGCACCGCGAGGATGGGGAAGGTCAGCGACTCGGCAGTTGCCAGATCCTTGCTAACCTGTGCGTTTACCTCCTCATTTATGGGTGGCGCACCTCCCAGCCGTACCTGCAACTGCGGGCTGGTCAGCAGCGGGCGCAGTTGCTTCAGCGTGTTCGCTTGCGACACATCGTCGCCAGTCAACCCCATCAGGGCGTATGTGCTTTTGCGGTCATTAGATACCAGCGTGGTCGCCGTCTTATTGGTGGTATAGAAGCTGGTGATGCTGCCCACCCCGGCGTGGCCCTGCGCCTTTGCCAACGTTGCGGCCACCGCCTGCGCGTATGCCGAGTCGTCGACTGTCATGCTGGGCGAGCTGAATAGTACCAGCAGGGGAGTCTCACCCTTGTTCAACTGCTGCTGCACCCCTATACTCGCCTGATACGACTCCGAGGTCGGGTCGTAGAACCCGCCGCTCTTGAGGAAACCGAACACGCTGGTGCCGTACACACCGCTGATGATGATGAAGATCAGTCCGGCGGCTAGCACCAGCCAGCGCCGCTGATAGATGAACCTACCCAGTGCTGCGAACATACTGCAAACCCCTCTCTGCTAGACTGCTAGCTGGTGAAAATGCGCTTGTTCTATCAAAGCCAATCCCAGTAATGATTTAGCTATCGGACCGCCTCAACCAGTGGCAGGCGGTCAAGCTCCGGTTCGTTATCCCTGGCGAGTCGCCGCCGCGCCGTTTCCCGCCGCCCTACTGCTGGCACGTGTTCGGTGGCGGCGGCCAGACCGAAGACGGGCATATTGCTGTAGACTGTCTCATAGCTACCTGGCTCGACCAGATAGCTCTCGTGCCAGATGCCAACACTGCCATCGGCCCCCACCGCTCGGTTGAAGCGCTGCCACGCCTTAAGGTGCGGATCGCTGGGATCGCGGGCAAACCGCTCCAGATCATCGAACGAGCGCCAGTATTGAACCAGGCTGATGCCACGCCAGTAGAAGAACTGCTGACCGCCGAGAAAGCCCTTCTCAGGGTGCTGATAGAGGGTACTAAGCATCGGGCCCATCGCGGCGGCAGTCGGCACCCACTTGCGTACCGCCATCAGGCGGTTTACCCTCATGCCTATGATAAAGACGACGAACGGCTCATCGCTCTTCGCGGTGAAGCGACCAGGTACGACCTTGGACATATGTATCTCCTTTGCTAAGATATGGCTGATCCCTGCTGCTGGAGCAAGCCGCCAATCGCAACATCCAGTATCGTGTCTATACTGCCTCTGACTACGCTCTCGCTAATCAGTTGTGGCATACTGATCCACAGGCTAACCAGGCCATGCACCAGGCTCCAGGCAGTCAGACTATATGCTTGCACATCGCCGGGCTTTAGTACGCCCGCCTCGATGCCTGCCTGCACCGCATTGGTTAGCACTACGAAAGAGGCGATGCGCGGCAATTCCTCGTCTGGCTTGGGGCAGAACAGGAAGTCGGAGCGCTGCATGAACATTAGTTGGTAGTAGACGGCATTGTTAAGTCCGAAGTTGAAGTAGGCGTGTCCAATTGCCCTCAGCTGCTCGATAGGGTTAGTAGTGCTGGCCGCTGCCTGCTCCAGTTCACGGCCAAACCGATCCCATGCCTCGTCAATCAAGCTGAATACCAGCTCATCCTTGTCCTTGAAATATAGATAGATAGTAGTCGCCGAATAGCCGATGCGCTCGGCCACCTGGCGCAACGAGAAGCCGCTGTAGCCCTGCTCCAACAGCAATTCGCCCGCCGCATCCATAATCGCCTGCTGCAGGTTCTCTTTTTCCTGCACGCGCCGCTGGCTACTGCCTTTGCGTACCCGCTCCGCTCTGGTTACTGGCTCAATCATTTGTAACGCCTCCAATTTGATTAACACTGTTAAGCAGATTATATACGATAATCTTCATCATGTCAAGGGTTATAGTGGCAAATCGGCAATTTTGCCCAAATCACCCTGTAGCGTAGGGGTTTATGAACCAGACAGGATATGCTATAATTAGCCGTCAAAGCCGCTACATTGCGGAGGGGAAAGTTATGAAATACCAACAGCGCATGGTTGCCATTGATGGCTATCCGGTGGTTGTCGAGTGGCTGAGCGACAACTATGGCGTATCATCACCAGAGTTCGACGGCTGCGTTGCCAGCGGTAGTTCCTTCGAGGAAGTGGTGCAAAATATGCACGAGGTGCTAGAACTGCACATCGAGGGGATGCGAGAGGATTGCATCGCCGTTCCTCCACCACACCCCGATCTCCTGGCGCAGTCACCCAGCTTCGACCGTAATTTGGTACGGTAAACATTCCTGCAGTTTGCAATCCGAAGAGAGTGAGGCAGCGACAATGCAAGTGTACGATAGCATCCTGGACACGATCGGCAACACCCCGCTGGTGCGGGTGCCGAAACTGAATCGCGGGCTGAAGCCGACCATCCTGGCGAAGATCGAGTACCTCAACCCCGGCGGCAGCGTCAAGGATCGCATCGGCCTACGCATGATTGAGGATGCCGAGCAGCGTGGCCTGCTGCAGAAGGGTGGTACCATTGTCGAGCCGACCAGCGGCAATACCGGCGTAGGTCTGGCGATGGCCGCTGCACTGAAGGGTTACAAGATGATCTTCGTGATGGCCGACAAACAGAGCGCCGACAAGATCAGCCTGCTCAAGGCTTATGGCGCGGACGTGGTTATCACCCCCACTGCGGTCGAGCGCGACTCGCCGGAGAGCTACTACAGCGTGGCCGAGCGGCTGGCGCGGGAGATCCCCGGCGCATACCAGCCCAACCAGTATTTCAATATGGTCAACCCCCAGGTTCACTATGAAACCACTGGTCCGGAGATCTGGCAGCAGACCGATGGCAAGATTGATGTGCTGGTGGCCGGGGTTGGCACTGGCGGCACCATCAGCGGCGTGGGTCGCTTCCTCAAGGAGCAGAACCCCAACGTCCTAATCGTGGGGGCCGACCCGGAAGGCTCGATCTTTACCACCGGGGTGAGCAAGCCAAAGACCTACAAAACCGAGGGTATTGGCGAGGACTTCTATCCCGACACCTTCGACCGCGACATCGTAGACGAGTGGGTGCGGGTCAGCGATCGCGATTCCTTCCTTACCGCACGACGCATCACCCGCGAAGAGGGTATCCTGGTGGGCGGCAGTTGCGGCACCGCGATGTTTGCCGCAATGCAGGTGGCCCGCCGCATGGACGAGGGCAAGCTGATCGTGGTCATCCTGCCCGACACTGGTCGCAACTATCTGAGCAAAATCTACAACGATGCCTGGATGCGCGAGAATGGCTTTCTGGAGCGTTACCCCTTGCAGGCGCGTGTCTTCGAGTTGCTGGATGCGGGACACCGCGAGTTGCCGCCCCTGATCAGCGTCTGCACCAGCGCAACGGTGCGCGAGGTGGTGGACGTGATGCACAAATACGGCATCAGTCAGATGCCGGTGGTGCGTATGCCCGACGAGTCGGAGCATCAAGGCGATGCCAGCCACCCACCCCACGCCGGGCAGATGGGCATTAGCCCCGACGATGCGGTGGTAGGCAGCGTGCAGGAGAAGAGCCTGCTGGAGCTAATCTTCCGCAACCCGCAGGTAATCGAAGAGCCAGTCGAGACCATCATGGAGCCAGCCTTCCCTGAAGTTACGGTCAACGAGGAAATCCAGCGTATCCTACCCCTGCTGCTCGACGGCACCTCGACGGTGATGGTGCAGGACAATGGCAAGCCCATTGGTATCCTCACCCGCACCGATGTGCTGGAGTTTGTGGTTCACAATACGGGCGGCTCGTGGCGGTAGCGGCTGCGCCGAATGGTGAATGGTAGATGAGATACGTACGTTTGTGGGGGCTGTGGCGCACTCCCTGGCGATCGGAGCGAGGTTGTGGGCGATAATTACAACTGGAAGATAGACGAGGACGAGGAGCAGGCGGGCAAGCAGCTGATCATCAGCCGCGAGAACGTTAACGGCTTCAACGCGCAGCGTGAGGGGCATGGCAGCAACCTGGTGGTGGCAATGGCGCTGCTAATCCCGATCGTTCTGGTCATCATCCTGGCGCTGCTCAGTGGCCGATTAGCGCCGCGCGGAAGGCCATGAGCGAACTTACCCCTGCTCTAGCCTGGTAACCAGCTTATTCAGTCGCATACTTACTCTCTGCAACTGCTGTCCACCATCGGCAATCTCTTGGGCAACCCCGCTCATCTGACGCAAATTGCTGGCGACTTCATGACTGATTGTCTGCTGCTCGTTGGTAGAGGCAAGGATTGACCGAGTTTCACCCTCGCTCTCCGCAACTTGCTCACTCGAACGGCGTACCGAGGTAGTAGCCTGGTGTAGAAGAGCAACACTACGCGCAGTCTCAATCAAACCCTCCTGTGTTGCCTGGGTAGTCAACGTTGCCGAATGCGCTATTTGCGAGGTGATTACCGTCACTTGCGATGCTGATGCCTTGGCCCCAGCAGCGAGGCTCTGCACCTCCTGTGCAATGATCGTAAAACGACGGCCAGCGAGTGTTTCGTCTACAGCGGCCGCCTCAATTGCTGCGTTCATCGAGAGAATGTGGGTCTGCTGGGCAATTCTGTCAAGCAGAGCAATAACCTTATCAATCTCCTTGATTTGTTCGCTGAGGTTGGTAGTGAGGGAGACTACGTTGGCAACGTTAGCATAGACTTGATCGGCGGCGGCCAACGCGGCATTGATCAGCTTCGTGCTGCTGATTGCTTCATCGTTGGCGGTGCTAACCAACCTGCTGACGGCATGAGCGCGGTCGGCGATCGACTTTGCCTCGATGGCGAGCTGCTCGGCGTTGGCGCTGACTGCTAGTACGGCTTCCGCCTGTTTCTCTTCACCGCGGGCCTGGACCTCGATCGCCAGATTCAACTCCTGCACTGAAACCGTGACCTCTCCACTGATGCGTTGTTGAAGCTGGCGGTTCGCCAATAGTTTATGGTTGAGGTTGGTTACTATCTCTGCCTGGTCAAGCGCCCGTTTGCGGGCAACGCGATGCCGCTCCATGCTGAAATAAAGAATTAGTGCGCTTACCGCAGTAGATGCAATGGTTAGGATAGGAGTAATTGAAGTTAGTTGTGCTACGGTCATGGTTTGTGGTGCGGGCATTATCCCGCTGACCTCAACCACTATAATCAATATATAACTGAGGAGCAGGGCGATTGAGGCAAATACGAAGCCCCGCCCCTCGTAGAATACAAGGAAGGTAATTAGTGCAAATGGTATCAACACCACGAACGCACTACCGCCACCGTTCACCAAATGCAGGCCAACAAGCAGTGAGAGCGTGCCAAGTGTACCCGCAGTGGTGCTAATCCAGGCAAGCCGCTTCAGGTTATTGATACGCCACAGCAGCAGATATAGGGGGACGATGAACAGTGGCGGCGCGATGATGCTACCGCTGGTTGCGGCGAGTACCAGGTACCCAATACCCATCCCGCCAGCAACGGTCAGCAGGTAGATGTTAACTGCGGCCAATTGTTCGCGTTGCTGGGTTTCAGCTAGCGCCTCAGAGCTTGCTGCCAAAGGCATTTGCCCTGGCTCAACGTCGGCCAATTTGCTCCTCTTCACCTAAGCTGTGCGGTTTAAAGCCATTACTCTTTCCCGAAATATTATAGCCTCTTAGATTTAGTCTGTCAATACAAGAGTAAGCCGTGAGTGTGTTATACCAATTAGCCGAGCAGATAGTATAAATTGGGCCAGGGCGAACAACCGTTCACCCCTACAGAAATTATAGTGGCACCACGGCTAATTGGTATAACCCATCCGCGCCAGCGTGTAGGGCTGTCCATAGTCGGCCAGGGCGCAATGAATATGCGTCCCATCGACTACGAAAGCCATGTCGGAGCATGGATTTATCACACCAAAGGTACCGACTTTGCGACCGCTCTACGCCAACTTGACATATTAGTACCATTTGGCTATTGCATCCCACCTACCACCGTGCTATGATCAGCCTACAGCAGCCTGCGTGGGTGTGCTTCTGCGCCTGCGCTCACTACAGCGGGCATGAGGTGGCGGCCTCTTTGCAAAGCGGCTGGCTTGTGCTATAATCTCACTATCTGTTTAGGAGGAAGCATCAAGATGCGTAGACGCAACTCGTCAATCGGGATAATCATTCTAGCGCTGGTGGCTGCCGTCGTTATCGGCCTGCTCGTCTTTATATACGCCAACAACCAGAATCAGGCTGCACAGCAGCAGGCCGCCCAACAGACCACCACCATAACTGTAATCAGGGCCAAGGCCGAGATCGCCGCCTTTACCATCCTGACTGAAGATAGCCTGGAACTGGTGCCGGTGGATCAGACTACCATCCCCGAAGCTGATCGCGCCGACCTGGCGCAGAGCAGAGGTGATGTTCTGGGGATGATGACCATCCGTAGCCTGACGAAAGGCGAGAATATCCGCAAGAGTTACCTATCGCAGCCGGGCCTGTCCAACATTATCCCGTATGTCAGCCCAACCGCGGTGCCTGGCGCTCCGACCGCCACCCCGGTCAATACCAACCGCCGCGCTATTGCGCTGCCAGTCAACGACGAAAGTGGGGTAGGCGGCCAGGTCTCCAACGATGACTACATTGATATCCTCTGGACGCAACGTTACGAGATTCAGGTTGACGAGGCCCCGCCCGCTATCCCCGGCGCTGCGCCGGTTGCCGCCACGCGCAAGACATACGACTTCAACAGCACCAAGCTGATCCTGCAGGCGGTTCATGTGCTGCAGGTAATCCAGTTGCCCAGCCCGCCGCTGGCCGGTGCGGTGCCGCGCCATCAGTTGAACCCGGATCAGACCCAGATGCTGATCCTGGATGTCACCCCTCAGCAGGCCGAGGTGATCAAGTATATGCGCGACACGCTGGCGGTAACTGGCGCTGGCGGACAGTCCAGCGTTACCGAGCAGGTGGGTAGTGCGGCAATGACCATCATCCTGCGCGCCCGCGGGGACAACCGGAACGACGCAACCACCAATACGGTTGGTGTCACCGAGCAGTATATGATCACCAACTACAACATCGCAATACCAGCGATAATCACCACCCCAATTACGGGGCGATAAGCGGATTTTGACGAGCGCACCCCGCTACGCCATAAACCAGCTACACTGTAAGCCTAAAGGAACGGACAAGCAATGGACGGCCAGAACAAGATCCGCGTGCTGATTGTTGACGATAACCCCGAGAACCGCGAACTCGTCAGCAAGCTGCTGATGTTCGAGGGCGATATGGAAGTGGTTGGCACCGCCACCAATGGGCAGGAGGGCATTGCCCAGAGCCGTGCCTTGCTCCCAGATATTGTGCTGATGGACATCAATATGCCCGACATGGACGGCATTCAGGCCACCGAGATCATCACCTCGGAACTGTCTGGCACCTCGATCATTATGATGTCGGTGCAGGGTGAGCAAGATTATCTGCGCCGTTCGATGTTGGCAGGGGCGCGTGAGTTCCTGGTCAAACCGTTCGGCAGCGACGAGCTGCTCAAGAGCATCCGCCACGTCCATCGCCTGGAGTCGGGTAAGAAGAAACTGATCTATATGCCGCAAGGTCAGCAGCAGGCCGACGACGAAGAGAGTAGCGGGCGGGTGTTCGCCATCTTCAGCCCCAAAGGGGGGGTAGGCCGCACCACCATCGCCTGCAACCTGGCAGTGGCGCTGAAGCAAGCCACTAACAAGCGAGTCGCGCTGGTCGATGGCAGCCTTACCTTCGGCGATATCGGAGTGGTACTCAACCTGCTATCGAACAAGACTATCTACGACCTGGTCAGCCGCATAGACGAGATTGATGGCGAGCTACTCAGCGATGTAATGATCGGACATACCAGCGGCGTGCGCGTGCTACTCGCCCCCAGCCAGCCGGAACACGCCGACCTGGTGAGCGGCGACCTGATGCGGCGGGTAATTGGCGAGTTGCGTAAGTCGTTTGATTACATCATCGTGGATACCGCTGCTTCGTTCGCCGATGCTACCCTCAGCGTCACCGACGTGGCCGACCGCATCCTGCTGATAATGACCCTGGAAATGACCAGCATCCGCGACATCAAGGTTTACCTCGAAGTCAGCAACAAGCTAGGCTACGCACCGGAGAAGCTGATACTGCTGCTCAATCGCGCCGATGCCAAAACGATGATTGACGTGCAAACAGTCGAAGCGACCCTGCGCCATAAAATAGATTTTTCGATATCCTCCGACCCCCGTGCCGTATCTCATTCCATCAATCAGGGGGTGCCGCTGGTGATATCAACCCGCGACAACCAGGTGAGCAAGGATATAGTTAGCATGGCAAAATCGCTGACCGCACTGAAGCTGGGCGAGGTCGAGGAGAAGGATAAGATCGCGCCGAAGAAGAAAGAGGAGCAGCCTCAAGGTAGCACCCGTTCGCGCTTCCACCTGCCGCTCACTTCCAATCGCGGCTGAGATTAGGTCCACAATTGCGGGATAAATCCTACCATTGCCGATGTCGAACCAGATACAACCAGGCGCAGCTCACATTTTTGCAATCGCGCACCAGGATGAGCCAGGCCCATCCCTATTCCAACCAGGTATTGCAATTAGATGAAATCGCACCCAAGATACAACCACTACTTGACTCGCTGACGTATAATTAAGGAACACAGCAGCTTACATCCGACCTGAAAGCTGGGTACGGACGGTGGGAAGTGGCGAACAGCTTTTAGAACTCATCCGAAATCAGGGCGAACCGTTGTCCGCCCCTACAAATAACGGATGGTTCTACGGATAAGTGCTTAGAAAGGTTGGTAGACCTTATGTCTTTGCTCAAGCGCATCGGCGGCGCGGATGGGGTGGGCAGCCCCTCCGGTGCGCCGAGTGTCAGCCCCTCCGGCCCCCTCAACAGCGGCCAGCTAAGTCCTGCCCAATTGCCGGAGAATAGTCAGGTGAACGGGGCCAACGGTCAGAGCCAGTTGCGCCGTTCCACCTCCAACGTCCCTACGCCGACTAGCGGTGGCAAGGATAGCTACCTCGATCTCAAGCAGCGAGTGCAGAACAAGCTAATCGCCGAACTCGACCCCAAACTCGACCTCAGCCGCACCGAAGAGGTGCGTCGCCAGGTAGAGGACATCTTTAACACCATTCTTGATAGCGAAAGCATCATCCTCACCCGCGTGGAACGCGCCCGCCTATTCGATGCGGTGGAGGCGGAAATCCTCGGCTTTGGCCCCATCCAGCCGCTGCTCAAGGATGACACTATAACAGAAATAATGGTCAACGGCCCACATCAGGTGTTTATCGAGCGCAAGGGTCTGTTGGAACTAACTAACATTACTTTCCAGAACAACGATCACGTGATGCGGGTGATTGACCGCATCGTTGCCCCGCTGGGTCGTCGCGTGGACGAGGCCAGCCCCTATGTGGATGCGCGTCTGCCCGACGGCTCCCGCGTCAACATCATCATTCCGCCCCTCAGTCTGGTGGGGCCAGTGATCACCATTCGTAAGTTCAGCCGCCGCCCGCTGACGATTGACGACCTGATCCGTTACGGCACGATTACTCCGGAGATTGCCACCTTCCTCAAAGCCTGTGTCGAGGCTCGCCTCAACATTGTGATCAGTGGTGGCACTGGCACTGGCAAGACCACCTTCCTAAACGTCCTATCCAGCTTCATCCCCCCCGACGAGCGCATCATCACGGTGGAAAACGCGGCGGAGTTGCAACTGCGCCAGGAACACGTCATCACCCTGGAATCGCGCCCCTCCAACATCGAAGGCAAGGGTGAGATCACCATCCGTGACCTGGTGGTTAACTGCCTACGTATGCGCCCTGACCGCATCATCGTCGGTGAGTGCCGCGCCGGTGAAGCGCTCGATATGCTGCAGGCAATGAACACCGGCCATGATGGTAGCATGACCACCGCCCACTCCAATGGCGCCCGCGACACCCTCTCCCGCTTCGAGACGATGGTACTGATGGCGGGCATGGATCTGCCGGTGAGAGCCATCCGCGAACAAGTCTCTTCGGCGATTGATCTGATCGTTCACCAGGAGAGGATGCGTGACGGTAGCCGCAAGGTCGTTACCCTCACCGAGGTGCAGGGGATGGAAGGCGACGTGATCGTGCTGCAGAGCGTCTTCGAGTTCGAGCAGACTGGCCTTGAGAACGGCAAGATCGTGGGGCGGATGAAGCCCACCGGCGTGCGGCCCAAGTTTATCGAACAGTTCGAGACGCTGAACATCTATCTGCCGCCCAACATCTTCGGTTATACAGACAAGTTCTTCTAAGCCATGGCGTGTTGCCCTGTTATTCGTCTTTCCTGGTAGGAGGGTAGTATTATGGATCTTTCAGCATTGACCAGCCCGCTAGGTATGGCGGTTGGCGCAGGCGTACTCATCCTGCTTGCTGGCCTCGCATTTGCGATGCGTGCAGGGGGCAACGGTGAAGTCGAGGCTCGCCTGGAGCGGTTTGGCACCCTGGACAAGGTACGCAAAGAGGCGATGGATAAGGCCGCTGCCCGCGATGCCACCAACATCATCTCCGCTCGGCTAGAGCGAGCAATCGCCGGGCGGGGGTTTACCGCCCAAACCGCCAAGCGTCTAGCCCAGGCCGACATCAAGCTAACCGTTAGCGAGTTCCTGATGATTAAGGTGGCGGCCGTGGCGGCTGGTGCCGCGATTGGCCTGTACATAGGGCGCGGCGCAGATGCGTTCAGCATCGTGTTCGCGGTGGTTGGGGGCATTGTCGGCCTGTTCGCTCCCGAATTCTATGTTGGCTATATGCGCGGCAAGCGTATCAAGATGTTCAACAACCAGTTGGGCGATACCATCGGCTTGATGGCTAACTCGCTGCGCTCCGGCTACAGTATGCTGCAATCCATGGAGCTGGTTGCCCGCGAAGGAGCTGCGCCGATGAGCGACGAGTTCAAGCGGGTGGTGCGTGAAGTGGGTCTGGGCCTCTCCAGCCAGGAAGCGCTCAACAACCTGCTGCGCCGAATGCCTAGCGAGGATCTCGATCTGCTAATCACCGCAATCAACATTCAGTACGAGGTAGGCGGCAATCTGGCCCAAATCCTGGATACAATCGCGCATACCATCCGCGAACGAGTACGCATCAAGGGCGAAATCGCCGCGCTGACCGCCCAGGGCATCATCTCCAGCTACATCCTCTGCGGCATCCCTATCCTCGTCGGCATTTTCTTGATGACGATTAACCCTGAGTACATGGGCCGTATGTTTGTCTGGCCGTGGATCTGTATGCCGATCTGCGCTGGTTTCATGATTATCATCGGCTTTATCGTCATCCAGAAGATCGTACGAATTGACATTTAAACCGCGCTAGGCTAAGGAGAATTGCAATGAACATACTTTTGTGGGTAGTGGTGGTTCTAGTGGGCGCGGCGCCGGTTGGCGGCCTGGTATGGACCGCGCTGCGCCCCCGCCAGCATGCCTCAATCGAGGACCGCCTCACCAACTTTGCCGAACGTCCGCGCACGCTGGAGGAACTGGAGCTGGAGCAGCCCTTCTCCGACCGTGCAATCAAGCCGATCATCAATGGCTTTCTGGCGATACTGGGCAAACTTAGCCCCGCGAAGGAGGCGGAGCGCATCAAGCTCAACCTGATGTATGCGGGCAATCCCGGTGGCATGACTGCCTCGCAGTTCATCGGGCTACGGGCATTGGCCGGTATTACTATGCTGGTCCTATCACTGCTGCTATTCTTTGTTATCACCCCCCAGGATAGCACCACCACCAGCCTTATGTATACGGGAGTGCTAACCGTGCTTGGCTACCTGATGCCGACCATGTGGCTGGGATCGAAGATGCGTGCCCGTAAGACTGAACTGATCCGTTCGCTACCCGATGCGATTGACTTGCTCACCGTCTGCGTTGAGGCCGGTCTCGGCCTCGATCTGGCAATGACCCGCGTGGCAGAGAAGTGGGACAGGCCTCTCAGCCTGGAGTTCCAGAAGGTGGTTAGCGAAATCAAGGTGGGCAAAGCCCGCCGCGAAGCGCTGCGCGAGATGGGGCGGCGTACCGGCGTAGCGGATGTCAACACCTTCATCGCCTCGCTGGTGCAGGCCGAGCAATTGGGCGTGAGCATTGCCAAGGTGCTGCGTATCCAGAGTGAACAGATGCGTATCCGCCGCCGCCAAATTGCTGAGGAGAAAGCCCGCCGCGCCCCGGTATTGATGCTGCTGCCGCTGGCTCTCTTCATCTTCCCGGCCATCTATATCGTCATCCTCGGCCCATCAGTTCCGCAATTCCTCACCAGCGGCGGTCCATTCTAACCGTGCGCCTGGCCCGCGTTGAAAATACCGCCCGCAGCACGACCCTGGCCGAGCGGGCGGCTTTCGCCGACAACCTCTTCAGCCGCTTCCTCGGTCTGATGGGCCGCCAGAGCCTTGCCCCCGGTGAGGCTCTCTTTATTGTGGGCGATAATGCCATCCACAGCCTGTTCATGCGCTTCCGCTTCGATGCCGCCTTCCTCAGCGCTGATGGCGAGGTGCTGTATATGATGCACAGCATGAAGGCATGGCGGGCCAGCAAGTTTGTGCGCGGCGCGAAGTCGGTGTTGGAGCTGCCCGCCGGGGTACTGCTAGCTACCCATACCGCGGTAGGCGACCACCTGAGCATCGCAGAGTACCAGGGTTAGCCACCACGTTTAGGATGGCAAAAAGCCCCCAGCGGGGGTTGGGGGAGAAATCTTGAAGCTGCGGTCATGCTTATCGTAAGCGTCAACATATCTAAACTGCCATGACCTTAATTGACCGTCTGCTAAACCTGCTTTACCCCCCACGCTGCGTTAGCTGCGGCGCGACGGGCGCAACCCTGTGTGAGCGCTGCATTGCCGCTGCCCCCTTCATCACCACCCGTACCTGCCTGTTGTGCCACCGCCCCCAAGCCGAGGGCGCACGCTGCTACGCCTGCCACGAACTGCCGTCGGCGCTCGAAGCGGCTGCGGCGCTGTGCGATTACGCGCCTCCAATTGAGATCGCGATCAAGCGGCTGAAGTATCGGCGGGGGCGGGCGGTTGCTCCCGCGCTGGCCGACCTGGTTGTTGATCGCCGTTTGCCCTCATGGCTGCATCCTGGCGCGACCACCCTGCTGCTACCAGTGCCGCTGCACCCTGCTCGGGAGCGCGAACGCGGCTTCAACCAGGCCGCGCTGTTGGCCGCCGCGCTTGCCCCCCATCTCGACCTATCCTGCGACCCCCATCCCATCTACTTGCGTCGCGCCCGCCGCACCCGCCCGCAGGTGGGTCTGAGCAGCGAACAACGCCGTCAGAACGTGTCCTTCGCCTTCGCCTGCGACCCCAGCCCCGCAATCCGCAATGCCCACATCGTGCTGGTTGACGACGTATACACCACCGGCGCGACCATGCAGGACTGCGCCCGCGCCTTGCGCGAGGCGGGCGCAGCGCACGTTAGCGGCTTCACGATTGCGCGGGCGCGGTACGCTGGAGGCAGAAGCGCAAAATAACGCCTTGCTCTGCTGCAAGAGGTCGGCCTCCAGGCCGGGGCGGTAGTGCTGCAATTCGGCTATGCTGCACTTCTCCAGCATGGCGAAGAAAGCGTTATAGTCGTTGGGGGTGAGAAAGAAGAATAT
>JANXYP010000032.1 GCA_025355955.1 Chloroflexota bacterium
CACCGAGCGCGATAGTGCCTACCGTCGGATGCGGCTGGGCTAAGGTGAGGGCTGGACAGCGCAAAAAGCCCCAGCGGCGGTCAGCAAACAGCGCCCAACTGCGTAACGCAAAAAGCCCCCAGCGGGGGTTGGGGCGAACACCTAGCAAAAAGCCCCCAGCGGGGGTTGGGGCGAACACCTAGCAAAAAGCCCCCAGCGGGGGTTGGGGGAGAAAGCTTGCCCCAAACTAATGCGGGGGTTGGCAAGCGGTAAAAAGCCCCCAGCGGCGGTCAGCAAAAAGTCCCCAGCGGCAGCCAGCAAAAAGCCCCAAGCGGGGGTTGGGGGAGATATGTTGCAATGTTATCACGCTCATCTGAACACCAACGCGCTAGTTAGCGCAACCATACTTATGCCTGTCATTACGCAAGGGCGAGAGTTCCCCCCAATCCCCGCTGGGGGCTTAGACAACCGTTCTACAACCTACAATTCCAAGAAAGGAATCTCTACCAATGGATACCAACAGCAACCTGAATCGGGCGCAGAGTAACGCCGAACCAACCGAGCCGCCCACCACCAAGCTAGAGGCGGAGCAGATCATGGAGCAGGCCGCGCAGAGCGATAATGCCCGCTTCGGCTTCCAGCCGGGCCAGCCAACCATGCCAACCCCCCCCACACCTCCTACCCCACCCACTCCCCCTACCCCGCCGCACTCCGAGGCTGGGTCTATCCCACCCATCCCGCCCATTCCGCCCATTCCGCCCATCCCCAACATCCCCCCGCCGCCACCTCCCTTTATGGGCCAGCAGGCGAAGGGAGAGCAGCCGAGCGCAGGCCAGCGCACCAAAGGCGGCGAGACCCGCTTTGCCACCAGCGGCCTTTCGGGAACGCCCCGCCTGATGCTGGAGAACTTCAGCGGCGACATTCGCATCAGCGGCGCGGAGCAGGACTACATTGGGGTAAAGGTATTGCACGATGACGACATCGCCGAACTGGAAGAGACCGCCCAGGTTAGCTACAGTGAGAGCGGGGAGCTAACCATCAAGTCGCAGCCGATCGGTCAGATCAACCGTCAGGTGCGTGGCCTACGCGATTCCTGGCGGCCCAACAAGGGCAACTTCTTCGAGTTCATCGGCGACTTCGCTGAACAGGTCAGCAAGCTGGGACACGGCTGGGGCGCGGCGGACTTCGAGGTGACGGTGCCACTGCAGTGCGACCTCAGTATAGGCAACACCACTGGCGAGATTACGGTGCAGAACGTCACTGGCAACCTCAGCGTCAAAACCATCAGCGGCGAGATTGCGGCCAGGAAGTTGAGCGGCAACGTTACACTATCCAGCACCAGCGGCGAGGTCGAGGGCCACAACCTGAGCGGCACCGTCTACCTGCGTAGCATCAGCGGCGACATCGAAGCCAACAACCTCGACGGCAACCTGGTGATCCAGACTGCCAGCGGCGACGTGGAAGCCCACCACCTCAGCGGCAAGCTGGGCTTCAAGAGCATTAGCGGTGAACTGGAAGTAACCGATGCCAATCTCAACGGCTTCTATCTCAGCACCACCAGCGGCGACATCGACCTTTATGGCACCCTCCACCCCGGCGAGTACGAGATCCGCACCGTCAGCGGCGATACCAAGCTGCACGCGCAGCCCGACTTTAGCGCCAGGATGACGGGGCGGACGGTCAGCGGCGACTTTAACAGCGACCTGCCTTACATCCGCAGCGATGAGGACTGGCGTGGGTCAGCCGCTGGCAGCACGGCGCAGGAGCAAGAGAAGACCGACAAAGAGGGCGGATACAATTACGAGTACCGACAGCCCGGCTACAAGTACGTGTTTCAGTGGGACCCGCACACCGGCCCCGGGCATGGTCACGGCCATGGGCATAGCGAGGAGCGCCGCCGCCGCCGCAACCGCTGGGAGTTCCTTATTGGCGACCCCGCCACTGCCGAGCAGGGCGACACCCGCCTGCGGGTACGCACTACCAGCGGCAACCTCAAGCTAGAGCTGGGCGGCCAAAGCAGCTACCAGGGCAAGGCCAGCGATGCCGATTACCAGAAAGCTGACGCGGCCGATTACACTCGCCCGCTGCACTACTCCGACACTGGCGAGCTTGGCCGCATGGTCGAGGGCGAAGATTTCGAGCCGGACGAAGACGATGAGCAGACCTCCGATGTCACGCGGATGAGGCGCGACCAGGAACGTCAGGCCAGGGATGAGCGACGGATGAGGCATGACCAGGAGCGCCAGGTCAGGGATGAGATGCGGGTGAGGAGTGACCATGAGCGCCAGGCCGCTGCCGATGCTATGCGGATGAAGCACGACCATGAGCGCCATGCTGCAGATGCCATGGGGACGCGGAGCGACAAGGAGCGCACCCGCGTTGACATCCTACAAGCCGTCGAGCGCAAGGAGATCAGCGTCGAAGAGGCGATGCGCCTGCTACGGCAGATGGACTAGTCGAAACACCGTAGGGGCGGGCGGTGGCCCGCCCTGCTGAAGCACCTTCAATGCCCATCGCAACCGTCAACGCATCCGTAGGGGGGGGCGGTGGCCCGCCCTGCTGAAGCACCTTCAATGCCTGTCGAAACCGTCAACGCATCCGTAGGGGCGGGCGGTGGCCCGCCCTGCTGAAGCACCTTCAATGCCTGTCGAAACCGTAAAGCAAAAGCTGAAGCACTATTAATGCCCATCGAAACCGTAAAGCAAAAAGCCTCTCCCTTCGAGGGAGAAACCCCTTGCGGGTTCCCTGTGGGTGTTTGGTGAGGGTGAATCTCGCCCCACATCAATGCCCATCGCAACCGTAAAGCAAAAAGGAGCAGACCAATGGCCGAGGCAAACGAGCGCAATTTCAGCGCGGTTAAAGAGCAAGAGCAATCAGGCGACAATCCTGCTTCTATGGCAGATCAGAGCAACGACGACACCCAGAGGGCAAGGCTCGGCATCCTGCAGGCGGTCGAGCGCAACGATATCAGCGTCGAGCAGGCGCTCAATCTGCTGGACGAATTGGAAGCCTAGCAAATAAGGGATACTTGCAACGAGCATCGGCCTCGCACATACATCTATAGGCTGATGGTATGCCTCGCGCTTCGTGGTATCATAGGCGCGGTTAGTCAATTATCTAACCCACGTCTATCCAACAGGAGGCAATGGCAATGGCCGAAGTGAAGGAAGAATCCCGCATCGCCGAAGAGATAACCCCAGGGCCAACCCAGGGAACGGTGGAGATTACCGACGCACTGACGAGCGAGGTGTTGCCAAAGGATGAAGCCCAGCCGCAGCTACCTCCGCTCTGGCGACAACGCAACTATATGCTACTGTGGAGCGGGCAGGTGGTATCCAGCCTGGGCAGCGGGATGTCGGGCTTCGTGTTGCCGCTGCTGATCCTGGCGATTACCAACTCGCCACTCATCGCAGGCATCGCGGGCGCGCTCTACTCGCTACCCTACCCCCTGTTCAGCTTGCCGGTCGGCGCACTGATGGATCGGTGGGATCGCAAGAAGGTAATGATCATCTGCGACACCATCCGCGCCATCAACATTGCCAGCATTCCGCTGGCGCTATACTTCAACGTCCTCACCATTCCGCAGATTTTTGTCAACGCCTTCATCGAGGGCAGTTGCTTCGTCTTCTTCAATATCGCCGAGGTCGCCGCATTGCCCCGCGTGGTGGACAAGTCGCAACTGCCCGCCGCTGCGGCGCAGAACGAGGCCGCCTTCGGCCTGGTCGGGTTGATTAGCCCTTCGATTGGCGGCGTGCTGTTCAAGAGCGTCAGTATGCTCTTCCCCTTCATCTTCGATGCCATCTCATATAGCGCGTCGATCGTCTCGCTATCGCTGATCAACATCAAGTTCCAGACTGAGCGGGCCAAGAGCGAGCATCACCTGCTGGCCGAGATCAAGGAAGGGCTGGTCTGGCTGTGGAGCAGGCCGCTGATTCGCACCATGGCGTTTCTCACTGGCGGTCTCAACTTCGTCTTCTCCGGTAGCGGTCTAATCATCATCATACTGGCCCAGCACAAGGGCGCAGATGCAGGCGCTATCGGCATCATCTTCAGCATCGGCTCAATCGGTGGTATCCTGGGCGCAATTGTCTCCGGTCGCATCGCCAAGCGGTTGACCTTTGCCCAGGCCATCATCGGCTCGGTGTGGGTGGATGTGCTACTCTTCCCCCTCATCCTCATCGTTCCCAACGTGTTCCTGATCGGCGCAGTCAACGCAGTCATCTTTGCGATGAACCCCGTCTACAACGTGGTGCAGTTCAGCTATCGCCTGGCGCTTATCCCCGATCGCTTGCAGGGGCGGGTCAACAGCGCCTTCCGTCTGATCGCCTGGGGTTCGCAGCCGCTGGGCGCGGCCCTGGCCGGAGTGCTGCTGGAAGTAATTGGCGTGGAGTATACAGTGGTCGTGTTCGCTGGCGTGCTTATTGTGCTGGGCATCGTGGCCGCCACAAACCCGCACATCCGCCATGCCAAGCCGCTAGCCCAGGTGCAAGCCGAAGGCTAGGTTAGCTCCCCTCCCACCGGGAGGGGTTGGGGGTGGGTCCGAGTCGCCCCTACACCATCTATACATTGCAATTTGATGAACTTGTACTTACGGTGGGGATAAGCCGCCACTCGCCAAGTTACTGCGGGCTGGGAGCGAAGCTCCGATCGGTGAAGCGCACCAATGCCTATCGCAAGCATCAATGCGCCAACGTCGGTGGCAACTGCATCGCTGGCAATCAGGCTTAATGATCGTGGCGCAAAGGGGCGGCCCGCTGCTTATGATAAGCATGGGTAGCATTGCAACAAAGGGCTACGCCCCCAACCCCCGGTAACCTGGCAAGCCGCCTGCTGGCTTGCACCATGGTCCTTTGCGCCAGTTTAAGCTGAGATAATCTCCTGCTGAACCTTAACAATCCATGTCTGGCATAAACCATGTTAGATAAGCATCATACGCTTGCGCCCTCCATTGTAACTTTATCTAATTGGTGCTATACTGGTGCCTTGAACCACATCATCCTGACAGCAGCCAGGATGATGCCGTCAATCTTCAGCAAGGGGGGTTTGCACCGATGAGCACAGAAACTGAGCAGGGATTGCCCGTGATGGAGGGCGCAGCGGCGCAAGCGGCGAAGATCGCGCCGACAAGCAGCAAAGTGCAACCAGCGGCAAAGCTGCCCTCGCTGTGGCGCAACCACGACTATATGCTGCTGTGGAGTGGGCAGATCGTCTCCACCATGGGCGGTGGGATGAGCGGCTTCGCGGTGCCGCTGCTAATCCTGGCGATTACCGGCTCACCAGCAGCGGCGGGTATCTCCGGCCTGGCAGGTACGCTGCCTTACGTCATCTTCAGCCTGCCAGTCGGCGCGCTGATGGACAGGTGGGATCGCAAGCGGGTGATGATTATCTGCGACCTGCTACGGGCGCTCAACATTGCCAGCATCCCCATCGCGCTGGCGCTCGACGTGCTGACCATCTGGCAAATCTATATCAATGCTTTCATCGAGGGCAGCGCCTTCGTCTTCTTCAATATCGCCGAGGTGGCCGCGCTGCCCCGCGTGGTGGATACCGCGCAACTGCCCGCCGCCAGCGCCCAGAACAGCTTCGCCGATACCACCGTTGGCCTGATCAGCCCGCCGATTAGCGGCTTTCTGTTCAAGAACATCGGTCGCGCCTTTCCCTTCGTCTTCGATGCGGTATCTTATGCCGCCTCGGTGATTTCTCTATCCTTCATCAAGACCCGCTTCCAGATGGAGCGGGTGGCAACCGAGCGCAACCTGCGCCGCGAGATTGCCGAGGGGGTAAGCTGGCTGTGGCAGCAGCCACTGATTCGCTTCACCGCCTTTCTCAGCGGTTGCCTTAACATCCTGGGTAGCGCCAACTACTTGATCTTGATCCTGCTGGCGAAGGAGCGCGGCGCGGATGAGCCATCAATCGGCCTGATGTTCAGCATCAGCGCAGTGGGCGGCATCATCGGCGCGGCATTGGGCAGCTACTTCCAGAAGCACTTTACTTTCGGCCAGGTCATCCTCGGCACTACGCTGGCGCAGGTGCTAATCTATCCACTACTCCTGGTCGCGCCGAACATCGTGGTCATCGGCCTGATCAATGCGGTCATCTACTTGACCGTGCCGATCTACATCGTCACCCAGTTCAGCTATCGGCTGGCGCTCATCCCTGACCGCCTACAGGGGAGGGTGAATAGCGCAGTGCGACTAATTGCCTTCAGCGGGCTGCCGATCGGTTCGGCAGTTGGCGGGGTGCTGTTGCAGCAACTCGGCACCAACACTACAATCATCATTTTCAGCGTCTGGCTGCTGTTGATTGGCCTGGTTACAATATTCAATAAGGATATTCGCAACGTGCCGCCGATCGCGCAAGTGCAGCCGGTGGATTAGCATAACACCCACCCCAACCCCTCCCGAGGGGAGGGGAAGGAGCAACAATGATATCCGAGCTTGAACAGCGTGAGGAACTTGACATCGCAGTGATGGCTGACGACACGCCCAAGCCTGGGCTTCCACTCGCGCACAACCGCAACTTCAACATCTTCTGGCTGGGCCAGACCCTCTCGGCGCTGGGTGATGGCTTCGGCTTCATTGCCTTGCCGCTGCTGGTGTTGCAAGCGACCGGCTCGGTGGCGCAGATGGGCCTCGTCACTGCCACTTTCGGTATCGCGCAGCTAATTGCCGGGGTGTTCGCTGGGCCGCTGGTGGATCGGGTCAATCGGCGGCAACTGATGATCCTCTGCGATGTGGCGCGTACCATACTCTACCTTGCCATCCCGCTGGGCTGGGCGCTGGCAGGGCCGCAGATCTGGCTGATCTACGTTGTAACCGCTCTGTTCGGCGCATTGAGCAACGTCTTCTCGATCGCCTACATCACGGCAGTGGCTAACCTGGTGGATCGGGAGCAGATCACCGCTGCGAATGGGCGGCTACAAACCACGGCGGCAGTATCGTTCATCATCGGGCCAATGCTGGCCGGGTTGGTATCCGCCGCCTTTGGGCCAAGCACGGCGATTGGCATTGATGCCGCCACGTTCGCGGTGTCGGCGCTGACTTTGATGCTGCTGCGGCTGCGCCAGGCGGCGGCAGTGCGGCCAGCAGGTGAGCAGCAAGGCAGCCGCATCGCCGAGGCATTGGCGGGGGTACGCTTCCTCTGGCAGCAGCCGGTGCTGCGGGCGGTCACGCTCTTCTTCGTGGTGATTAACGGGATGCTGGCAGGCACCAACGATCTATTCATCTATTACCTGAAGCACGGGTTGAGCTGGGACGATAATGGCGTTGGTCTGGTGTTTGGCGCTTCGACGGTGGGGGCGGTACTGGGCGGTCTGCTGGTAGCAACCCTGCGCCGCAACCTGGGCTTTGGCGTTTGCTTCCTGGGCGGGCAACTGGTGTTTGCCCTCTCGCTGGTGGGATTTGGCGTGGTGCCGCCCACTTTCATTATCTACCTGGTGCTGGGCGCTGGCACCGCCTTCGGCAGTTCGATCCAGGGTATCTGCTCGATGTCGCTGCGCCAGGAGATCACCCCCGACCACCTGCTGGGTCGCGTCACTGCCGCCTTCTACACCCTGGTGATGGCGCTCGGCCCGATTGGCGCGGCGATCACCACTGCAATCGCCGCCTCAGTGGGCGCGTTGCCGGTAATCGTGGCGATGGGCCTGATTATGATTGCCTTTACCGGCCTCGGCCTGCTCACCCCGCTGGCGGCCAAACACCCGGAACGGGCAGTGATTAGTGATTAGTGATGAAGGGTGATTGGTGTTGCAGCTATCGTACGGGGCGGGCGGTGCTCGCCCTTGTGAAGCGCATCAATGCCTGGTGCAAACGCCTAATACCAAATCCAGCAGGCAATGCAGTAAATTGGGCCAGGGCGAACAACGGTTCGTCCCTACCGAAAATACTGCATCACCCACTGAAACTGGTGTACCTTAACTGACAATCCTTTCTCGAAAACCCCGCCCGCCCTGCACCCCGAATGCAGTGGCGGGTTGGGTTTTTTTACGCTCCTTGCCTCCACCCTAACCCCCTCGATATGGGAGAGGGGATTTAACCCTAATTGCCGTAACGCCAGAGGTAGTAGTGCAGGCCAACGTTGCCCATCTCCACCTGCCAGGCGGGGGCGTTGCTAGGCGTGTAGGTCAGTGTACGCCGCTCAAACAGTTGCACCAGCACCCAGCGCGTGGTCCCACTCACCCACATCTTCGCCCAGTATGGTTCGGTAATGGGATGGCCCATCACATAGACCCAATCGGCATAGACCGGAGCGGAGACGTACTGGCCGTTGACCAGCACCGTGCCCTGGCGATTGAGGAAATCCCACATGGGGGCGGCGATATTATGCTGAGTGGTGGCATCGAATTGCGCCAGCTTGACCGTTGTGCTGGCAGGCACACTGCTACCTACCTTGCCGCCCCGATCCAGGCTCTGGCTCACCGACTGGCCGGTGCGGTTGGGCGAGGGGTGGGGATGGCCGTCGAAGCTGGCAAGCTCGTAGAAGGAAGCGTAAGTGGGTACGCCGTTCTCACCATCAGCATCGCCTGCTACGTTGATGAGGGCGGCGCTGCGGCTCTGCGTCTGGTTAAGGCCAGTTTGCAGCTTGCCGGAGACCAGCTCCACCACCAGCCTGCCGTTAGTCACGTACCATTGCTGGTTTGGATCGGCGCTAGGGTCGTTGACCTCCATACGAGTCTTATCGTAGTAGCGCACCAGGCGGTCGCCGCCCGCCAGCCCGGCCATCGGTTCACGCATCGTCGCAAATGGCTGTGCGCCCCATGTCCACGAGCGCGATGCCTTGCCTGCGGCGACCGGCGCATCCTCGCGCTGCCATACCCGATCGAAGGCTGGGTCGGGGGGAGCGATCGTCGTGGTGTAACTGAACAGCCCAGCACCAAGGTCGAGGATCTGTCCGCTGGCATCGTCAATCAGCAAGCGGGTTGCGCGGCTCAGGCCTAGTCCGTTAAGCGTCCGCCAGGTGATACCGCCATCGTTGCTCTCGGCAACGCCGCTGCTGGCGCGGTCGCTGCTCTGCCACCCAACTACGATGTGGCCCTTACCGCTGACCGCCAGCGCCCCGCTATCAACATCCCCAATCACGCTGTAATTGGCGGGTGCGCCCGCAATGCTAATCGCTTTCCAGGTACTACCGCCATCGCTGCTCTTGTACAGCGGGCCACTAGTGATGTATCCATCGAACCCATCATGCCCCTCGCTGGGGTTGACGATATCGCCAGTACCGTAAGCGTACAAGGTGTTGATATTGCCCGCATCGCTGTAGATCAAGCCGCCCACCTTCGGATTGGTAACGCGCTTCGTCCAGGTCGCGCCCCCGTCGTGACTCTCGGCCAGTCCGTTCATGCCCGCTGCCCACAGATGGTTGGGGTCGGCAGGGTCAATCAGGACGTTGTTGACCGCCATGCTCACCGTCGCGGTCATCCAGGTTTGGCCGCCGTCGTTGCTCTTGTACAACCCGCCAGAGAAGAAGCCTTCGAGCGGATAGCCATTGAACGGGCCGGGGATACCGAAATGGTAGTCCGGTGCAGCGGCCACATATAGGGTCTGTCCATCCGCACCGTAGCTGATGCGGGTGAGGCGGCCGTTAGTGACAAGTGTGGCGGTCAACCAGCTTGCCCCGCCGTCAGTGCTGTGCCGCAGTTCGGGAACACCCTCGAAGTGGCCACCCGGTCCGCCGGTTACGTTGGGCGGGTAGAAATTGGCGTAGACATCGTTGCCGCGTGCGCTGAGGCTGGTCACAAAGTAGGAGCTATAGCCAGTGTTATCGTTATTGTAGATCTCCTGCCAGTTGCCGCCCTGGTCAGTGGAGCGATAGAGATTGTTGTCGAGCGCCGCCAGCCAGGTATTGCCCACGATTGCCACATCGTCGGCTCCTTTGTTGACATAGTATTGGTTAAGCCGATGGGTAGGACCAACGTTGGTCCAGATATTGGGGCCAGCGGCAGCGGGTTGGCTGCCCAAGCCGAAGCCAGCCAACAGCAGGCTGAGGATTAGAGTCAAGGCGATACGGTTGTGCCAGCACGTCAGGTGCTTCTGTTCCATCACGATAGTTCCTCCAGGCGTGTATGAGGTGAAGATAAGGCAAGCAGCAAGCAACCTACACCGAAGTCTATATGTAGCAACGCAGCACGAGGGCTGGGATTGCTCCAACCGGCACATTTATAGCGCATCGTCTGCCCTTGCAGTGCAGCGTAGTATACTCTGCAAGGGCAAGCCGGGTGAAAGTAGCTACTTTCGCCCGGCTTGCCTGGTCGTGCCTCGATCCGCCTGCAAGCGGGTCAACTCCTCGCGGTTCATCTGCTGGCAGCCAAGCCGGTATTGCTCAGAGTTAGACCATAACAGTAGAAATAGGCCAAATACATCTTCAGGCTGATGGCACACCCCATCCCCTTGTGCTAACCTCAAGCAGCAAAGAAAACGATGGGGGAGAGCGCATCAGCATGGCGGTAGAGGTCGAGGAGCCGAAACAAGAGCTAACGAGTAGCAAGCTGCCCTCATTGTGGCATAACCGGGACTTCATGCTGCTGTGGAGCGGGCAAATGGTGTCGAGCCTGGGCAGCAACATGACCAACCTGGCAATGCCGCTGCTTATCCTGGCAATCACCAACTCGCCGCAGACGGCGGGCATTGCCGGGGCGTTCTCGTATATCCCCTATGTGCTGTTCAGCCTGCCCGCTGGCGCGCTAATGGACAGGTGGGATCGCAAGCGGGTGATGATCATCTGCGACATCGTGCGGGCGATCAACATCGCCAGTGTGCCAATCGCCGCCTCGTATGGGGCGCTGACCATCTGGCAAATCTACTTCAATACCTTCGTCGAGGGCTGCGCCTACGTCTTCTTCAGCCTCGCCGAGACTGCCGCACTGCCCCAGGTAGTGGAGCGGCAGCAACTGGCAGCGGCATATGCCCAGAACAATGCTGGCTTCGGGTTGATGGACCTGATCGGTGCGCCAATGGCCGGTTTCATCTACAACACGATCGGGCGGCTGGTGCCATTCATCTTCGATGCGGTTTCCTACACTGCTTCGGTCATTTCCCTCAGCTTCATCCGCGTGCAGTTCCAGACTGAGCGGGCCAAGACCGAGCGCCACCTGTGGGCAGAAATCAAGGAGGGGATGCACTGGCTGTGGAGCCGCCCTGTCATTCGAGCGCTAGCGATTCTCGCGGCGGGGATCAACCTGCGGCTGTTCTCTGCGTACCTAATTGTGATTGTGATGGCGCAGCAGCTGCACGCCAACGCCTTCCAGTTGGGGGTGTTGTTCAGTGTGGCGGCAGGCGCGGGCATCATCGGTTCGCTGATTGGCGGCATCATCCAGCGGCGCTTCAGCTTCGTCCAGGTAATAATTGGCACACGCATATTGACTACGCTGATCTTCCCGCTTTACCTCTTTGCCAGCAACATCTTCCTGCTGGGGCTGATCACGGTAACGCTGTATCTGCTCGACCCCATCTACGACGTGGTGCAATACAGTTATCGCCTGGCGCTCATCCCCGACCATTTGCGCGGGCGGGTGAACAGCTCGTTCCGCCTGATTGCCTGGGGCGCACGACCACTGGCGGCGGCCCTCACTGGCGTGCTGCTCGAACATCTGGGGGCAAACATTACCGTGTTGGTGTTCTCCATCATTGGGGTGTTCTTCATGCTGCCGGTATTCAGCCCAACGGTGCGTAATGCACCGTCGCTGGAGCAAGCGCAAACAACTTAAGTCCTTGTCATCTTTGGCCGGTATCAGGTTGGCAAATGAGGCGGCCACGTATTCTACTGCGTCGAAACCGATCGGCGGGGTAAAGGTCTGCGCCAGCAGGCGGGCAGTGCGGATGCTATCAAGGCGGAAGACGCGCAGATCCTTACGCAGGTTGCAGTAGCCAACTACGTACCACTTGCTCTTGTGCTGGGCCATACCGTAGGGGTCGATGGTGCGCTTGCTCTACTCATCGCTGCCCCACGAGTAGTAGCGAATGGCAACCTGGCGATGCTCTTGGATGGCGCGGGTAAAGGTGGCGATATAGCTGCTGACCATGCTCCGACCATCGTAGTAATCGTCATCGTCCTCATCTTCGTCCTCATCCTCATCGGGGAAGAGCGCAGCATTCTCCAGATCGTGCCGCGCATCCTCGATGCGCTCCACCAGACGGGCAGGCAGGAAGCGCTGGAACTTCTCTAGCGCGGGGTTAGTGCCTTCGCCTCCTCCATCAAGCCCCTGGGCAAACTTCAGCGCGGCGATGATCGCCACGATCTCGTTATCGCGTAGCACCATCGGAGGCAACTGCTTGCCCGGCTGCAGCGTGTACATGACCTCGCCACTCGGCAGTGGCTCCCGCTCCACGGCAAGGCCAATCTCGTGCAGCGCGGCGGCGTACTCGCGGACTACGCCGGGGTCAACGCCCATCCGCTCGACCAGTTGACCCTCGCTGAGGCGGCCAAAGGTCTCCAGCAGCAGGAGCAAGGTAAGTGGTGATGGTTTGGGGTTTGGCATTTCGTACCCTCTCCCAGCCTCCCCCTGTGGGGGAGGAGTCATTAGCGTAATGCCGTTGTCTGCTCGGCCTCGGCTTCCAGCTTGCCCGCTTCGCGCACCGCGCCGATTACGTCCTGTTGCACCGCATCGCGGGCGGTACGTAGCGCGCTAACCACCGCCTTGGCCTTGCTGCGGCCATGCCCCACGAACGACAGGCCGTTTACCCCCAGCAGCGGGGCTGCACCGTATTCGGCGTAATCGAGCCGCCCCAGGCTCTTGCGGAGGGTGCCTTGCACCAGCGCCGCGCCGATCTTGGTCACGAAGGTGGAGGTAAGCGCCGCCCGCAGGCTGGTCTGGATCAAATCCTGTACCCCCTCGGCAGTCTTGAGGATGACGTTGCCAGTGAAGCCGTCGGTGACGACCACATCGAAGTTACCGCTGATAATGTCCTTACCCTCGCAGTTGCCCACGAAGTTGAGGCCGCTGGCCTTGAGCAGGGGGGTGACGGCCTTGACCAGTTCGTTGCCCTTGCCCTCCTCCTCGCCATTGCTGACCAACCCAACCCGCGGGTTCTGCACCGCAAACACCCGCTCCATGTAGATTACCCCCATGCGGGCGAACTGCACAATCCAGCCGGGGCGCACATCGGGGTTCGCGCCAATGTCGGTGACGAACACCTTGCCGTCATTCTTGGCGGGGAAGACTGCACCCAGCGCCGCCCGCTCTATGCCTGGCACCCGCCCCAGCACGATCTGCGAACTGGCAAGGCACGCGCCGGTGCTACCCATGCTGATGAAAGCGTCGGCGTTACCCGCCTTCACCTGCTGCAAGCCGATGGCGATCGAGGAGGTCTTACGCATCGCCATCGCAGTCTCAGCAGGATTGTGGTCGTCCATCGGCACTGCATCGGGGGCGTGGACAATGGGCAGATCGAGGCCGGTGGTGTCATGTTTGGCAAGCTCGGCCTTGATTACATCTTCCTTGCCCACCAGCATCACGCTCAGGTTGAACTCTCGGGCGGCCTGCACCGCGCCAGCGACAATCTCGCCAGGGGCGTTGTCGCCACCCATCGCATCAAGGGCTATCTTCATGGGGTGTCTCCTTAATTGTATAACGATTACGCCTATTTTACCATATAATATAACCGTAGATATGCGGGCGCGGTGGAAAGTCACGATTGACAGAGATGGTGGGTGGCAAGGTGAACGCCATTAGCCTCCACCCCATTGCCGTCTGTACACCTCATATACGTTTGTAATTGTAAACACCAGCCGCAAGCTGTAGCCCTCTCCTGGCCCACCTTTCCACCGGCAGCACGCAAGAAGGCGCGACTACTTATCATCCGCTGATCGGCAGTCGCGCTTTCGTATGTCTGGTAATCTCCTTAATGGGAGATAACTACTGCAATTTCGCCAGCAACTCTTCTAGCCGGTCCATCGCCTCATCCCCGCCTTCTTCCATGCCGCTCTGCATCATGCCGTCGCGGTCCTCGATGCTCTGAAAAACGGAGATGGTGGTCACTTTGGTGCCACCCTCTGACTCCTCGAAAATGGTAGTCTCCAGCGACACGTGGCCCGCTAGCGCCTCCCACTCGTAAGTAGAGATCGTTCGCAGGGGGGCTTCAATGCTGTGATAGACACCGCGAAAGGCGAACTCGTTCCCCTTCTGGTCGCTCACCAGGTAGCGCCAGCTTCCGCCTGACTGCGGCTCCATCTTATCAACGGTCGTTGTAAGATTGCGGGGTCCCCACCACTGGGGGATAGTTGCGGGATCGCTCATTACCTTGAAGACGAGTTCGCGGGGCGCGTTGAAAAAACGGGTACCGATGATTGAGTGTTGCTGCGGTTCGGCAACTAGATTGCGCTTCGACATTTGCTTGCTCCTTTGCTTGTTTGGTTATTCGCGATTAGTAGGAATATGTGCATCCAGGAAATCCAGCACGATGCGGTTGAACTCCTCCGGCTGCTCCATGCTGGGCAGGTGGGCGGTGCCAGGCATCATCGCTACCTGGATGCCGGGGATTTGCTGCGCCAGTGTTTTGGCAATGTGGATGATGACAGGTTCGTCGCGGTTGCCATAGATGTAGAGCAGCGGGATGTGCATCTCGCTCAGGCGGGTGGCGGTGGGTGGCTCAGGCGGGGGCATAGTATGCTCGTCGCGCCGCTTCTCGTTGTTTAGCGCGATGGTAACCATATCCATGAACGACGCAAGCAGCGCAGGGTCAATCTGCTCAAGGGTGCGGCCCTCCCCAGCGAGGAAGATGCGGGCCGCTAGTTCGGCGCTCCTGGCGATGTCACCCGCCTTCAAGGCAGCCTCCAGTTCATCCTCCAACGCGGGATATTCGCCGTTGAACTTGATGCCGCGAATGCCGGATGCCACCATTACCAGCGCGTCCACCATTGCAGGGTGTTCGAGGGTGAGGTCGAGCGCGGTCGAGCCGCCCATCGAGCAACCCAGCAGGTAGGCTTTGTCCATGCCAAGGAAGTTTAGCAGGGCGAACAGGTCGCCAGTGTCGGAATACTGCCCGTCCACCATCACGCTCTTGCCGAAGCCACGCATATCGTAGCGCAGCACGCGATAGTGTTTGGCGAATTCGCCGAACTGCCCGTTCCACATCCGATTGTCGGCTATCGCGGCGTGGATAAGCACCAGCGGATGGCCTTCGCCCGCCACCTCGTAATACAAACGTGCGCCGTTTACCTCGGCGTAGCCAGCGGTCATACCGCTTGTTTCGTCCATACTATTCTCCTCTGCTAAGTGGGCCAGCGTGCGTAAAGTGCCAACAAGGTAGGGCGGCAGGTTTGCCGCTGCGCTTATTATAGCACAAAATTGCTGATATGGGATACGACTAAATGTGTGATCAAGCGCTGCAGCCGCTCCAGCCGTCGCGCCAGTGTTTCGCGATCGTCGGCGCAGAGGGTGATGTGGCCGAGCTTGCGGTTGGCGCGGGCCTCCTTGCCGTAGAGGTGCAGGTGTGCGCCAGAGACCGCCAGCACGGCAGCGGGGTCGGGCAAGGTGCCGATTAGATTGAGCATCGCACTTTGGCCGAGCGCGGTGGTCGCGCCTAGCGGCAGGCCGAGGATGGCGCGCAGGTGGTTCTCGAACTGGCTGGTGACTGCCCCTTCGATGGTCCAGTGGCCGGAGTTGTGGACGCGGGGGGCCATCTCGTTCGCCAGCAGCTTGCCGCCCACCTCGAATAGCTCGATTGCCAGCACGCCGACATAGTTTAGCGCCTGCATGGCCTGGGCTACGTAGCCGATTGCGTCTACCTCAAGTGCGGTAAGAGCAGTGGCGGCGGGTGCAAGTGAGAGGCGCAGGATACCTTCGCGGTGGTGGTTCTCCACCAGCGGGTAGGCCATGATGCCGCCTTCGCGATCGCGCACGGCGATAATCGAAAGTTCGCGGTCAAAGTTAACGTAGCCTTCGAGGATGAGCGGCACGCCACCCAGCGCGGTCCAGGCCGCTTCCACATCGGCGGGTTGGCGCAATAGGAACTGGCCCTTGCCGTCGTAGCCACCCCGCCGCGTCTTCAGCACTGCGGGCAGGCCGATGCTGGCGACGGCGGCTTGCAGATCGGCGCGGCTGTCTACGGCGGCGAATGGTGGGGTGGGGATACCCAGACTACGGAAGAAGGTTTTTTCGGCAAGCCGATCCTGCGCCGCTTCCAGGGCTTGCGGAGGCGGGTAGACGGGAACGCGCTCGGCCAGCCAGCGGGCGGCGGCTACTGGCACATTCTCGAACTCGTAGGTGACGACATCGAGGCCCGCAACGAAACGTTCCAGCGCGGCGTAGTCGCTATAGTCGGCGACCATCTGC
>JANXYP010000035.1 GCA_025355955.1 Chloroflexota bacterium
CATTTGGGTTGCCAACGATGTTTTGTCAGGGCGTATGCGATTCGCCCCTACGCCAAGATTGTCGCCAGCGATGGGCGAAGCTACATTCACCAGGGCGGGCCACCGCCCGCCCCTACGTAGATGCCAGCCATGTCTATTTGTGATTACTTGAAGAACAGACTGAACCAGCGCTGCCAGTTGGCCTGGGATGGGGGGGCGCTGGCTGCGCTGGGGGCAGCGGGGCGGATAGTGCTGTGGTCACTGGCAGTTGGAGTGGATTGAATGGGCAGGATGATGGTCTCGTTGGGTTTACGCAGGTTGAGGCTCTCGCGGGCGGCAAACTCCGCATAGCCATCCGACTGGTAATATTGCTGCTCCTGCGTCAGCCGAGCGTTCGCCTGCTGCAAATCGGCGTTGCTCTGCATCTCGGCGCTGACATCGGCGCTCAGTTGTTGCCCGTGTACCACTTCTTTAGCGAAGCCGACCACGAAGTAGATGCCGATCGCTAGCAGGATGAGCATCGCAAAGCTGGCCGACGAGCGGCGGAAGCGCCGTTCGGTGTCAACCATTACGTGTTCGACAAACCTGCCCACGCGCTTGATCATCGTACCCACCCCCAACCCCTCCCGGCGGGAGGGGAATAATCAATGGTCATCACCATTCACCATTCACCATTCACCATTCACCATTTACCATTACTACAGCTCCGGCCATTGCTTGTGCCAGGCGGTGGCTTGCTCGTAGGCGTAGGCCACCTTTAGGATGGTCGCCTCACCCAGCACCGGCCCTTGCAGGTGCAGCCCCACTGGCAGCCCGTTGCTGAAGCCGCACGGCACACTTATGCCGCAGATACCCGCCAGGTTGCCGGGGATGGTGTAGACATCGTTCAGGTACATAGTAAGCGGATCGGCAACCTTCTCGCCGATCTTGAACGCGGTAGTCGGCGTGACTGGTCCGGCGATTACGTCCACCTTCTTGAACGCTTCATCATAATCGCGCTTGATCAGGGTACGCACCTTCTGTGCCTTCAGGTAATAAGCGTCATAGTAGCCTGCGCTGAGGGCGTAAGCGCCCAGCATGATGCGGCGCTTGACCTCTGCACCAAAGCCATCCTGGCGGGTCTGCATATAGCTGTCAATGATGCTATTGGCGGGATGGGAGTAGCCATATTTCACGCCATCGAAGCGGGCCAGATTGGCGCTGGCCTCAGCTGGGGCAATGATGTAGTAGGCAGCCAGGCCGTAGTCAGTATGGGGCAGCGACACTTCCACGATTTCCGCGCCTAGCGACTGCAACTGCTTGATCGCCGTCTCCACTGCCGACTTTACCCCCGCCTCCATACCCTCGACAAAGTATTCGCGGGCGAGGCCGACGCGCATTCCACGCAGGTCGCCGCCCAGTTGCTCGGTATATTTAGGCACTGGCGCGTCCAGAGTTGTTGCATCGCAAGGATCGACCCCGGCGATTTGCTCCATTACCAGCGCGGCATCGCGTACATCTTTGGTTAGCGGACCAATTTGGTCGAGTGAGCTGCCAAAAGCAATCAGACCGTAACGCGACACCCGCCCGTAACTTGGCTTGAGGCCGACGCAGCCGACAAACGCGGCGGGCTGGCGGATGCTGCCACCCGTATCGCTGCCCAGGGTGTAGAGCGCCTCGCGGGCCGATGTAGCCGCCGCCGAGCCACCGCTGCTGCCGCCCGGCACACGGCTCACGTCCCAGGGATTGTGGGCGGGGCCATAGGCGGAGTTCTCATTCGATGAACCCATCGCAAACTCGTCCATGTTGGTCTTGCCCAGCAGCACCGCGCCGACGCTACGTAGCCGCCCTGCTACCGTCGCGGCGTAGGGCGGGATATAGCGGCGGCGGTCGTCGCCACCCAGGATGCGCGAACCGGCGGTGGTCGCCACCCCCTCGGTGACGATCACATCCTTGAGCGCCATTGGCACGCCGCACAGCGGGCTGGTCGCCTCGCCCGCCTTGAAGGCGAGGTCGGCAGCCTCGGCCAACTCCAGGGCGCGATGCGAGGTCACGGTGATGAAGGCGTTTAGCTGCGGCTCCAGCCTGCTGATACGCTCGATGCAGGCGCGGGTAAGCTCCTGGCTCGACAGTTCTCGCTTCGCCAGCAGGTCGGCAGCCTCGTGGATGGTCAGGTTGTAAAGTTCGTTCGTCACACTTGACATAATTATACACCATTTTCTCGTTTATGCAATAGGTGAGGCTGGCGAATTGTCGCCACACCAGGGCGAACCGTTGTTCGCCCCTACGAATTATCGCCACACCAGGGCGAACAACGGTTCGCCCCTACGAACTGGCGAGTAGCCAGGGGGAACAACGGTTCGCCCCTACGAATTATCGCTACACCAGGGGGAACAACGGTTCGCCCCTACGAATTATCGCCACACCAGGGGGAACAACGGTTCGCCCCTACGAACAACTTCTTTCAACTTTCAACTTTCAACATCGTTGATCGCATCAAGGATCACTCCAACCCTGATATAGTCACCTACCCGCAACGGCGCATTGGCTAGCGCCTGCTCCAGCGGCAGCGAGGGTAGCGACACATCTGGGCGTAGCACGTTCTGGTTGACACTCAGCGCGGTGGGCGGCACATCCGAGGTGTCCACCTGGTTCAGTTGCTCGATGTAGCCGAGGACGGCGGACAGTTGCTCCGCCATCAGGTCCATCTCCGATTCGCTCATCCCCAGTCGCGCCAGGTAGGCGACATGAGCCACTTCTTCCCTGGTCAATGCCATAACTTTGCCCTCACCTTCGCTGATTATATAGACGCACGCGGGTGCGTCCTCACTCCATTATAGCATTAGCGGCGCTTGGCTGACAACCTGCTTTGAGTGGAGGACTGAGGACTGAGTGCCGAGTGCGATTGCTCCATAGTGTAGGGGCGAATCGCATACGCCCATCGAAGCAAAGCAAAGAGGCACGAGTGGATACATCTCCACTCATGCCTCATTGCCGAATAAACAAAGTTTTGATGGCGAAGTGTAGTTTCCCCTCCCACCGGGAGGGGTAGGGGAGGGTGCGAGTCGCGCTGCACGGACCCACCCCCAACCCCTCCCGGTGGGAGGGGAGTCATCAACACTTTGTTTATCTGGTACTCATACCTCGTGCCTCATGCCGGCTGTTGAGCTAACCAGCAATCGTCACCTTCATGGTGTCGTAAGCCTCGACCCCGAACGGGTAGGCATCGGTTACATCGGAGCGTTGCAGGGTACCCTTGCCGTCGGTGGCGCGGGTCTGGATGGTGTATTGACCAGCGCCCTTCGGAGTCCAGGGCCAGGTCCACAGCACCCACGAGTAAGGTGACTTGGGGGTACGCAGGTTGGCGGGATTCCAGGTCTGGCCGCCATCGGCGCTTACCTCGACCTTGCTGACACCGCGATCGCCCGCGTAAGCGATGCCTCCGATTAGCAGCGGCTTGTTGGGTTGGGTGGAGTCGCGCTGCGGGATGTAGAATATGGACATGGTACGGGTTGGGGCGGCGTTGTCCCAGCCCTGGGCCTGCCAGAAGCCCTTGTAGCCCCCGTCGTCAGAGACGATGATGGTGTTCAGCCACTTGACGTTCTTCATCCCGTAGATGCCAGGGATGAGCAGGCGGGCCGGTGCGCCATGGTCGTCGGGCAGATCTACGCCGTTCATGCTGGTAGCCAGCAGATTGTAGCTGTGCATCGCCGTCTCTACTGTGATGCTGTCGGTGTAGTCGTCTGCCGCCTTGAAGATAACCCGTTGAGCGCTCGACTTCACGCCTGCCCTCTGCAACAGGCTTGCCAGCGGGATGCCCTTCCACTTGGCCGCGCCAATCAGACCACCACCTACCGGATTGCTGATGCAGCTAAGGTTGAGGTAGCGCTCGATAGTTGGCATTGCCACCAAATCGGCGTAAGTGAGCGTGTAGGGTTTGTCCACCGACCCCTCCACCGATAGGGTCCAACCATTGCGGCTGACTACCGGATCCTGGCTGTTCTTAGACACGTGATAGAATGAGCGATTGGATGTTGCATCCGACGGCATTCCCGCATCGCTCAACTGCGTACCTGCCGCTGCTGGGGTGGGGTTGCCAGCAACCGGCGTGCCGCTGTTGGGCGGTTCGGGGGTATCGGTGGGGCCAACCTGGGCTACTGGCGTGTTGTTGGTGCCAGCGTCGCCCGGGCGGCCCGTGCCTTTGTTGGTGCCAGCGGCACCAAGGCCAATCTCCGGCACAGCATTGACCGCGACAATTGCCGCGAATACAGCGGCGATGCCCCCGGCAATGTAGCGCAGGGTGCGGCGACGGCTCGGCGAGGGCGCGGAGGGCGCGTCTGCGGCAAGGCTGCTGGCCGCCAACTGTTCGCGCCAGGCACAAGTGGTTGCCACCACATCCTGGTGGAAGACGAAAGCATTGACCAGCCCAAAGCTGAGGAACATCAACAGGGTGAGCAGGGAATAGGCTACTGGCCCGCTGTACATCCCCACCAGACCGGCATCGTGGGCGTGGTAGTTGGTGCCGAACACGCCCACGCCGCGATAGACGATCGAATCGCTTGCCAGGGTCTTCTCCAGCAGGGGGATGATCAGCGCGTAAAATGCCACCCACAGGGCCACCGCGTAGATCAGCGCGTTGCGCCACAGGGTGCCATCGCGGAACATACTGGCGGGCTGGGCAGGGTCGTCGGCGGCCACTGCGCTGTGCTTACCGAACAATCTGACGTAGAGCATCCCCAGGAAGCCGCCCGCCAGGATGAGGAATACGGTGATCACAATTAGCTGGATCGGCTTGGCCGCCTGGCCGAAGGTCTGAATGCCGAACTCGAAGAACTGGCCGGGCAGCACCTTGATGCTAATCTGTTGCAAGCGGTCGGGCAAAGTCTCCAGCCCGAACAGCCAGTTGAACACCAGCATCACGATTACCATCACCACTGTGCCGGTGATGCCGCTCCAGAAACCGCGCCAGTACAGCGCCCTGCCGCTCAGGTATGCGCCGCTGCTTGGCTTCGCCCCCTCAGCCTTGACTACACTTACGCTCGCCATCGAACTCCTCCTTGTTTAGCGGCGTGTGCAGCCGCGACCGTTGCTGCAGCGAAAACCCCGCCCCAGCGTCTACTTTGTCTCGATCCTGATCAAAATTATAGCACAAATCGTTGCGCTCTGCGGGTGTAGTTCACCATCTTGTGTGCCTATGGGCAAATTGCATCTTCCCCTATGTCACATATACATTGCAATTTGATGAACCGTACCCAGCACAGCACCTACCTTAACACCAAAGCCTGGCCCCTGCGCTTGACATACAACCGATGTTTAATGTAGCATATAGCGTGTAGTGAAGATACGTTTTTGAGCAGGGGGTGGATTTGTCAGTTACCGAGCAAGGACTATTGAAAGTGGGGGCAGCACGGTTGCGTGGGCTGGACCGCCGCATCGTCGGCTACATCTTCGTGCTAGTGGCCGCCGCGCTGTGGGGTTCGCTCGGTATCATCTACAACACGCTACGTAACGATTACGACGTGCCGGTTAGCGTCACCGTTTTCTATCGGGCCTTTTTCGCCGCACTTGGCCTATTGGTCTATCTCGGCTTGCGCCATCGCTCCCTACTGACGCTACCCCGCCGCCAGTTGCCCCTACTGCTGGGCTACGCCCTACTCGGCATCACCATCTTCTACAGCGTATACGGCCAGAGTACCGTCACTAACACGGTCGCGGTTGCGGCAGTGCTGATGTACACCGCACCTGCGTTCGTCACCCTTTACTCCTGGCGCTTCTGGGGCGAACCGTTGGGCAGGCGCAAGCTGGGCGCATTGCTGCTCACTTTCGTCGGCTGCGCCCTGATCGCCCAGCTATATGCCGCCGGGCAGATGAGCTTCAACTGGCTGGGCCTGGCCCTCGGTCTCAGCTCCGGGGTTCTCTATGCACTATACACTATTTTTGCCAATCATGGATTGCGTAACGGGATGGCCCCCTTCACGGTGGTCTTCTACGCGCAGGCTTTCGGGGTGGTGGGTTTGCTTATCCTGGTCAGCTTCAGCAGCGGTGGCTTCGGCAGCCTGTTTTTGGCTGGCCCACACTGGCAGGCGTGGCTGCTGCTGCTCACCGCCGGGCTGTTCAATACCCTGGCTGGGGCGGGCTTCTACATCAACGGCCTGGCCCGCATCGAAACCGGCGCGGCCAGCATCGCCTCCAGCTTTGAGTTGGTCTGCGCCACCGGCTTCGGATTCATCTTTCTCGGTCAGGCGATAGACATATGGCAGGCGCTGGGCGGGGCACTGGTGATCGCCTCGCTGGTGCTGCTGGCGCGTAGATAAGCGTTCGCCCCTCCCACCGGGAGGGGTTGGGGTGGGTCCGTACCACATCAATGCCTATCGTAAGCAACTATGACCAACTCAAAACTCAAAACTCAAAACTCAAAACTTATCGTCTCGATTGCCTTCATCCTCGCGGTGGGCCTGCCCGCGCTGCTGATCGCGCCGCTGCCTTCGACTGCCCAGCGAGAGATAGCCGATTACTTCGCGCAATATGGACCGCCAGTGCGGGTACTGTTCGGTGGCGACATCATGTTGGGTCGGTCAGTGGACGCGATGATGCGGCAGGCGGGCGACGATTACCCCTTCGCCGCCATCAGCGGCACGCTGCACGGCGCTGACCTGGCGGTTGCCAACCTGGAATCGTCGCTGACCGATCAAGCCGTGCCGGTACGCCCCGACGACCAGTGGATCAACCTGAAGGGGCGACCCGCTGCCGCGCAGGTATTGGCCCACGCTGGCTTCGGCCTGCTTACCGTTGCCAACAATCACGCGCTCGACTATGGCAGCGCGGGACTCGGCGACACGGTTGCCGCGCTCGATGCAGCGGGCATCCGCCACATAGGCAGCAACGATCAGCCCACCATCGTTACGATCAAGGGGCTGCGCCTTGCCTTCCTCGGCTACGATTGCGTTGCGCCCAGCCAGCCGCCCGCTGGCACATCGCTGGCCTCGATTATATGCAGCGGGTCACAGCTAGCGGCCACCGAGGTGATGTTGAAGGAGGCAATTGGCAAGGCGCGGGCGCAAGCCGATGCGGTCATTATCTTCATGCACTGGGGAACGGAGTACGCTGCCACAACCACCAACTTCCAACGCGATCTGGCCCAGGGCATGGCTGACGACGGCGCGACCTTGATCATTGGCGCTCACCCCCATGTGGCACAAGGGATGGTGCAACTGGGCAACGCGCTGGTAGTCTACAGCCTGGGCAATTTCATCTTCGACCAAGGCACCCCTGCCGCCGCTCAGACTGGGATGCTGCTCGATGTCAACTTCGATCACAGCGGCATTGCCAGTGCAACCTTGCGCCCCGTCAGTACGTACTTGCAGGCAAGGTTGCTGCCTGACCTCGACCCTCACGCGGTTGCCGCGATCGCCAGCGCGACGGGCAGTAGCGATGTAGCGCTGCAATGGCAGGCGGTCATCCCGCAGCCGCCGACCAGCCCCGATGTTGCGCCCGATGCTGCTTCTACGCCAACCCCCACCCTGGCGCTTGCCTACTGGCGGGCGCAGCAACCCAGCGGCTTCTTCGCCGACCTGAACGGTGATCATCGCGCCGAGTGGATCAGCTACCATCCGCAAACGGGTGGAAACCTGATGGGCAGCCTGAACGTTTATCAGCAGGACAACCCTGGCCCGTTCGAGTGGTGGCCCGATCACACCGCGCTGGCAGCATCAGTAGATGGCCCATCCATGACTGCCAACTGGCAGCCTGCGTTCAGCAGCGAACCGCAAATGGAGGTGCATCAGGTTGCCTACATTCCACATTATGGCGGACTGCCTGCGGTGATTTTCAACTTCTGGCAGCCCGATTATCGCTGGGGTGGGCAGGGCAAGCTCAAGAACCAGATTTGCGTTTATGGCTGGTTGATGTTGCGGGGGCAGTGGGGGCAACTGTGGTGCGGACGACCGCTACCCACCGTCGCGCAGAGCCTAAGCGTGGTGCAGGCCGCCGACGGCAACTTTCGGCTCGGTATCCTCTGGGGCGACAACCCGGCGCAGGCGACGATGACCATCTGGTCCGCGCCCGGCTTTACCTTTGCGCTGGACTGGCAGTCGAGGCCGCACGGCTACACCCGTCTGGTCGCCGACGATGCGGGCCACCGCTTCCTTTATAAGTAAACCCATTGCGGGATGGGTTCAAATTAAGAGGGCCGTAGCCTGCAACGCGGCCACAATTGCAAGGAGAAAAGGAAAAATGTCCCACAAGCGTCTTACTCGCCTCGCCAGCCTGCTAGCGGTGGTGCTGACCATGCAGATGTTGCTGGCGGCCTGCGACCTCAACCCCAGCAAGACCCCCTCCCCAGGGCCAACCGCAACTGGTGTGGCGGCAGCGGCCAGCCCGACCACTGTGGCGATGGCCGCCACCCCCACTGCTGCGGTGATGGCTGCATCACCGACTACTGCTGTGGTGATGACACCTACCCAGGCAGTGGTAATGACCCCGACAATGGCGATGACACCAACTACCGCCATGCCTGTATCGCCTACGATGGCGCTGACCCCTACAACTGCGCTGCCAGTCACGCCCACCCAGGCGATGGTGATGACCCCCACCGCGACGATTGACAACTCTGCGCCCACGGTCAGTCGTCCGCTGCTATCCTTCGCCAATTTCACCGTGCCAGATACCAGTGTCAAACCCGCCATCCTCGCCTACACAGCCGCCGCCGACCTCAGCGATGTGCAAAACCCCGCCCAGTACACCCTTAGCGATGCTCAGAAAGCCCTACTGGCGAAGAACCTGTTTGTGGTCAGCCCTCCGGCTGCTGATGCCCAGCGCTACCCGGCTGGCCTGAAGGAGTTCTACCAGATTTACGAGGCGAGCCGATACGGCAGCGAGCCGGTGTTTGTCAGCAGCGACAGCATCCTGCACGTCTACCATCTGGTCTTCGACAAGATGCTGCGCGATTTGGAGACAACCAAGCTAACTGGTGAACTGATTATCCTCAACGATGCGATGCTGCGCGTCTCAGATGCCCAGCATACCGAGGTCGTCAAGCTGAACAACCCTGACCTCACCGCTGCTTCCGAGCAGTTGGTCGCCTACTTCGCGGTGGCCGACAAGCTAGTAAATGCCGCCTCCGTCACCCCCGCATACGTCAGCGACAAGGTTAACGCCGAGCTTACCCTGATCAATGCCCACGCTGGCATCGCCCCATCCAACATCCTCGCCAACTACACCGAGGACTACGGCCAGTATGTGCCGCGCGGTCACTACACACGCACCCCGGCGCTGCAGCAATACTTCAAGGCGATGATCTGGTATGGGCGGATAACCTTCCGCCAGGAGATTGCCAGCGAGACCCTTTCCGCCGTGCTGCTCAGTGAGCTACTCGGCATCCAGCAGACGCTGCACTCCGGCCCCATCCTCGACCACTGGAAGAACATCTACGAGCCGACCGTGTTCATCGTGGGCAAGGCTGACGACCTCAGCTACTTCGACTATCAGCCCGCTATCCAGGCGGTTTACGGCAGCGCCACCCCGGCGCTGCAAGAGCTCACCGACCCCGCCAAGCTGGCGACTTTCCAGGCGGCGATCAACAAGATGCCTCCCCCGCTAATCAACTCGATGATTATCTTTGCCACCGAGGATAAGATCAAGGCAACCAAGGGCTTGCGGATGATGGGTCAACGTTTCACCCTCGATGAGTACGTCATCGGCCAGCTAACCTGGCGCAACGTTGGCACCCCGTTGCCGGATGGCAACCCAGATGTGGTGCGCTGGCTGCCCCGCGCCCTCGATGTGCCAGCGGCGATGGGTTCCGATGAGGCGCTCAACATCATTACCAACGGGACGCAACTGGATTATGGCCAGGGCCAGGGCAAAGCGGCGTTGCACTACGACACCCAGATGCAGAAGGTGCGCCAGAACGCCGCTACCCTCAGCACTGGTGACTGGACTCAGAACCTCTATTGGAGCTGGCTCTACACCCTCAAGCCTCTAACAGCGGCGGTGCCGAGTGGCTACCCCAGTTTCATGACCAACGAGGCATGGCAGGACAAGCAGCTTACCACTTATCTGGGCAGCTACACCGAACTGAAGCACGACACCATCCTCTACGCCAAGCAGAGCATGGCAGAGCTGGGTGGCGGTCCGCCCACCATCGTCAAGGGCTACGTCGAACCGCAGCCCGACCTCTACGCCCGCCTCACTGGGCTTACCCAACTTACTATTGATGGCCTCAAGTCGCGCAGCCTGATCGATCCGGCCACTGAACAGCGGCTTACCAGCGTGCGCGATGTCGCCAGCCAGATGCTGACTATCACCCTGAAGGAGTTGCAGAACCAGCCGCTCACCGACGATGAGTACACCTTTATCATGTTCTATGGCGGCACCATCGAAAACATCACCCTCTCGACTGCCGACCCGCAGTGTGACCCCGCCACCCCACCCGATCAGTGCCAGGCAGGCCGCCCCGCTGACCTGAGCCAGTTTGACTCCGCGCTGGCCGCCGACATCGCCAGCGACCCCAACGGCAACGCCTTGCAGGAGACGACCGGCCGCCCTTACGAGATCTACGCAGTGGTGCCGATTGACGGCAAGAAGGTGCTGTCACGAGGCGCAGTCTTCAGCCAGTACGAGTTCGTTGTACCCAGCAGCGGGCGACTCACCGACGAGGCATGGAAGGCGCAACTCGACGCGGGCAAAGCGCCCGACTTCGCCGACTGGACCAAGAGCTACGCGATACAGAAGTAACGCCGTAACCCAGCAAAAAGCCACCAGCGGGGGTTGGAGGCGAAAACTCGAACATCACCCAGCAAAAAGCCACCCAGCAAAAAGCCACCAGCGGGGGTTGGGGGAGAAAACTCGAACATCACCCAGCAAAAAGCCACCAGCGGGGGTTGGGGGAGAAAACTCGAACTGTGATAATGCTGAATAAGCCTGGTTGGGCAGATTTGTTACCGGGCAGACTATGGCTGCACAGTTACTTCAGCATTGGTTCAGGTCGGCACTTCTCCCCCGTCACCCAGCAAAAAGCCCCCAGCGGGGGGTTAGGGGCGAAAACTCGAACATCACCCAGCAAAAAGCCCCCAGCGGGGGTTGGGGGGAAACTCGAACATCACCCAGCAAAAAGCCCCCAGCGGGGGCTGGGGGAGAAAACTCGAACTGTGATAATGCTGAATGAGCCTGGTTGGGCAGGTTTGTTACCGGGCAGACTGTGGCTGCACAGCTACTTCAGCATTGGTTCAGGTTGGCACTTCTCCCCAACCCCCACTGGGGGCTTAATATTACAGCCTCAGTTGGCATAAATGGGCCAGAATGGTGTAGGGGCGAATCGCATACGCCCTGTTACCCAGCATCCAGGCCAATCGTAACTACCGCACCTGTAATATTAAGATCGTGCAGCTTCACTGCGCCACATAAAATTAGGGGTGACTCATGATATGTTTGCGCTTATCCTCAACCGCCCTGGTTGGCGGGCAACTCCCCGCTAGCGGTGTTGACCCCACCGCCCATCTCGGTCGCGTCGCTGGCAATCTGCGCGTTATCGGTGGCAGGCGTAGCCGTCTGGCTAGCAGTCGCGGTACTCATGCCCATGTCCGGCTCGTTCTGCACCCCTGCGCCGTTGAACATGAAAGTGACACCATCTACCCCATCTGGTATCTCGAAACTAACCGTAGTACCATCGTCGAGCAGCAATTCGCCGCTGATTGTGCCGTAGTTGCTGAACACCTGGTCATCGGGAACATCGCTGTGAACGACTAGCGAAAACGTGCCGCTTTTAACCTCGTATTGAACCTGCTCGTCGCTGGCTTCGGCGGCGATGCCCTCCTGATCAGGATTCGGCTCACCCACGAACGCCTGCTTGATATTGATGCGCTTCATGCCCTTTTCCTCCTGTTTTGATTTGAGGTTTGAAGTGCAAGATAAGTGCCACCCCTTGCCCCTGCTGCACGGAAGCAGGGCGAACAACGGTTCGCCCCTACGGACACAGAGGAGCGCTGCAAGAATATATGGGAGCAGGGCAAACCTTTGTTCGCCCCTACGGACACAGACGTGCCTTGCCCCTGCTGTGCTGGCGTGTTATACTCGCGCAAGTATGTTTGACCGACACCAGATTAAAAGACCCCAGCTATACGCGCTTGTGATTGTGCTGCTTGCTGGCACGTTGGGCCTCGGCTGGCTGTTGCTGTCGCAGGGGGACAAGCCGAGTGCAGTAATCAGCTACCTGCACCGCCTGCCCTATCTGCGCGGCGACGAGCGGGTGTATCAGGTCTCCAGCCACGACCCTAGCGGGCTGAACAAGGACAAGGGCCGCTACCTCTACCGCGAGAATGGCGCATACTTCATTCTCGACGCATACGGCAGCGGCGCGGTGGAGCGTATCTGGATGAACGGTGCGCCGCTCACCGCTACCGGCCGCCTGCAAGTTTATACCGACGATGGCGCTAGCCCCACGTTGGATATGGATTTGGCCGCCTTTTTCGCGGGCAAGACCGCCCCATTCCTCGCTCCCCTGGTCGGCGATGCCAGTCTATCCAGCGGCGGCTTCTTCAGCTATGCGCGGCTGCCCTTCGCCCACCACATCCGTATTGCCACCACCAGACTGCCCCAGTATTACAACATCGGCTATCGGCTTACCGCCAACCCTGATCCGACTGGTAGCCAGCCAGACAACACCCCGTTGCTGCCACTGTTGCAGCAGGCGAGCACTGCTGCCAACGTGCCGTTTGGCGCGGACAAGCCGGAGGGCGGTGCGGCGCGGCAGCAGGGCCACGCCAGCCTCGGCGCAGGCGAAACCCGCATCGTCACCCTTACTGGCGCGGGCGCAGTCACCGCTCTGAAGCTGCGGCTCAGTTCGGCAGCGGCGGTAGTGGTGGGCCAGCTTGGGTTGGTCATCCAACGCAGCGGTGTGGTTAGCCCCGATGTGGAAATCCCCATGGGCGCTTTCTTCGGCAGCGGCATCGGCGAACATCAGGTCAACGGTTTGCCAGCCGGGGTGGACATATCGCGCCACTTGTTCTACAGCTACTGGCCGCTACCATACAGCGCTGGGTTGACTATCAGCCTGCTCAACCCCACCAGTCAGACGCTGACTCTCGACTATGAAGTGGAGTACAACACCAACGCCTACCCACCCGCCGACTATGGCCGTTTGGCCTACTTTCATGCCAGCTACCATAGCGAGTCGCCGCGCCCGATGATCAACTATCCGCTCTTGGACGTTAGGGGCGCAGGGCTGTACGTTGGGGCGACTATGGTGATCAGCGGGCCGGACTTTTTGCAAGAGGGCGATGAGGGTATCTACATTGACGGTAGCAGCACGCCACAAATCCTCGGCACCGGCACTGAAGATTACTTCAACGGTGGTTGGGGCTTCCAGAACGGCAACTTCAGCCTGCCCACCCACGGCAACCCTGCAGGCAAGTTCGGCGGCCCGCAGGTGACTGCTTATCGCTGGCAGGTCAACGACCCCATCCCCTTTGGCAGTAGCCTGAAGTTCGAGCTGGCGCACGGTTTCCTGGGCCGCGATTACCCTGGTAACAACTATACCTACAGCAGCGTGGCCTCCTACTACCTGCGCGACACCCCCACCCTGAGCCAGACCGATGAGCTTACCTTCGGGCCACAGGGTAGCGCAGCAGCGCACCACGATCAGGTTAGCGGCCTGGCCTGGCAAGGGCAGGCGCTAGGCAATTACGCGACTACCACAGGCAATTATGAGACGATCACTGGCGCTGATGATCCCGCCGCCCATACCACCAGCGAGAGTGGGCGGGCGATTAACGCTGGAGGCAGCATCAGCTTCACCATCACGCTCGACCCCGCCAATCAAGGCGTGCTATTGCGGCGGCGACTCAATTATACCCTCGGCTTCCTGCGTGGGCGGGTTAGCGTGGGTGGGCAGGCGGCTGGCGTGTGGTACTCGCCTGGCGATAGTATGTACAACGCATGGCGCGACGAGGAGTTCCTGCTGCCCGCAAATCTAACTTCCACCAAGCGCAGCGTCACAGTGCGTATAGATGCTGAGGCTGACCCCCACGCCTGGCAAGGCGCGGCGGCCTGGAATGAGTTCCATTACTGGGTTTACTCGATCATGCCGTAGGGATTATTAGTGCTGCTATAAAATGGATGGGCGTAATAAATCTGCGCTCCTGCGGATAACTCACTCTTGACCTCTGACAACTCCGGCACGATAACGTCATCGCTGCGTCGCAGTTCCATCACCAACTACGCCCAGGTGAGCGGGCCGACCAGTGGGCTGGGAACAAGGGCGAATGTTGGACAGGGTTTGCTTGCCATTCTTGCACCTCAAAATCAATTCTGCCGAGGTAGCAAACTGGCAAAGAAGCCAAGTACCTGATCGGCAAACGGCTGATGATCTGCGCCTGCAATTATTTGGTAGGTAACGTTCTGATAGCCATTCGCATCGGCGAGCTTCTTTGCATCGAGCCATTCAGGAGTAAGTTGGTTATAGTATTGATCCTGGTCGCCCTGAAAGCCTTTGACTGACAAATGGAAACGCTCCGACGATGAGGAAACTGTGCCGATGCCACGACCATGAAAGTTGCCCGCTGCTAGCGCCGCACCTGCAAGCTTTTCCGGGTGGGTAAACACCATGAACCAAGCCAGATTTCCGCCGCCTGACCAGCCAGTGATGAAGAACTTATCCTCGCCATTGTAATCGGCTTGTACGTCGCTAATTACTGCTGCCAGTCCTTTATCATCAAATTGAAGCGGGCTAGTTTTAGCCACCTCATCCCATACAGATGCAGGGTAGCTATAATCACCGGGATTTGGTATGTTGACTGTGGAGAGGACAATTGGAGCGACGATGATAAAGGGGAGATTATTTCGGGCGCGTACAAAGGTGCGGGCGATATCGAAAAAGCTATGGTTCGCACCATTTACTGTGACCAGGATCGGCCACTTTTTATATGGTGTCCAACCATCAGGGGGTGAGACGTAATACTGCATTGGATTGTTACGAGCAGTCTTGAGGATAGGTATTGGTCCCAACATTATTACATCAGCAGCAATAAGGATGATGATCACACCCAATCCGATGACGGTTATCAGAACTCCCAGTACAATTATTTTCCGTGATCTGCTCATTTTTCAACCTCTCGACTGGCGGCTCGGTATAGCCAGTATAAGAAAGATTGGACAAAAAAGCAATGAAGAATACGTGGGGATGTTTAACTGCGCGGTAAAGGGCAAAAATAAAAAGGAATCTTCTCGCAGCGTCCATATCTCCCACCCTTAGAAGGGCAGTACATCAGGGGCTGAGGCGTTTCACTGCCGGGTTCGGGATGGGACCGGGTGGGACAACCTCGCTATTGCCACGAAAAGATTCTTTAGGTTGCACGTTTGCAAGCTAGACATTGCTGTAGGTTTGGTAAGATACCAACATCGTCAAAAGAGGACTTAACGTCAAACTCTCAAGCGTACTAAATGTATGAAAAGGCCTCGGCCATTAGTGCGGCTAAGCTAGCCGGTTGCCCGGTTTGCACCTGCCGTCTATCAAGGTAGTTATCTGCTACCGGCCTTACCTCCGAAGAGTGAGAAGGCTCATCTTGGGACTGGCTTCCCACTTAGATGC
>JANXYP010000351.1 GCA_025355955.1 Chloroflexota bacterium
CCAAATATGGTATACTTCCAGCCGTGCCATCCACATTCTGCGGGTGGCGCAAATTAGCACGCCCTCTGACTGTCGGGCGGTGGGCCGCTGGCAAGCGGCTTCCCCGGCGAGGTTGAGGAGCGGCGGAAGAGATCAAACCACAGGCTGTATGTAGGGGCGAACCATGGTTCGACCGCTGCCGCCAGCCGCTTATCTAAAAGGAGACACAGTGACCAGTACCATTATGCAGCAAGCCGGTTATGCCCCTAACAATGCCCCGCTTCAGAACAACAACGTTTCGATGAAGTCCCTGCTCGAGGCCGGTGTCCATTTCGGCCACCAGACCAAGCGTTGGAACCCCAAGATGCGCCCCTATATCTTCACCGAGCGCAACGGCATCCACATCCTCGACTTGCAGCAGACGGTCAAGGGCTTGCAGGACGCTTACCGTTTCGTGGTAGACCTGACCGCCAATGGCGGCAAGGTCATCTTCGTCGGCACCAAGAAGCAGGCGCAGGATGCCGTACGCGAGGAGTCCACGCGAGCGGGCCAGTTCTACGTCAACAAGCGCTGGCTGGGCGGGATGCTCACTAACTTCAGCACTATCCGCAACCGCCTCAAGCACCTGGCCGATCTGGAAGCCCGCCGCGACCGTGGCGAGTTCGAGCGGCTGACCAAGCTGGAGGCCAGCAAGCTGGAGGAAGAGATTGCCCGCCTAAATGGCGTGCTGGGCGGGATCAAGAATATGCGCGAACTGCCCGACGCTATCTTTGTGATTGACACGCACAAGGAGCGCATCGTGATGACCGAGGCGCTCAAGCTGGAGATCCCCGTCGTCGCCATCGCTGACACTAACTCCGACCCCGACGAGATCGCCTACCCCATCCCCGGCAACGACGATGCCATCCGCGCCGTACGCATCATCACCGCCAAGATCGCCGATGCCTGCCTCGAAGGCCAGGCCCGCGCCGAGAGTATGCGCGCCGACCGCATTGCCGACCGTGAGCGCTCTGCGATGGAGCAGGAGAGCGACGAAGCCTACGCCGCCAACCTGGCCTAACCTCTGGGGCGTGATAAATTGCTCCTAACCAGCAATATCGTGAGCTAACCTCTGGGGTGTGATAAATCACGCCCCTACACAGACAATCTTGTGGGGGCGTGATTTATCACGCCCTTGCCGTGAAGCAAAGGAGACAATCAAGTTGGAGATTACCACACAGATGGTCAAGGAGCTGCGCGAGAAGACCGGCGCAGGGCCGAAGCAGTGCAAGGATGCGCTCGTCGAAGCAAATGGCGACATGAAAGAGGCTGAGGCTATCCTGGCGCAGAAGAACCAGACCCGCGGCGAGAAGTTGATCAACAGCGGCCGTGAGACCAAGCAGGGCATTATCTACGCCTACATCCACACTGGCGGACGCATCGGCGCACTGGTCGAGCTGAACTGCGAAACCGATTTTGTGGCCCGCACCGATGGCTTCAAGCAGTTGGCCCATAATATCGCCCTGCAGATCGCTTCGATGAACCCGCGCTACCTGGGCCGCGAAGAGGTCATCGGCGAGGAAGGCAGCGCCGAGGAACTAGCCCTGCTGGAGCAACCCTACGTCAAGGACCCCAAGAAGAGCGTGCAGCAGCTGATCAAGGAGACCATCGCCAGCACCGGCGAAAACATCACCATCCGCCGTTTCGCTCGTTTTGAAGTCGGCGGCGCGTAAGGCACACCTCTATGGATAGCAGTAGCAAAGCAATGCCGATCGAGCGCCTGCTCGGTGTGGGGCGCGAAGATGATCAGACCATCACCATCGCCGATGCCAGCATCGAGACGGTCAATGTGGATGCGGACAGCGACGAGGCGGGCGTGGCTCTTGCCCCCGGCGTGCGCTATCCCCGCGTGCTGCTCAAATTGAGCGGCGAGGCGTTGATGGGCAATGGCAAGGCCAGCATCGACCCTGCCATCGTGCAGAGCATCGCCCAGCAGGTCAAGCGGCTGCGCCACCTGGGGGTGCAGGTGGCGATTGTAGTAGGCGGTGGCAACATCTGGCGCGGCCTAGCGGCCGCCTCATCGGGTATGGATCGTTCCACCGCCGATTACATGGGGATGCTGGCGACGGTGCTGAATGCGCTGGCCTTGCAGGACGCAATGGAGAAGGTTGGCGTGTATACCCGCGTGCAGACCGCGCTGGCGATGCACGCAGTGGCCGAGCCGTACATCCGCCGCCGCGCCATTCGCCATATGGAGAAGGGTCGCGTGGTCATCCTCGCCGCTGGTACGGGCAACCCTTACTTCACCACCGACACTGCTGCTGCCCTCCGCGCCCTCGAAGTGGGCGCGAACGTGATCCTGATGGCGAAGAGCCACGTAGACGGCGTGTATGATGCCGACCCCCGCACCCACCCCGATGCGGTCAAGTTCATCCAGCTCGATTACGGCGATGCCATTCGGCGCGGCCTGAAGGTGATGGACACCACTGCCCTCGCCCTCTGCATGGACAATAGGATGCCCATCCTTGTCTTCAACCTCGACGACGAAAGTAACATCGAACGGGCGGTGATGGGCGAGGCGGTTGGCACCCTGGTATGGGATGAGGAAAGCCTGGCTAACATCGCCTAAACCTTCCTCAAAGGGAAGGCTGAGATGGGGAGTGCGGGATGGCGTGTACTACACGCCTTTGCACTCAAAACTCAAAACTCAAAACTCAAAACTTCATAAACAGGGAGGCATATTATGGTCGAGGACGTTCTTTCCGATGCCGAAACCAGGATGAAGAAGAGCATCGAGGCGCTGCACCATCATTTGCAGACCATCCGCACGGGCCGCGCCCAACCTGCGCTGATCGAGCGGTTGCAGGTCGAATACTATGGAGTCAATACCAACCTGCGCGACCTTGCCACCATCACTACGCCAGAGCCACGCCTGCTGGTGGTGCAGCCATTTGACCGCAATTCGATGGGAGCGATCGAGAAGGCGCTGCAGAAGTCGGAACTGGGCCTCAACCCGACCAACGATGGCAAGGTCATCCGCATCGCCATCCCGCCGCTGACCGCTGACCGCCGCCGCGACCTGACCAAGCTGGTGAAGAGCCACGTGGAGGAGGCGCATATCTCCGTCCGCAACATCCGCCGCGACGCGCTTACCGACCTGAAGGAGTTTGAGAAAGAGAAGATGATCAGCGAGGATGATCACAAGCGGGCCGAGGAGAAGGTGCAGCACCTGGTGGATAAATATATCAAGGAGACCGACCAGGTAGGCAGCGCCAAAGAGCAAGAGCTACTGGAAGTCTAGCCGATGACCACCGCCGCCTCACCCGCGCCCGCCAGCGCCATGGTTATCCCCCAGCATATTGCCATTGTAATGGACGGCAATGGCCGCTGGGCGAAGCAGCGAGGCCTGCCGCGCATCGCCGGGCATCGCGCTGGCACCGAGAACATCCGTCGCATCGTCGAAGCCTGCGACGAAATCGGGGTCAAATGCCTGACCGTCTACGCCTTCTCCACCGAGAACTGGAACCGCCCACCCGCCGAGGTGGAAGGGCTGATGCGTATCATCGGTGAGGGTATCGAACGCGAAACCCCCATCCTGCACGCCAAAGGGGTACGAGTGCGGCACCTGGGTAGCCTGGTGAACCTGCCGCATGGCCTGGACCGCTCGATTGCCCGCACCGTGGAGATTACCAAAGACAATACCCGCCTCACCCTGAGCGTGGCCTTCAACTATGGCGGGCGGGCGGAGATCGTGGAGGCAGTGCGCCGCATCATCGCCGAGGGCTACCAGCCAGAAGATGTCAACGAGCAACTGATCAGCCAGCACCTCTTTACCGCCGACCTGCCCGACCCCGACCTAATCATCCGCACCGCCAACGGAAACCGCCTCAGCAACTTCCTGCTCTGGCAGTCTTCCTATGCCGAGTATTACCCCGTCCCCGCCTACTGGCCCGATTTCGGCCCCGATGATTTGCTCAAAGCCATCACTGCCTACAGCCAGCGGCAGCGCAAGTTCGGCAAGGTGGTCGAGGCTGAGGCGGTGCCGCCCGCCGAGGCCAGCGCAGAAGCGAATGCTGAGTTTTGAGTGCTGAGTGCTGAGTTGCGGGGTGCTGAGTTCAATTTGCGCTTGAAGGGCTGGGTCGGTTGGGGATTGGCGACTTGTTGCCGAGTTACTGCGGGCTGGGAGCGTAGCTCCGATCGGTCAAGGGCTTCAATGCTTATCGAAAGCGTTAATGCGTCAACTCTAGCAGCAGGTGTAATACCAATTAGCCTTGGTGCCGCTATAATTTCTGTAGGGGCGAACCGTTGTTCGCCCTGGCCCAATTTATACCATCTGCTCGGCTAATTGGTATAAGGTTACAGAGGGGCGCGATGAACACGGCGCAACGCAGTGTCCTAGCGACAACGCCACCCGATGCGATAAAACAAGCGATAGGTAAGCATCCGATGGACAGGGCAGGGCGGCCACAAAGGGCTGCGCCCCCAACCCCCAGTAGCTCGGCACGCCGCCTACTTTCTTGCGGCCTTGTACCAGAGGTAAATGCAATCCAACTCAAAACTCAAAACTCAAAACTCAAAACTGATCACGCGCCATGCTGACGTATCTTGCCCCGCTAGCCGTGCTGGCCCTGATGATTGCCGCCGCCTTGCTGGGCGGGCCGCTGTTCCTGCTCGGTGTGTTGCTGTTGGCCCTTGCCGCACTGCTGGTGTTGCTACGCCAGTTCAATCTGCTGGGCTACCGCCCTGCGGTCGGCGCGGCAACGGTGATTACCCTCTACTTCATCCTCAGCGGACAGCAGTTGTCCACTGGTCCACTGGGCAGCGTAACACTGCAAACCAGCATCGTTCTGGCCGCGCTCGTGATCGTCACCCTCGTGCTGCGCCTTAGCGAACATGACACCCGTCGTGCCGTGCTGAACTGGACGCTGACCATCGCTGGCGCACTCTACGTCGGCCTGCTGCTCTCCTACCTGCTGGGCCTATATAACCTTCATCCCGACCTGGCCTACGCTGGCGAAGCGGGGCGACCCACATTGCTTACCGCCAGCTACGCGCAACTTCGCGCTATCGGTCTGCCCCCGCTGACCCAGACGGTGGGCTGGCCGATCACCCCGCCGCCCACTCCCGCGCCATCACCCTCGGCGCAGTGGCTAATGATTGGCCTGCTGGCCGTCACCCTGCTTTACCTTGCTGCGCTCCGACCCCTGGCCCGCCGTTGGCCGCTTGCCCCGCTAGTCGGCAGCCTGCTGCTATTCGCCCTCGGCTGGCTGGCGGGCTGGGCCATCGCCGTGCTGCTCGGCTTCGCCCTCCTCGCCCTCAACCTTGCCAGCCTCACCCAGCCGCTAATCGTTGCCGACGACAAACTATCCGGCGGCTGGCTGTTGGCCCTCGCCCATCACCTGGCCCTGCTAGCCCCGGTTGTGTATTATGCGGTAGTCTGGTGGCCGGGGTGAAGGTAGAGGGTAGAAGGTGGAAGGTAGACTGGGGTCGTAGCTACTCAGAACTCAATACCAGATAAACAAAGCCCTGATGACTCCCCTCCCCGCCGGGAGAGGTAGGGGTGGGTGCGTGAAGCGCGACTCGGACCCACCCCCAGCCCCTCCCGGTGGGAGGGGAGAACATCACAACTTTGTTTGTGAGGTACTCATCCTGTTCTAATCTGCCAGATATAGCGCAATCAGGCGCAATCTGGTATAATATGGCTAACTAGTGGAGGGTACTTCAATGGTCGCTGGTGTATTGGAGAGAAAGCAATTACCTACCCAGCGCCGCATTCGCCGTCTGCGGCAGCAACGTTTGCTGCACAGCAACGGCTACTCCACAAATGGTGAAGGCTCTATGCAGGCTAATGGCGCGCATCCGAAAAAGCAACTGCTAGTTAGTGATCTAGGATGGACTGCACAGCAAGCGGCTGATAATCATGCTCGGCTCAAGAACTTCGCTCGTTTCTGGGATGTCCCAGGAATGAATGAGTACGATGAGATGTAAGCGCGGCAAACCAGCTCTTGCTGCTGATTTACGGAAGGAAACTCAACCTCATGGAATGGCTATGGCTTATCCCCATCCTCTTCTTTTTGATCCTGACTCACGAATTCGGCCACTTCCTCACTGCCCGCTTGTTCAATGTGACGGTGCATGAGTTTGGCATCGGCTTCCCGCCCAAAGCGCTGGTCATTGCTCGCCGCAACGGGGTGGAGTATACGCTGAACTGGCTGCCGATCGGCGGCTTCGTGCGGATGGAAGGCGAAGAAGGCACTTCGGCTGACCCTAACAGCTTCGGCAACAAACCGGCCTGGCAGCGGCTGATCATCCTTGCCAGTGGCTCGGTGGTCAACCTGCTCACCGCAGTGCTGATCTTCGTCGGCCTCAGCCTGGGCGGCGCGGATGTGCCGCAGTACCAGACTGGCGTTTGGTCGCTGGAGCCGGGCGGCCCCGCACAGCAGGCGGGTATCCAGCCAGGCGACATTATCTTGCGGGCCAATGATCGTGAGGTCAAGACTGCCGACGACTTCCGCTATGTCGTCACCCTCAACGCCAATACCAACGTGGCGATCACCATCAACCGGGGCGGACAGCAGAAGGTGATTGCCCTGGTGCCGCGCTCCGACCCCGCTCCCGGCCATGGCGCGACTGGCATTGGTCTCATCTACGTTTACAACAACCTGAAGCTAGGGCCACTGGATGCGACTGGCGGTGCCGCCAAGGCCGGCTTGCAGCAGGGCGATGTAATCACCGCTATAGATGATCAGCCGGTGCAGAACTCATACCAGATTGCCAAGCTGCTCGATGGCAAGGGTAGCGCAAAGGTTGCGGTTACCCGCAACGGTGCCAGCATGACCTTTCTCTCCGTGCCTACCGTGGACGCGCTGGGGTTCTCGGCGGTTCCCGACGGCAGCGCGGCGAAGCAGGCCGGGCTGAAGGTTGGTGATATACTTAGCGGGGTCGACGGTAAGGCGGTCAATAGCACCTACGACAGGAACCAGGCGATTGCGGGCAAAACGACGGTGAACATCTCGGTGACACGTGGCAGCGGCATAGTGGCGCTCACCAGCGTGCCGGTCGCCGCGCTGACCGATAGCTATGGCAGCGCCGCTAGCTACACCTGGCTCGATGGCGTGACCGCCTATCCGATTGTCCATGTGGATTACAGCCTGGCCGACGCAGTTGGCGCAGGCTTTGCCCGCACCGGCGACAACGTGGCGCTCGTCTTCAACAGCCTCAAGGCCATCGTCCAGGGTAGCCAGCCAATCAAAAATCTGGCGGGGCCGATCGGTATTGGCAAGTTGACCGCCGATGTCGCCCGCAACGGTGGCGGATTTGTCGCTCTGCTGGCGTTGATGGGGCTGCTGGGCGCTAACCTGTTCTTCGTCAATATGCTGCCCTTCCCCGCGCTCGACGGCGGTCGCTTCCTGTTCGTCCTTATCGAGATCCTGGCCTTCGGTCGGCGCGTTCCCGCCCGGGTGGAGATGGCGCTGAACCTCGCAGGCATGGTGCTGCTGCTGCTGTTCATCGGCTATATCTCCTACCATGACATCCTCAGAACGTGGTTTAGCTGAGGCCAGGCTTGAGGCATGAGGCATGACGTATGAATGGGCGCAGTAGCAACCCACCATCCAAGCATACGAAAGGTAAACAAAGCCCGCCTCCTCAAAGGGGCGGGTTTCGCTTTTGCTCATACCTCATGCCTCATTATCTAGCAAACAAAGTTCTAATGTTCTCCCCTCCCACCGGGAGGGGCGGGGGGTGGGTCCAGGTCGTGCTGCACGCACCCTCCCCTACCCCTCCCGGCGGGAGGGGAAACTACACCCCGCAATCAAAACTTTGTTAATGCGGTACTCATGCCTGGGGTTAGAACTCCTCCTCCTCGACGATGCGGCTATATATCCCTTGCAGCACCTCCTCGTTGTCGAAGAATATAGTTATCTTGCCGCTACCGCTGCGACTGCGGTTGAACTGCACGCGGGTGCCAAGTGCGCTGCGGAAGCGGTCGGTGAGGGCAATGTCCTCGGTGTTATGCACCAGTGGGGCGCGGTGTTCGCCGCTTGGGGCAGTGCGTTCGCGGGGTTTGCCATCCACCCCCATCAGCCTGCCCTGCTCGTCCAACGCGCTAATGCCGCGCTCATTAATCTCGCGGGCCAGATCCTCAGTTAGGCGCACGTTCAGGCTGTTCTCAATCACGTAGTTAAGCGCGGCGTTGCGGGCGGCGCGATCCTGAATGGCGAGCAGGGCGCGGGCATGGCCCTCGGTAATCTCGCGGCTGCTCAGGCTTTGCAAGATCTCTGGCGAGTTGTTGAGCAGGCGCACCGCGTTGCCAATCGTGCTGCGGGCTTTACCCACCTTGCGGGCGACTTCCTCCTGGGTCAGGTTGAAGGTGTCCATCAGCATCTTGTAGGCGCGGGCCTCCTCAAGCGGATTAAGCTCGGCCCGCTGGATGTTCTCAACCAGGGCCAGCTCCAGCTTCTGCTCGTCGCCCACCTCCTTGACCACCACCGGCACGCTGTTCAACCCCGCCTCTTTGGCCGCCCGCAGCCGCCGCTCCCCAGCGATTAGCTGGTACATCGCCACCGGCTCGGCCTTGCGCCCGGCGCGCACTTCGACTGGCGGTGGCGCAAGGCGGGTGACGATCAAGGGTTGCAGCAGCCCATGTTCCTTTATCGAGTCAGCCAGTTCCTTCAGTGCGGGGCTATCCCACACCTGGCGCGGCTGGTAGGGGTTAGCCTGGATGTGGGCAATCGGCACGTCAATTACCGGCAACACCATACTGCCCGCCTGCGGCTGCGCCTCGCCTCGCATGGCAGGCTGGTGCGGGGCAGGTGCCACGGCATCTGGCCTCGTCTCCCGCACCTCTGCTGGAGTCGTTGCCTGCTGCGGTCCACCTGGTATCAATGCGCCCAGGCCGCGGCCCAGTCCGCCTTTTGGCATCTTGCTCACCCCTTACCCTTCGGGAATGTTGAATCATTAATTATGAATGTTGAATTGGTTTTCGCAACTCAAAACTCAAAACTCAAAACTCAAAACTCAAAACTAATCCCTCGACCCGCGCTGCGAACTCCTCGGTCAGCGCCTTGTACGCCTGTGCGCCCCGCGAATTGGCATCGTACTCGCGGATGGTCTGGCCGTAGCTGGGCGCTTCGCCGATACGCACGTTGCGCGGAACGAGCGTGGCGAACGTCTCATCTGGGTAGTGGGCTTTGACCTCCTCGACTACCTGTGCGGCAAGGTTGTTGCGGCTATCATACATCGTCATCACAATGCCGCTGATCTTCAGGCGGGGATTGAGGTTGACGACCACCAGTTTGATGGTGTTGACCAGTTGCATCAGTCCCTCCAGGGCCAGGTATTCGCACTGGATCGGGATAATCACGCCATCCGCGGCGGTCAGCGCATTGACAGTCAGCAGGCTGAGGCTGGGTGGCAGGTCGATAATGATGTAATTGTAATTACCGGCAATCGGGGCAATCGCTCGCGCCAGCCGCTGTTCACGGTCACTCACCTCGACTAGCTCGACCTCTGCGCCTGCCAACGCGGGGGCGGATGGTAGCAAATCGAACTCAGGGCGGCCAGTCGGCAGGATCGCTTCGGTGGCGGGCTGCTCATTGACCAGCACATCGTAGAGCGAGGTCTCCACCTCGTTCTTGTCGAAGCCGAGGCTGCTGGTGGCGTTGGCCTGGGGGTCGGCATCAACCAACAGCACGCGCCGCCCCATCGCTGCAAGGTAGGCGGCGAGGTTGACGGCAGTGGTGGTCTTGCCCACCCCGCCCTTCTGATTAGCCAGGGCAAAGATGCGGGCGCGGCGCGGTGACTTCGGCAATTGCTTCTATCTCCAATGCGGGTAGTGGGTTTTATGTCTAGGCGATATTGTACCAGATTTGGGGGGAATAAACAACAGTGCTGAGTGCTGAGTGCTGAGTGCTGAGTGCTGAGTGCTGAGTGCTGGGTGCTGAGTGCTGGGTGCTGGGTGCTGGGTGCTGGGTGCTGGGTGCTGGGTGCTACGCCTGCTTTATCCCTTCTGTCAGCGGGAGAGGCAGGGTTCCGCTTTATCCCCTCTCCCAGCGGGAGAGGCAGGGTGAGGGAGAATGGTGAAGCGCCACCAATGCCCATCGCAAGATGATTAGCCAACGGATTGTAAAAACGGATAAACGGATTGTGGCTGGGGTAGGGGCGGATGCCATCCGCCCAGGTGAAGCACCGCCGATGCCCGTCACAAGATGATTAGCCAACGGATTGTGCCTATGGGGTAGGGGCGGATGGCATCCGCCCGCGTGAAGCGCCATCAACGCCCATCGCAAGATGATTAGCCAACGGATTGTAAAAACGGATAAACGGATTGTGGCTGGGGTAGGGGCGCATGCCATCCGCCCGCGTGAAGCGCATCAATGCCCCTCGCAAGCAACGAACGTTGGGGTAAGGGCGCATGGCATCCGCCCATGTAGAGCACGTACGACGAGCATAAGAAAAGAGCGCACATTTGTGCGCTCTCAAGGTGATCAAGCTATTTGCCGATCAGTCGTAACTAGGCTTTGGTGGTCGTAGTGGTGGTGCCAAGGGTGCGTGCGCCCTCGAAGCCCTGCTGCACTTCGTTGCGGAGCTGCTGCCAGGCGGAGTTGTCGCCGTACTGCTGAGTGTAGCTCTGCTGCAGGGCAGGCTCGGCTTGCTGCCAGGTCTGACCGGCATACTGCTGGTTGGTACCAGCGGCATAGCCGTACTGATAGTTTGGCTCGTCCTGCTCCCAGGTGCTCCCGCTCTTGGCATAGTTCTGCTGCCAGTTCTGCTGGAAGTTGGAGCGCAGCTTCTCGTAGTTCTTGTCCACTGTCACCTCGACGCGGCGGGTGGTGCCAGTCACCTGTTGCTGCTCGGTGTGCTGCTCCTTGCGAATCGACACCTCGCCGGTGACAACTGCTTCCTTGCTCACTACTGCCTGCTCACCACGAACTGGCACGCGGATGGTCTCTTCCTGGAATACGCGCTCAAGCTCACCGGGCTGCAGTGCGCGCTCGGCGGTGGCGTGCTGCTCGACGTAGACATCCTCGCGCATCAGGTCGACAGGGATGTTCTGCTGCTCCTCGATTATCCGCTTGTTCAGGCCGACTTCGCCAAGCTGCACCTGCTGCTTGCCAACGTTCAGCCGCTCCTCGACTATTGGCACGCTGATATTGCCCTCCTGGGCATATTGACCCTGTGGGTAGTTGCCTGCCGCATAGTCAGTGCCGCTCAGGTAAACGCGATTCTGGTCGACCTTGGTGATCTCGCTATCTGAGATGTCCTGGCCGTTGACCTTAATCTTGTTCTTCTTGACGCTTTCGACGTAGCCGATCAGCTGATTGCCAGCGAATACTTCCATACCATCCTGGATGTTTTCAAGGTTAGCCATGATAGTCTTCTCCTTTTCTGGTTGCTGTGCGCCTGAGCCGTCCCTGGCGCTTCATTTTTCGGTTATTGATGCCCATACTTGGACGCTGACAATATAAGCAAACCGCGTGCCATCAGAGTAGAATTGTCGTGTTTTAGTAGGCAACTTTACACAAATCGGTTAGCAATGCTGTAGCAGTTAATCTCTCGCAGTAGCCTGCCGTGCAATTTATGTCAAGTGCTACTTACCGAACGTTACGTGTTAGCAGCTTCTGTGGTGGTATTTACTAGCGGCGTGGCTGCCTGTGTATGGGAGGCGGTAAGCGTATTATGCACGCTGGCATCCTCAAGCTCGACCACTTCGCGTAGCACTGGCTGGCGCACCTCGTGTTCCTCGGTGACGTAGCGCTTGCTAACCCGCACCTCCTCGACCAGCACCAGTTGGCGCTGCACTACCAGCACCTCTTTCATCACCGGAATGATTAGCACATCGTTCTCGGTGCGCGGTTGCAATGGCGCATCCAGAGGTTGGTTCATCGCCACCCGCTCGACCACTAGTTCATCGTGCGTAACTGGCACGCGCTGTACATCCTCGATCTGCTCGACCCGCTTGTGGATGCGTAGTTCACCCAGGTCGACAACCTGCTTGGTGATGTTCAGCCGCTCGGCAGCGAGGGGGATGCGTATCTCCCCATCGCGCTCCAGATCAGTATCCGCCCCAGTTGCAAGGTTATCTCTGTCACGCCCAATCATAGGGCCGTTATTATCAGTTGGCACGACGGATGCGACGGCACCGCTGGCGAGGCTGCTGGCACCCAACGGGAGTTGGCGAGTTTCGTGCCTATTTACCTCCTCCACGCTGCGTACCGATTTAATCTCGCCCAACAGAATAAGGGTGGGCTGGTCGCTTTGCCCCAGCCAGACGTATACTCCACTTGGCTTCTTTTGGCCCTTCTTCGTCTCCACTCGGTCAATCAGCCCCAGGCGGCCATCGTTGGTCTCTACCACGGCACCGGGGATTAGCTCGGCGTTCTGTTGCAACATTGTGCGTTCTCCTTTCGCTTCTCGGTCAGGAATTCGTTTTATAGCGAAAGTCAAGGCAAGAGCTATGCCAGCCCTGGTAAAGCGGCGCAGGCGAACGTGGATTCACCTTGTGATTTAGTCGGATTGCATGAGTTTGCACAAATCCCTGCTTATGCTACTTCAGACTGATAAATCGGACTTGTCATATTCTGCATAAAATGGTAAAATATGTCAAGAACGTGGGCAAGTAGCCCGCATTATTTTATTGGAGGTTGGAGCTTATACGCTAAGAGGATCGCAATCATGGGGCGAGTGACCGTACATCTTGATGAGCCTGTTTTGGTGCTTAACCAGAACTACGAGCCGTTGAACATCTGCAACGTGCGTCGGGCCTTGATGCTGCTTTTCAACGGCAAGGCCGAGGTGCTGGAGCTTAACCACCAGATTATCCACAGCGCGACCACGAGCTGGCACGCGCCCAGCGTAATTCGCCTGTCCGCGATGATCAAGCGGCCAGTGCCACGGGCGAAACTCAGCCGCCGCGAGATCTTCATCCGCGACGATTACACCTGCCAGTATTGCGCCCTGCACACCCGCGACTTGACCCTCGATCACGTCATCCCCAAGAGCAAAGGCGGGGCGCACACCTGGGAGAACCTGGTCAGCGCTTGCCGCAGTTGCAATCACCGCAAGGGTGGCAAGAGCGTGGCCGAGGCCAATATGCGCCTTGCCCGTGAGCCGCGTGCGCCACGCACCAATATATACTACATGGTACACCGTTACCTGCGTGGCGCGCCCAACGCCGAGTGGGAGAAGTTTGTACCCGGCTTCTCCAGGAGTAACGATGCTTGATATAAGACTACTACGCGACAACCCAGAGCTAGTCCGCGACGCGATGCGCCGCCGCCATCAAGAAGCCCCGATTGATGAAATCCTGGAACTTGATCGGCGGCGGCGCGAACTTCTTACCGAGACCGACACGCTGAAGGCGGAAGTGAACAGCCTATCGCGCCAGGTAGGCAAGGCTGCCGATGCTGATGAGCGTGAGAAGCTGAAGACGCAGTCGCGCGAAATCGGTGAGCGGGTCAAGGCAATTGAGCCGCAGGTGGCCGCAGTCGAGGCCCGCCAGCGCGATCTGCTGCTGCGTATCCCTAACCTCCCCATGTCCGATGTGCCGGAGGGTGCGGATGAACAAGGCAACGTGCTGGTGCGTAAGTGGGGCGAACCGCCGCAGTTCGACTTCACCCCGCAGGCGCACTGGGATATCGGCCCCCGCCTCGGCATCATGGACTTCGAGCGAGCGGCCAAACTATCGGGCAGCCGTTTCACCGTGCTGCGCGGGCAGGGCGCACAGCTAGAGCTGGCCCTGATCAACTTCATGGTCGACTTGCATACCCGCGAACACGGCTACGAACTGATCTGGCCGCCATACCTTATCACTGAGGAGTCCATGATTGGCAGCGGCCAGTTGCCCAAGTTTGAGGATGGGCTATACAGCGACAAGCGCGACGGCCTCTACCTAATCCCCACCGCCGAGTCGGCGCTTGCTTCGCTCTACAGCGGCGAGATTATGGCCGAGGCGGACCTGCCAATGAAGCTGGTCGCCTATACCCCCTCCTTCCGCCGCGAGTCGGGCAGCAGCGGCCAGGATGTGCGCGGCTACCTGCGCCAGCACCAGTTCAGCAAAGTGGAGCTGTTCGCCTTCACCAAACCAGAAGAGTCGGTCGCGCTGCACGAGGCGCTTACCCGCCATGCCGAGCGCGTGTTGCAGGAGTTGGGCCTTGCCTATCGCACCATGCTGCTCTGCGCTGGCGACATGGGCTTCGCTGCAGCCAAGACTTACGACCTGGAGGTGTGGCTGCCGGGGCAGAACAACTACCGCGAGATTAGCTCCTGCTCCAACGTCGAGGACTACCAGGCCCGCCGCTCCAACACCCGTTACCGCGATGCCAACGGTAAAGTGCGTTTCCCGCATATGCTGAACGGCTCTGGCCTGGCAGTGGGCCGCACCCTGCTCGCCATCCTCGAAAACTACCAGCAGGCCGACGGCACAGTGGTAATACCGGAGAAGTTGCGCCCGTATATGGGTGGGGCGGAGGTTATAAAGTAACCTGCCCCACCCTTTGGCAACCCTCCACCCTTATGCTATAATCCCCAGCATGAGCCTACCGCACACCGAGACCCCCGCGCAGCCACCTAGCAGCGACCTTATTCCCCATGCAGACGAACATTCGCCTGCGCCTTCCGCCAGCCCTGCGCCCCAACTCAAAACTCAAAACTCAAAACTCAAAACTCACCTCCTCCCGCTAGGAGTCTTCCTCCTTCTCAGCGTGCTGTTCACCTGGCCGCTGCTGCTGAACTTTGGCGATCATGTAGTTAGCAACGGCGACAGTGGCGACATCTGGGCGCACCTGTGGAACATCTGGTGGGTGAAGCACGCCCTGACCGTGCTGCACACGTCGCCCTTCCACACCGATTACATCTTCTACCCTGGCGGGGTTAGCCTGCGATTCCACGCGCTCAACCAACTGGGCGGTCTTATCTCCATCCCCTTGCAGGCGCTGTTCGGCCTTATCCCGGCCTTTAACACCCTGGTACTGTTCAACCTGACCATGGCGGGCTTCGGCGCTTATCTGCTGGCCCGCTACGTGCTGACCCTGATCAATCCCGATCGCCAGCCGTCGCTGCTCCCCTGCCTTGCCGCTGGTATCGCCTTTGCCTACAGCGCGGGTGAATCGAGCTTCGTGCGCCTTGGCCAGTTGGAGTTGATGAGCATCGAGTGGCTGCCGTTCGCCACGCTGTTCCTGCTGCGGGCGGTGTTGGGTGTGGGAGTTGAAAGTTACAAGTTGCAAGTTGAAAGTGGCAATTCTGTAGGGGAGCGTAACTCAACCCCTTCACCCGAAGCAGGGAGCGCCAGCAAGCGCACTTTCAACTTTCAACTTTCAACTTTCAACTCGTCGCCCAACTTTCAACTTTCAACTTTCAACTCCTCACCCATCTTCCACGCGCTGGCCGCTGCGTTCTTTATTATGCTGGCCGCGCAGCAGACCTGGTATTACGGGCTTTATCTGCTCATCTTCGCTGCGCTGATTGGGCTGTACGCGCTGATTGTACGCTGGCGGCAGGGCTGGGCGGTGCGGCTGCTGATTGTGCGGCAACTGGCGATTGCGGTGGGCGGCTTTGGGCTGGCGGTAAGTTGGCAATTGCTGCCCATGGTGCAGGAGCTGCGCTCCCAACCGCAACTTGCCTCCCCTTTGAATACCATCGTTTACAATGCGGTAGATCCGCTCAGTCTATTCCGCCCCGGCCCCTCGCTGCTCTGGGGGGTGGGAACGATTGCCGATGCCAGTTGGTATATCGGCGCGGTGGCCGGGCTACTCGCCCTTATCGGCCTGTTCGTCGCCATCCGTCAGCGACGTAGCCGTAGCATGGCGATCTTCCTGTTCCTGTCCGCCCTATTCTTCCTCGCTCTCGCGCTTGGCCCCTACCTCAAGCTGCAGCCCGGCGGCGTAGAGGCGCTGGCTCACCTGGGCGCGAACGGCCCGACTATCCCGCTGCCATTTCTGCTGCTAGACAAGCTGCCCTTCATCGGTGGCATCGCCCGCATCGCTGACCGCTACACGATCATGGCGATGCTCTGCCTCGGCCTGCTGGCCGCCATCGCCCTCGACTATTTGATGCGCTGGCAGACGGTGCAAGGCTGGCAGCGGGCGCTACGCACCGCCCTGCCGCTTATACTGGTCGCCCTGATGATGGTGGAAGCCCTCCCCACAGGCGGCCAGCCGCTGCTGCAGCCCAGCACGCCCGCCTTCTTCAGTCGCATCGCCAGCGACCCGCCCGGCAGCTACGCCCTCATCGAACTACCGCTTCGGCAAATCCCCCTCTATATGTACTACCAGACCACCCACCAGCAGGAGTTGCTCGGTGGCTACACCTCGCGCCACTACGATTATCCCTTCGGCAGCGACACGCCCGTAGTACACCAGCTCTATAATGATGCGCGACCCGCTGACGAGTTCGACATCATCGAGCGCAACCTCTCTGCAACCGGCCAGGCGGTGCTGAATTACTACAAGATCCGCTATGTGGTGGTGCATGAGGATTTGTTCCTGAACGAGAATGAGCGCAACCTGATGCACGATGTACTCAGCCAAGTATGGCCTACTACCCCCCCGCAGCGCGATGGCAACCTGAGCATCTACACCGTTGCGCCGCCCACCAATACGGTTCAGCCAGCGCTGGAGTTTGGTGCTGGTTGGTACTCGCTTGAGCGCTCCGCCCCAGAGGGTAGCTACCGCTGGACCAATGGCAATGCCACCCTCAGCATCTGGTCGCCGCAGCCGCTAACCGCCACGCTGACCACTACCGTCCTCAGCCACGATGTTGCCCGCCATCTCGACGTGGTGGTTAATGGCCGCACCCTCGCTAGCCAGCCAATCGGCCCTGCCGATGTCGCATTCAGCATCACCCTGAACCTGCCAGCGGGGATGAACCAGATCGTCTTCCACACGCCCGAGCCACCTACAGTCGCCTCTGCCGCCGATCCGCGCATAATCGCGCTACGCTTCAAGAAGATTACCCTGACTGCGAAAGGCGCGAAATGAGACGTTGTGCTGGGCGAACCGTTGTTCGCCCCTACGGATAGCGAAGGAGATGAAATGAGACGCATGGGCATCACCAGGGCGAACAACGGTTCGCCCCTACGGATAGCATATGGGCTGGGCGTTGCCCTGTTTGTTACCCTCAGCCTGTTGCTGGCGGGCTGCGATATACCGCAGTTCAATATCGCGCCCACTCCAATTCCGCCCGCCAGCCCAACTGCGCTAACCGCCCACCCATTGCCATCCGCTACGACTGCATTTCGAGCTACCCTGTCGCCAACTACATCGCCCAACCCCACCGACCTGAACCCCACCGAGCAGGCGGTGTTCGACTTGCTGAACCAGCAGCGTACCAGCGCGGGCCTGCAACCAACCACCCTCGACCCCCGCCTCACCGCCATCGCCCGCGCCCGCAGCGCCGACATGGCTACTCGCAACTACTTCGCCCACGTCAACCCCGATGGCAAGAGTTTCCTCGATATTCTCAAGCAGCAGGGTATCAGCTACCACCATGCAGGCGAGATTATCGCCGAAGACAACTACCCCGCCGACCAGACCGCCCGCATCACCGTAGACGGCTGGATGCACAGCCCCACCCACCACGACATCATCATGACCTCCGACTACACCCTGGTTGGGGTTGGCGAAGCAATCAAGGGCGACGAACACCTCTACACTGCGATATACCTGCGGCCTTGATACGAAGGTAGAAGGTAGATGGGCATCTTGTAGGACCGTCGACGCTCGTCCCCGTGGTTGACAGGCTGGCGCGGCGGGGGTTATACTATGGTTGCGCTTCGCTAGCTATAATCCGAAACTCCCTTTCGAGGATCAGCTTGCCATATACTATTGACATCACATTTGACGCTGATGAGGATTTGGAACGACTCACTGCCAGAGACCGTCGCATCATACTGACTGAAATTAGAACGCATCTGACCTATGAACCGATGCAGCCAACGTTGAAGCGCAAGCATCTCAAGGAAAACGAACTGAATATCCCCTGGGAGCTTCGGGTGGGTATCTACAGGATTCTTTACAAAGTAGAGGATAATATTGTATACGTACTTGCTATCGCATCCAAAGAGCATAACGATTACTACATCAAGGGGAAGAAGGTGAAGCTATGAGAACGGTAGAAATAAATCAAGCCACTGGGTCACTTGCCGAATACGTTGCTGATGCACGCCGGGAACCAGTTATACTTACTCGTGAGGGCCAACCGTACGCTGCTATCATAACCTATGAGGAGCTTAAAGCCTTGCAAAGCGGGCGGGGTAAGCGCAGCCCAATACTGGTGCCAGAGGATGGTGAGAGCTTGCTGTCCTATCTTGGTCGGGTTGAAACCAAATATAAGGCCGAAGGTGGCATCCCACTTGAGGAAGTAGAACTGCGCTATGGCCTAAGGCGGTGAAACTATGAAGACGATAGAGTTGGACGAGACAACCGAGTTCCTGGCTGAGTATGCTAGAAGCGATGCGGAGCATAGGCCAGTAATCCTTACCGCTAATGGCAGACCCTACGCCGCTCTTATTCCATATGAAGATTTTGAGGAATTTCAGGATAAGCCAGAATCTCTGTCGCCAGGACTGACTCTCAACAAAGGAGAGAATCTCCGCTCCTACTTGCGCCGCGTGAGGGCGCGTTACGATGCTGAAGGCGGTATCCCTCTTGAGGACTTGGAGCGTGAATACGGCCTGACTGAGTAGAACACTTACCCATATCTATTTATCCAAAACGGAGCCTAAACCATGCCCATAGACCCGAAGGAACGCCGCCCTGAGTGGCTGAAGGTTAAGATCAACGTAGGCGAGAACTACCGTGAAGTCAAGCGACTGATGCGCGAGAACGAGCTGCACACCGTTTGCGAGGAGGCGCACTGCCCCAACATCGGCGAGTGCTTCGAGAACCGCACCGCGACATTCCTCATCCTCGGCAACGTTTGCACCCGCTCCTGCTCCTTCTGCGCGATTGGCACTGGCCGCCCCGGCCCGCTCGACTGGGAGGAGCCAGCCCGCCTGTTGCAGACGGTGCAGACACTCAAGCTCAAGCACGTAGTCATTACCTCGGTCAACCGTGACGAGCGCAAGGATGGCGGTGCGCCCATCTTCTACGAGTGCGTGCGCCTCATCCGCGAACAATGCCCCGGCACCAGCATCGAGTTGCTCATCCCCGACTTCAAGGGCGACTACGACGCGCTCAAGCTGGTGATGGATGCGGGACCAGACATCCTCAACCATAACACCGAGACGGTGCCGCGCCTCTACCGCACCGTGCGCCCCCAGGCCAAGTACGACCGCACCCTCGAACTGCTGCGCCGCGCCAAAGAGATGGCGGGCGACCGCGCGATTATGACCAAGACCGGCATCATGATCGGGGTGGGCGAAACCTGGGACGAAATCCTGCAAACCATGCGCGACATCCGCGACCAGCAGACCGACATTATGACCATCGGCCAGTACCTGCGCCCCTCGTTGGAGCATATGGCGGTGGAGAAGTATTACCACCCCGACGAGTTTGCTGCCCTCAAGCGCCTCGGCCTGCAGATGGGCTTCAAGTACGTGGAGAGTGGCCCGCTGGTACGCAGCAGCTACCACGCCCACGAGCAGGCGCAGCAAGCCGAAGGTGTCCTCACCCTCAACGCCCAGACCGCCGTCCCGCCCGCCCGCGACTTCCGCAAAGGCATCATCCCGCTGGCGGTGGGGCAGAGATAAAATATGCCAAGAAAGATAAGAGACCTCAAAGCTGAACTGCTACGCGCTGGCTTCACCTGGCGACCAGCTAAGGGCAGCCACACAATTTGGAGCCACCCGCTCCTACGCCGAAAGATAACACTGCCCGGCCATGATGGTGACGATGCAGACCAATATTTGGAGAACAAGTTAGCAAGGCTTTGGCAGAGTTGCGCGAGATTCAAAGGAGGTTGTCATGAACGGGCAATTTGAACAGGAGAAACCCCTCCGCTACTCCCTGTTGATCGAGTGGTCGGACGATGACCAGCTATATATCGCCACTGTGCCAGAACTACCGGGCTGTCGTACACACGGCAAAACCTACGCAGAGGCAGCACAGCAGGGCTACTATGCGATGGAAGGTTGGATTGATAGCGCACTGGCTGATCAGTGGACACTTCCAGAGCCGAAGAAGTTCGTCTTCCGCTGGTGGAACGATGATGGCACGCTCGGTGAGCCGGAGGCTGAGGACGAAGCAGAAGTCGGCGAATTGGTACAGCAGCGAGGCTAATCATGAGCGAACCGCAACAGTATCCCCACTACTCCATGGTCATCGAATGGTCGGATGAGGATAACCTCTTTATACAAGTGGGCCATGAACGAGAACTGGAAGATCCGCCCTGGTGCCGTAATTGAAGGGCTAATTACATGGTTTATCGTTGTGATTATATCGGCATTTTTTGCCTTTGTTGTGGGGAACCCACCAATAGGCCTACTGGTGCTTATTATTGGGCTGCTTATAGGAACATTCCTTTGGATCTTTGTCACGCAAGGTAGACTTGGGGAAAAGATAAGAGGTGTATTTAGCTCTAATACGCAACAGCGTCACGGACTTGCTACAGATAACAGCAGCATTCAACAGCATGACTCTGAGGTAGGTACTCATGTTAATGACCTATCTGCACTACCTATGACTCATGCGGAGTTTGAAGCAGAAGTAGCTTACTGGGAAACAGTGGATAGGGAACGTAGGCTAAAAGATATCGCGTCGCTACGATACTATAGGCAAGAGGCTCTTCGGCTACTGCATTACGCTGTTACTACCCATACCACAGAAGCCGGATTTATTTCTCTTGCTGTAGGTGCAATCACTTCTTTTACTATACTTAGCAGTAGCCAGCAGGGTTTGATAGAAAATATAACTAGGTACCCTGTTCTCGCTGCCTCAGTGTTTATACTCTACCGAATATGGGAGTTTGGCGAAAATACCAAGCATCCTTGTCTAAGTGGAATCTCTGGATCTCGCTATGGGATAATCAGAGGAGACTTGAACCTTATTATAGTTGGTGCTTATGGGCTTATTTGGCGTTTCACAAGCTCTGAAGTTGAAGGAATGAAATGGCATAGAGAACAAGCTGAACATAAAGTCGAAGGAATCCCTCTGACTAGTGTAGGCGTACTTCCGAG